>NZ_JBSIUR010000001.1:0-414334 GCF_053654655.1 Helicobacter sp. 23-1045
GACTTTCAGCACTTATAACGCCACGCAGATTTCAAATGACAAATTAGAAATCGAAAATTTAGGCAACGCCCAAATCAAGCGCGTTAGCGGTGTAACAAATGGAATGCAAGAAATCGCATATAACTTTTTAGGCGCAGGGACTTACAAACTAAACATTCGACACGGCATAGCAAAAAATAACGCAGGGCAAGTCATCCCCGCAATGCCAAACTTTTTGCTATACAACGCCTATTGGAATGAAAGCGTGCGGTGGAACACAAGCGCATTTATCTACATAAAAGGCGAAGCAAAAGATGAAAATCGCAACTACGGAATCGACACCGGCGGAGCGAAAAACACGCGAAGCGGCGGAAGGATGGGGAAATATTAAAGGCATTTAAGATTCTGCGAAAATCGTGTAAAATCGCAGAATCTCGTGCGAAATTTTATCAAAAACGCAGAATCTAGTGTTTTTCGTGTAAGATTCTGCGATCTATATAAAATTTAGGCAATTTCGCAGAATCTTATGTAAATTTCAAAATTTTTTGCTAGAATTTCGGCTTTTTATCTTACAAAAAAAGGTGGTGATGAGAGTATGCCCGGCATTAAGATTAGGGAAAATGAGAGCTTTGATGAGGCTTACAGACGCTTTAAAAAACAAGCTGATAGAAATTTGGTCGTTACGGAATCTCGTGCGCGCAGGTTTTTTGAGAGCCAAACTGAAAAGCGCAAAAAGCAAAAAATAAGCGCGAAAAAGAAAATGTTGAAGCGATTGTATGTGTTGCGTAGATATGAATCGAAATTATAGATTCACGCGCAATATAGGTGATTTTGGCGCAGAATTTTCATTAGATTCGGCACTAAAATCTAAAAAATGGAGTTTGTGATGAAATTTAGCGGTAAAAATGTATTGGTTACGGGCGCATCTCGTGGCATTGGCGCGGGTATTGCAAAAGTTTTGGCTAGTTATAATCTCAAAGTGTGGATAAATTATCGAAGTGATGAAAATCCCGCACTGCGCTTAAAAGATGAGATTGAGAGAGATGGTGGCAATGCGGCTGTGATTAAATTTAATGCGGACAATGAAAATGAAGTCATTGACGCATTTAAGGTGATTGCAGATTGCGATGGTAGTATCGATTATCTTGTCAATAACGCGGGGATTACGAATGACAAACTTGCCTTGCGAATGAAAGTGGAGGATTTTATGAGCGTGATTGATTCAAATCTCAAATCCGCTTTTATTTGCTCACGCGAGGCACTAAAAGCGATGAGTAAAAATCACTTTGGTAGCGTGGTAAATATCGCCTCAATCATCGGTGAGCGGGGCAACGCAGGGCAAAGCAATTACGCGGCAAGTAAGGGCGGAATGATTGCGATGAGCAAGTCATTTGCCTATGAGGGTGCGCCTCGCAATGTGCGATTTAACGCTATCACGCCGGGATTTGTGGATACAAGTATGACAGAGGGACTAAAAGATGAGATAAAAGAATCTTATCTCAAAAATATCCCTTTGGGGCGATTCGCAAATGTCGATGAAATAGCGCAAGTCGTGGCATTTTTGCTAAGTGATAGTGCTAGTTATATCACAGGCGAGGTTATAAAAGTCAATGGCGGTTTATATATGTAGCAAAATTTAAGATTTTGTGCTACAATTTCAAGTTAAATTTAAAAACAAGGAGTAAAAAATGGCGATTTTTGATGATGTAAAAGCGGTTATCGTGGAGCAATTAAGCGTAAATGCGGACGAAGTGAAACTCGAATCTAAATTCGTAGATGATTTGGGCGCGGATTCGCTTGATGTGGTAGAGCTTGTTATGGAGTTAGAAAGCAAGTTTGATGTGGAGATTCCCGATGAGGAAGCAGAAAAAATATCCACGGTAAAAGATGTCGTGGATTACATTGAAGCCCACAAAAAATAATTGCAAAAATAACGCATATTTGGAGACGCGAATGCAAAGAGTTGTTGTAACGGGCATAGGAATGATAAATTCCTTAGGGCTAAATAGAGATTCGGCTTTTAATGCTATTGTCGAAGGCAAATGCGGGATAAAACAAATCACTTCATTTGATGTGAGCGAAATGCCCGTCAAAATCGCTGGAGAGATAGTTGGTTTTGACCCTGCGTCTGTGATGGACGCTAGGGAAATCAAAAAGGCGGATAGATTCATACAACTTGCTTTGCAGTCTTCAAAAGAAGCTATGGAAGATTCGGGCATTTTGGAGTGCAAGGATATTGACTATGAGCGATTTGGCACAGCGTCAGGCTCAGGCATTGGTGGTTTAGGCAATATCGAAAAAAATTCCATAGCTTGTTTTGAAAAGGGAGCTAGGCGCATAAATCCGTTTTTTATCCCTAGCTCGCTTGTAAATATGCTAGGTGGATTCGTATCAATCGAATATGGGCTAAAAGGTCCCACTTTGGCAAGTGTAACGGCGTGTGCTGCGGGGAATCACGCGATTATCGAAGCATATAAGACTATTGTGCTAGGTGGCGCGGATAGAATGCTTGCAATCGGCGCAGAATCTGCCATCTGCCCTGTGGGAATCGGCGGATTTGCGTCAATGAAAGCATTAAGCACTCGCAACGATGAGCCAAAAAGTGCCTCCCGTCCGTTTGATAATGATAGAGATGGCTTTGTGATGGGCGAGGGCGCGGCGAGTTTGCTACTTGAATCTTATGATTTGGCTAAAAAACGCGGTGCAAAAATCTATGCTGAACTTATCGGCTTTGGCGAGAGTGGTGATGCAAATCATATCACAACTCCCGCGCCAAACGGCGAGGGTGCATTTCGCGCAATGAAAGCCGCCCTTGCTATGGCAAATACAAAGGTGGATTATATCAACGCGCACGGCACTAGCACGAAGTATAATGATTTATATGAAACCATTGCGATTAAAAATGTCTTTGGTGGCAAGGACAATGTCCCGCCCATTAGCTCTACAAAAGGGCAAATCGGGCATTGTTTAGGTGCGGCAGGTGCTTTGGAGGCGACAATTAGCATTCTATCAATGAAGCATTCTGTTTTGCCACCTACGATAAATCAAATCACAAAAGACCCTGAATGCGATTTGGACTATATCCCAAACACCGCGCGGGACGCAAAAGTCGAATGTGTGATGAGCAATTCATTTGGCTTTGGCGGGACAAACGCCGTTGTGATTTTCAAAAAAGTATAGATTCTAGCGCAACAAGCGCGAGATTCGACTAAATGGAGCGTTCATTATGCTTACTTATTTAGATTTCGAGCAAAAGCTAAAAAATATCCAAGATGACATCGAATCTGCCGTATTTCGTGGCGATATTCACGCACAAGAGATTTTAAGCAAAGAGTTAGAAAAAGAAGTTAGCAAGGTTTATGCCAATCTCACGGACTATCAAAAACTGCAACTTGCCCGCCACCCCGATAGACCTTATTCGATGGATTATATTGAGCTGATTTTAAGCGATGCTTACGAGATTCACGGCGATAGACATTATAAAGATGATTTGGCGATTGTGAGCTTTATCGGCAAAATGGATGGACAAAGCGTGATGATAATCGCAGAGGAAAAAGGCAGAGGGACAAAAAATAAAATCGCGCGAAATTTTGGTATGCCAAACCCAGAGGGCTATCGCAAAGCCTTACGCGTGGCAAAAATCGCTGAAAAATTTAGCCTCCCCATTTTAATGCTAGTAGATACCGCAGGGGCGTATCCGGGCGTGGGCGCAGAAGAGCGCGGACAAAGCGAGGCGATTGCCAAAAATCTGCAAGAATTTAGCGCGTTAAAAACGCCTACCGTTGCCGTAGTAATAGGCGAGGGCGGAAGCGGAGGCGCACTTGCCATAAGCGTGGCTGATAGATTAGCGATGATGGAATACTCCGTATTTAGCGTGATTTCGCCTGAGGGCTGTTCGGCGATTTTGTGGAATGATTCGCTAAAAGTCGAAAATGCAACCAAATCGCTAAAAATTATCCCTGAATATTTGCACGATATGAAGCTAATCGATGATGTCATAAAAGAGCCATCTGTGGGCGCACACAGGGACAAAATGGGCGCAGCAGAGGCTATCAAAAGCTATTTTTTAAACGCAGTAAAAGAGATAAAAAAAGACAAAGATTACCTCTCCAAGCGGTTTGATAAGATTATGGCGTATGGCGTCTTTGCGGAATAAATGTTTTAAAATGGCGAAAATGGCGTAGATTCTGCGGATTTCGTGCGGGATTCTGCGATTTTTCGTGTAATTTATAAAATTTGGATTGCCACGATTTTGCTTTGCAAAATCTCGCAATGACGGAAAAATAACACAGATTCTGCGTTGCAAATTTCGCAATGACGGAGATTTTTCGCTCGTTTTGCTCGCTCAAAATGACAAATAAAGCAAACACGCTAGATTCTGCGATTTCGTGCGAGATTCTGCGAAATAAATGAAAAACGCAGAATCTTTGGAATTTTTGAAACAAATAACAAAAATCGCAGAATCTAAAATAATTTTACCCACCCCCTAACCCCCTCCGCAAGGGAGGGAAGGAAGTTGAAAAAATATTCTCTTTAAGGGAAGGGAAATAAATGCAGATTCTGCGAATTTTTCACGCAAAGATTCTGCGATTTTCGTGCAAGATTCTGCGAAATAAATAAAAACGCAGAATCTAAAAATAGATAGTTGCTTCGTTTTGCTTAATATAACAAAATAAGGTAAAAAACGCAGAATCTAAAATAATTTTACCCACCCCCCTAGCCCCCTCCGCAAGGGAGGGGGAAGTTGAAAAAATTTCCTCTTTAAGGGAAGGGAAATAAATGCAGATTCTGCGATTTTTTCACACAAAGATTCTGCGATTTTTTTTGTGTGAGATTCTGCGAAATAGAAATAAATGAAAAATGTAGAATCTCACATAAAAAACGCAGAATCTTTTGAATTTTCAAAACAAACAACAAAAATTCGCAGGATCTAGATTGCCACGATTTTGCTTTGCAAAATCTCGCAATGACGGATTATTTTAGATTCTGTGATTTTCGTGCAAGATTCTGCAAAATAAATGAAAAACGCAGAATCTAAAAATAGATGATTGCTTAGTTTTGCTTGATATAACAAAATAAGGCAAAATTCGCAGAATCTAGATTGCCACGAATTGCATTCGCAATTCTCGCAATGACGGAGATTTTTCGCTCGTTTCACTCGCTCAAAATGACAAGCAAAGCAAACACGCTAGATTCTGCGATTTTTCGTGCGATTTATAAAATTTGGATTGCCACGAATGGCATTCGCAATTCTCGCAATGACGGATTTTCTAATCCCTTTGGATAAAATTTAGCCCCACATTTGGCGTTATAATCATACTTTTACTGCCATTTGATGAATGCAAAATAGTCGTGCCGTGCAACCTTGCGTAATATTTCATTAGCATCATTTGCAAAATCGGCTCGATACTTGGGGCAAACCACGCATTATTGCTGATTAGCACCATAAAGCGGGGATTTTCGCTATACGCCTCCCTTTTTGTCCCCTCATAGCAAATCGCACTGCGAAAGTCCAAAATCGCCGTCCTTGCGTCATTTAGCACATTTTGATTTTGCTTTAAATTATATGAAATGCCCGTGATTTTGCTAAAAATTGAAGCGATAAATTTTGGCAAGGGCAAATACTCGCCAAATGGCGCAAGAAAAGTCTTGTTTTTTACCTCCAATGCGCCATTTTCAAAAATATAAGTGCTATTAAACGCCCCGCCATAGCTATCCACCCACCAAGAGCCCGTGATTATGGTGATTTGGCGACTTTTTTCACGCAAATTTTGCACTATGTTTTCAAATAAATTTAGCGCAAAGGGGAAGGCAGTCTCTGGCAAAATTATCATTTTATCCCCGCGTGCAATCGCTTCATCAATTAGCCCAAAGTTGCGCTCCACAATCACTTGCCGCTCTTCGCTCCATTTTATTTGCTGATTTACATTCATTTGCGTGATGGCGATTTTGGGCGGGATTTGCACTTCAAAATGCGAAAAATCAATCACGAAAATTAGCAAAATTAGCGCAAATATCGCGAATCTAATATTGCGCTTTTTATATTCGCGCTCGTTGTTTTTGATAGATTCGCGCATTTTGCGTAAAAAATGCAAACAAATCGCCACGCAAACCAAAATAAAAATAAAAGAAATTTTCTTAACGCTAAAAATACTAAATGAAAATAACGCCTCCACCACAAGCCAATCAAACCCAAAAATAGGGATATATCCAATGATTGAGAGCGAAATAATGCGCCAAATTTTATTATTAAAAAATAAAAGAAAATAAAACACAACGCCATAAATTATGCCAATTAAAATTAGCGCAGGCGGGATAAAGTGCGTAATGCTCGAATACGAGTGCGTAAAGCTCATCACCATCCAATAAAACCACAAAATCCCCACAAAAAAGCCAAAAAAGAAGCGATATTTTTTATCGACACTTAAAGCCGAAGCCACCGCAAGTAGCGCGAAAATTGCATTTATGTATGGCAGATACGCGCTAATTTGGCGGGTATTTTCATCGATACTCAAATAAGTGAAAATATTTAAATAAATCGGTAGCGAAAAAATTAGCGCGTAGAGTAGGGCAATCGCAGAATCTAGCGACTTTTTTTTCATAAAATCCTTAAATCTTGCAAATTTTGATTTTTTTGCAAATTTTTGCTTTTTTGCATTTTTTTGATTTTTGTGGCTTAAATCTTTGGATTTTTTGGTAGAATCTCGTCTTTTAAAGTTTATAAGCAACGCCATATTTATCCTTTTTGTGATAGAATAGGGCGAAATTTTATCTAAAAATTCAAGGGTTTCAAGCGTGTATTTTGACATAATTATTATTTTGATGGTTGTGATTTTGGCGTTAAAGGGGCTTTTTACGGGGCTAGTGCGCGAATTATGTAGCGTTTTTGGCATAATCGGGGGCGTTTTGCTTGCTTCGCGCTTTAATGTCGCACTTGGTGGCGCACTAAATTCACTTCTCAAAATCGAAAGTCCCACCCTTGTAAATCTCATAGGATTCGTGGCGATTTTGGGTGTGCTGTGGATTTTGGCGTTGGTTTTGGCGGAGATTTTGGTGCGCTTTGTGCGATTTATCAAACTTGGAGTGGCGGATAAAATCGGTGGCGTGGGCGTTGCTGGGATTAAAGTTTTTCTTATTTTATCAATCATATTTTTTACATTTTCAAAAATCAACTTTTTGTCAAATTGGACGCTGAAACTGCGCGATTCAAGTGCGCTTTACCCTGTGATGATAAAAATCGGCGACTTTATTGTGAAAACGGATTTTGCCACTGAAATGCGTGAAAATCTCACAGAGCAGGGCAAAAACGCTGTGAATGAGATTATGAATAGCGTAGATTCTGCGAATCGGACTGCGAATCAAAGCACAGATTCTGCGAATCGCACAAATCCCAAAAAGGACTAATTTTGTTTTCAAATATTTATATCAAAGGGCGCATTGAAAAAGCGGATTTATTGCGTGAAATAGGCAAAAATCCATATAGCAATGACGCGCACAAAGATTTATCAAACGCAGAATTTATCGCAAAATACGAAGCAAATGCACTTGATTCAGAGGGTGCGGCGCAAGATTTGGCTACCCACGCAATCAATGATTTTGTCGCTGGACGCGTGAAATTAGTGCGCCTTATGGGCAAAGCGGCGTTTATTGACATTGAAGATGAAAGCGGGATTTTGCAGATTTATATTAGCAAAAATGATTTGGGCGATGAATTTGCAACGCTCAAAAAATGCCTTGAAGTAGGCGATATAATCCGCGTTAGTGGCTATCCTTTTAAGACGCGCACCAATCAACTAACGCTCCACGCGAAGTCTTTTGAGATTCTAACCAAAGCAATTATCCCACTGCCTGAGAAATTTCACGGACTTACAGACATTGAACTTCGCTATCGTCAAAGGTATTTGGATTTGATTGTAAATAGCGATGTGCGGGATACTTTTAGGCGTAGAAGTGAGATTATCGCCCTTGTAAGGGAGTTTTTTAAGAGCAAAGGATTTTTAGAGGTTGAGACGCCAATGCTTCACCCAATCCCCGGTGGCGCGAATGCAAAGCCATTTAAAACGCACCACAACGCGCTAAATGTCGAGCGATACTTGCGAATCGCACCTGAGCTTTACCTAAAACGGCTTATTGTGGGCGGTTTTGAGGCTGTTTTTGAGATGAATCGCAACTTTCGCAATGAAGGAATGGACCACAGCCACAACCCTGAATTTACGATGATTGAGTTTTATTGGGCGTATCATAATTACAAAGATTTGATTGCGCTGACAAAAGAATTTTTTGCGTTTTTGTTGGATTCGCTAAATTTGGGGCGAATCATCGAGTGGGATTCGCAACAAATCGACTTTAATAAATTTAGCGAGATTAGTTATAAAGATTCGCTTTGTGAAATAGGGCAGATTCCGCGAGATATTGTCGAATCACGCGATAAATTAGAAGCATTTTTAAAAGATGCGCAAATCGAAGTGCCCAAAGGTTCAAATTGGAATTCGTTGAATTACGGCAAACTTTTGGCGTTGGCGTTTGATAATTTTGTCGAATCAAAACTCATAAATCCTACTTTTATCACGGATTTTCCTATCGAAATTAGCCCACTTGCAAGGCGAAGCGATGAAAATCCGCAGATTGCCGAGCGATTTGAGCTTTTTATCGGTGGCAAGGAAATATCAAATGGTTTTAGTGAGCTAAACGACCCGCTAGACCAAATGGAGCGATTTAAGGCGCAGGTGGCGGAAAAAGAAAAGGGCGATGAGGAAGCGCAATATATGGACGAGGATTTTGTGTGGGCGTTGGGCTATGGAATGCCACCCACTGCGGGAGAGGGCATAGGAATCGATAGGCTTGTAATGCTACTAACAAATCAAAAAACCATAAAAGATGTGCTATTATTCCCTGCAATGAAGCCTATAAAGCAAAATTTTAGCGTGGATTCTGCGGTACAAAACGCAGAATCTGCCCTAGATTCTGCGAATAATCAAAACGAAAGGACAAAAAAATGACATATTTAGAAAATGCGGATAAAGAGATTTATGACTTAATTCAAAGCGAGTGGGGGCGACAAGAGAGCCATTTAGAGATGATTGCAAGTGAAAATTTCACATTTCCCGCAGTCATCGAGGCATTAGGCAGTGTGCTGACAAATAAATACGCAGAGGGCTACCCAAATAAGCGATATTACGGCGGGTGCGAGTTTGTCGATGGCGTGGAAACTATTGCCATTGAACGCGCAAAAAAGCTCTTTGGCTGTGAATTTGCCAATGTCCAGCCGCATTCAGGCTCACAGGCAAATGCCGCTGTTTATGCCGCGCTGTTGCAACCATACAATAAAATTTTAGGAATGAGCCTAAATCACGGCGGACACCTAACTCACGGCGCAAAAGTTAGCCAAAGTGGCAAAACCTATCAAAGCTTTTTTTACGGCGTGGAGATGGACGGGCGAATCAACTATGACAAACTTGCAGAAATCGCGCAGATTGTGAAGCCAAATATCATTGTGTGCGGATTTTCTGCATATACTAGGGAGTTAGATTTTGCGCGATTTAGAGAGATTGCCGATAGCGTGGGAGCGATACTCTTTGGCGATATTGCGCATATTGCGGGACTTGTCGTAGGTGGTGAGTATCCAAATCCTTTTCCATATTGTCATATCGTTACCACAACCACACACAAAACCTTGCGTGGTCCGCGTGGTGGCGTGATTTTGACAAATGATGAAGAGATTGCAACCAAAATCAACAAAGCCGTTTTTCCCGCTACGCAGGGCGGTCCGCTAATGAATGTCATCGCTGCAAAAGCTGTGGGATTCAAAGAAAATTTAAAGCCTGAGTGGAAAACCCACGCAAAGCAAGTCCGCGCAAATGCAAGAACTCTTGCCGAAGTTTTTGTAAAAAGAGGCTATAATATCGTAAGCGGTGGGACGGACAATCACTTGGTGCTAATGAGTTTTATTGACAAAGATTTTAGCGGAAAAGTCGCAGAGGACGCACTTGGACGCGCAGGAATCACGGTAAATAAAAATATGGTGCCCGGTGATAAACGCAAAGCGATGGAGACAAGCGGACTGCGAATCGGCTCTCCCGCACTTACTTCGCGCGGTATGAAAGAAGGCGAATTTGAATTTATAGCAAATAAGATTTGTGATATTTTAGATGACATTAAAAATGTCTCTTTGCAAGATAAGATTCGCGCTGAAATCGCGGAGTTTAGCAAGGATTTTAAGATTTATGAAAAGGCGATTTTTTAGGCGATGACGATATTAGACTTAAAGCTAATCAAGCTAAACACAAGCCATTATTACTCGTATGATGGCTCGTTGCAAGATAAGATTCTGCACCAAAATAAGATATTTTTTAATAAATTTGTGATTCATAACGCGCTTTTAACCGCAGATATTATCAAGCGACATTGGAATAAAGAAATAGTCGTGGCGCATAGCTTGATTCGAAATAAAAAAGTCGAAAATATCGTAATTGATTATAATGGCACGGATGATGTGGGATTTTACCATAAGGCACAATTATTGCTTAGAAAAGAAGGATTCTTGAATTGGACGGCGTATCGCTCCAAGACAAGAGGACATTTGCATATTTATGTGCATAAGGGGCATACTGATTTAACAGAGGCGATTTTGCTAGCAAAGACTTTGAGTTTGCGATTAGAGGCGGTGGCTCCGAAGCAATGGCGGATTTTCCCGACAAATGAAGTTCCGCTAGGCTTCAACATTTTGGCACTGCCCTATGAAGTGTATGCAAAAGAGCGCGGTTCATTTTGGTCGAAGCATTTGTAGATTTATTTTTAAGGAGAAAGTATGGAAAAACGAGAATTTGATGACATTATGCTAGGAGGTGATGATATGCGGGGGAAGGATTCGAAAAAAATGCTATTGCTAATTATCGCAATAGTGGTGCTTGTGCTTGCAATCGCAATCATTATGGTGATGATGAGTAATAAAGGTAGTGAGACTATCGTAGTTGATAATCAACCGCAAGCACCCATAGAAGTGCCCGGTGGCGATTTTAGTCCTATGCCGATTGATAATAGCACTGATATTAGCGGAGATAGGTTTGATGAGATTGTGAGAGATATTAAAAATAACACCGAGCCGGAGAGTATGGAGCAAATGCCAAGTGCGCCAATTCGAGTAGAGACGCCAAAGGCGACTATTCCGCCAAAAGCACCAAGTGCCACCACGCCAAAAGTTGTGGTTTCAACCGCTCCACGCCGAACGACAAATCGCCTAAATAACGGCGACATTGCGGAGAATGGATATTATTTGCAAGTGGGCGCATTTAGCAAGACGCCAAACCGCGCATTTTTGGATAGTCTAAATAATTATAGTTACAGAATCCAAGAGATTATGATAAATTCAAATGTCATCACGCGCTATTTGGTGGGACCATATAAGAGCAGGGAGGATGCGCAAAGGGACTATGAGCGCGTAAGTAGAGATATCGCTACGAAACCTGTTTATTTGCTAGTGCAGTGATGAAGCGCAGAATCTAGCGTATTTTTTTGTAGATTCTGCGATTTGGCGCAGAATTTGGCGCGTTTGCGTTAAAGTAGATTCTGCGAGATTTTAAATAAAAATAGGGGTTAAATATGGTTAATTACTACAAGCATTTGTCTGTGGCACATAAGATTATTTTTGTATTTGCGTGCATTGTGTTTTTGATTATTTTGTCATTTGCGCTCATTGTGAATTCCGCTAGTAAATCTATGCTAGATAAGGAATCGAATGTCACACTGACAAACACCGTCTCTCGCTACAAAAACTTTGTCGATGGGGCGAATATCTCCATTTACTCATCGCTAAAAGTAGCGCAGAATCTCGCCGAACGCTCCATCATCGATGGGCGAACCATCACGGATATGAATCTTATCATCCGCATTATTGAGTCCGCGACTGATAATCGCTTTGTCAATTTTGGATTTATGGTGATAAATCCGCGCTTTGCGCCAATCGTGCAAAATACGCAGATGAGTCACCATCAGCAAGATGGTAGCATTGCCTTTGGCGTGGCAAATACGCAAAATGGCACGAAAACTTTTAGCGTAAATAAAGGCACTTTGTCGCAAATCACAGCATTGCAAAGTGCCCTTAAAAGCGGGAAAATCGAAGTCGATGCCCCTAAAAATATCAATATTAACGGCACACAATATTATGCCTATAACTTCGCCTTGCCTATTTTAAATCCGCAAAAGCAGATTGTCGCGGTTATCGCGCTCTCTGTGAATTTGGAGCGATTAGAAGGGATGCTTGGCGACCCAAGTTTGATGGTGTATGAAAATGACCAGCGATTTGTTTTGATGGATGGCAAAGTCATCGCAAATAGTCTCTCAAAGGACTCGCGCGGGAAAATATTGACAGAAATCAATAGCACAAATTTCGCTAAAAATGTCCTCCAAAATCACAAAAATAACGCAACAAATATTTTTGAATACAAAAATGAGTTAGGATATCACGGGAAGGTGGCGTTGCATAGTTTTGAGGTGTTCCCAAATACGGGTAAATATTGGACACTC
Source organism: Helicobacter sp. 23-1045 (assembly GCF_053654655.1). NCBI lineage: Bacteria > Pseudomonadati > Campylobacterota > Epsilonproteobacteria > Campylobacterales > Helicobacteraceae > Helicobacter > Helicobacter sp. 23-1045. The sequence goes on from NZ_JBSIUR010000001.1 coordinate 12,502, forward strand.
GCGCTTTTTGCGCCGGATAAGAGCATTTACGCGCCGATGAGTTTTCTGCATACCACCACGCCTATTCTTATGATTGTTAGCATTTTGATTTTAATTGTCTCAACTACATTTTACATTCGATATGCCGTCTCACGCAGAATCCAAAAGATTTCAACCACGCTTTTTGGATTTTTTGATTATATTGACCACAGCACTAAAAATCTCCCGCCACCGCTTCACATTGTCGCAGAGGACGAGCTTGGCAAAATGGGACTTGCGATAAATGACAGCATTGAGAAAATCAAAAAGTCCCTTGATATGGACGCAAATTTGGTAAAAGAGAGTTTGAGTGTCATCGAGCGGGCGAAAAATGGCTATATTGATAAGCGCATTAGTCGCATTGGGAGTAATCCACAGCTGAATGCTTTGAGAGATTCTGTAAATGAGCTACTTGACTTAATCAAAACTGCGGTGGGGAATAATCTAAATGAAATCAACCGCGTGTTTGATAGTTTTAGGGCACTTGATTTTAGCACGGAGGTGGCAAATGCAAGCGGAAAAGTGGAGGTTGTGACAAACATTTTGGGGAATGAAATCCGCAAAATGCTACAAACTTCATCGGCGTTTGCCCACTCGCTTAGCGCAGAATCTGAGCTTTTGGCAAAAGAAGTGCAGAATCTTAAAAAATTAACAAATTCACAGGCAAGCTCGCTTAACCAAACTTCAAATGACATAAAGCAAATCACGCACTCAATGCAGGATGTAAGCTCCCGCACGGGCGAAGTTATCACGCAAAGCGAGGATATTAAAAATGTCATTAGCATAATTCGCGATATCGCCGACCAAACGAACCTACTTGCGCTAAATGCGGCGATTGAGGCGGCGCGCGCAGGCGAGCACGGGCGCGGATTTGCCGTTGTCGCCGATGAGGTGCGGAAGCTAGCGGAGCGAACGCAGAAAAGTTTGAGTGAGATTGAGGCGAATATCAATATTTTGGTGCAGAGCATAAATGATATGGGCGAACAAATCAAAACGCAGGCAAACAGCGTCCTGCAAATAAATGAAGTAGTCGGCAATATCGAAAATGCCACCAAGCAAAATGTAATAGTCGCAAATAATTCATCAGAAATCAGCACAAAGGTAAGCGACATCGCCAAAGAAATCTTGCTAGATACGGATAGAAAGAAGTTTTAGGCGATTTTAGATTCTGCGTTTTTCGCAGAATCTAATGTGAAAAATCGCAGAATCTCGCATAATTCGCACGAAATTCGCAGAATCTACCACTACTTCGTCATTGCGAGACTTGCGAAAGCAAGTCGCGGCAATCCACAATTAAATCAAATTTGTGCGAAGCACCCAAAACTCGCCCGCTTCGTGGTGCAAAAAATCGGGAGCAAGGTGCAAGTCAGTGCAACCACCCTTTTGCGAGAAGAAACAAACGAATGTAATCCAAAAAATGGCGAAAATATCGTAGATTCTGCGAATCAAATAAAATTCGCAGAATCTTGCACGAAAACGCAGAATCTAACAATGGATTGCCACGATTTTGCGTTGCAAAATCTCGCAATGACTGAAAATAAACGCAGAATCTATAAAAATCGCAGAATCTGCCCCACTTCGTCATTGCGAGTGAGCGAAGCGAGCGTGGCAATCTATGAATTAAAAAAATAGATTGCTTCGTTGTTTTCGCTTCGCTCAAACTGCCTCGCAATGATGGATTATTCGCAGATTCTGTGAAAAAAGTCAAAATCGAAGAATCTGCTTGATTCTGCAAAATCATATAAAATTCGCAGAATCTCGCACGAACGCAAAAATTCGCAGAATCTCGCATAATTCACACGAAAATAGCAGAATCTACGAATTAGATTGCCACGATTTTGCTACGCAAAATCTCGCAATGACTGAAAAAAAACGCAGAATCTATAAATTTCGCAGAATCTAAAAAGAGATTCTGCACCCACTCTGTTTGCCTAAAAATACAACACAAAGGCAGATTCTGCGTTAGATTTTTAAGATTTTATATTATTTTGCAATTTATTATAAGAAACATTATTATGATTTTATTGCTAGATTCTGCGATTTATGCGATTTAAAATGAAAATTTTTCAAAAAATTTTCATAATTTAAGAAAAGTTTAAAACAATTTTTTTATAATTGCACTTTCATTTTTACAAAAATGCGTTTTTTGAATTTTGGCTCGATAGCTCAGTTGGTAGAGCAGAGGACTGAAAATCCTCGTGTCGGCAGTTCGATTCTGCCTCGAGCCACCATAACTAAAAGTTTTTTTAAGCATCGTTTTAGCCTGCCTAAAACCCTGCGAAGCAATAAACTCTGTATGTTTTTGGTTAAAATGAAATTTCCTTTATATCTCCCACTTTAAAAAACTCCTCATAAACAGCCTTTATGAGGAGGATTCGATTTTCTTTTATCGCTAAATCTTCCGCATTTATCAGCACAGAATCAAAGAATTTTTCAAGCACGATTTTAAAGTCAAGCAAAGCGATGATTCGCTTTTCGTGCGTGGCAAAAGAGAGCTTTTTAAAATCACAAATTGCTCTATAAAGCTCTTTTTCGGCGTTTTCGGAAAGTAAATTTTCATCGATTTTCGTAGCCTTTGTATCGCTTAAAATATTTGCCACGCGCTTGAAAAGCACCTTTAATGCGCCTTTGTCAGGGCTTTTGGCTATTAGATTTAGTGCTTTTATTTTGCGGATAAGTTCAAGCAAATCGCTCTCACCTGTCCTAATTACGGCATTTATGGCGGATTGATTCACCCCCAAAACGCCCTCCAATCGCTCATAAAAAAAGATTTTAATTTTGTCAATGTCGATTTTTGCGTAATTTGCAGATAATTTTTGGCAAATCGCCTCCAAATCAAAATGCAAATTAAATTTTTCAATCATCTTTAAAATCCCATTTGCACCCCTACGCAAGGCAAACGGGTCTTTTGAGCCACTTGGGATTTTATTTAATGCAAAAAGGCAAAGGATTGAATCTAACTTATTTGCAATGCCTAAAATCGCGCCCTCTGCGCTACTAGGCGCATTTAAATACTGCTCTTTTATCGCCTCACAAATCGCAAAATCTAATCCCGCATTTTTTGCGTAATATCCGCCCATAATGCCCTGCAATTCGCCAAATTCGCCCACCATTTCGCTAACCAAATCATTTTTTGAGATGGCAATCGCCTTTTTGATATGCGCTAGATTCACGGCATTCAAATCGCCCAAATCTTTCGCGCCAAATTTGCGTGAATCTAAACTCTGTGCGATAATTTCTGCGATTTTTTGCTCTCGCTCAACTTTGTCCCACAAACTCCCGCCACCTTTCATAAATTCGATATTTTTTAGGCGCGAATCGCACGAATCTGCGTTAAAATTTTTGCAATCATTGTGGTAGAAAAATAGCGCGTCTTCTAATCTCGCGCTCAAAACCTTTACATTGCCCTGTGCTATGAGATTGCTAGGATTTGTGCTATTGCAAACCACGATAAATGCGTTATTTAGCACATCAAAATCCGCGCTTTTATAGGTGGCGAAATACTTTTGATTGACTTTCATCGAAGTAACGATGACTTCCTTTGGCAACACCAAAAATCGCTCATCAAACGCGCCTACCAGCGCATTTGGATACTCACAAATCGCCACCACTTCATTTAGCAAATCCGCGTCAATCTCCACAAACAAACCGCAATTTTTAATCTGCTCCAAAATGCGCTCTTTGCGCAAATCTTGCGAATAAATCACCGCATTTTTTTCTAAAAATGAGAAATATTCATTTGTGCTTTTTATTTCTTTTGGCGCACAATTTCTATGTGGCGAAATTATCGCACTATGCGTGAATCCATACTTTTTTGCTAAATTTGGCGTTTTCACAAACTCATCTCCAAAAAGCACAAAAATATTACGAATCGGGCGCACAAAGGCATTTTCCACGCTTCCCCAGCGCATTTTTTTATCAAAGCTCAAACTATCCAAAAAATCATCGATGATATTTTCAAGCAAATTTCTTGTATTTTTGCCATTTTCTTTTTTGGCAAAATAAAGGCATTCTTTGCCGTTTTTTTCTTTGATTTGCACTTCATCAAGTGAAATATTTAGCTTACTTAAAAAGCTCTTTGTAGCGTTTGTAGGCGCATTATTTTGATAGGCGATATTTAGCGGAGGACCAAAGGATTCAATTATCTCATCTTTTTGATTTTGTGGAAAATTTCTTATAAAAAATATTAGTCTGCGAGGCGTGTAAAAAAACTCAAAATTTTTAAGATTCGCAGAATCCACGAAATTATGAGATTTTTCGCTTCGCTCAAAATGACAATTATTGTCCGTAGATTCTGCGCCACACAAATAAGATTCTGCACTTAGATTCTGCGAAATCGCAGAATCCACGCTAGATTCTGCGAAATCAAATCTATATTTTTCCAAAATCGCCCTAAATTTCGGCACAATATTCCCAAACTCTTTTTTAACCGCGCTGTAAGGCAATTCTTCTGTAAATATTTCGATTAGTAATGACGATGTATTCAAAGTTTTTCCTTTTTTATGTGAAGTTTTGCAAAAAATAAAGTAAAATTCTACCAAAATTAAAAGAATTTTTAGAAGGTTTTTATGCGTTATATTGTGATTATTTTTGCGTTTTTCGCCCTATTGAATGCAAATCCTATGGGAAAATGCGGAAGTGTGTATGATTTTAATGCAAATCAAAAGGAAATCATCGCTTACGCCTACAACTACGGCAAAAAATACGGGCTTGGATACACACTTGCCGCGATTGCGTGGCACGAATCGTGTGCGGGAGAGTATAGGATGAATTTCGCTGACCCGAGTGCGGGGCTTTATCACGCGCTAATTCCAAATGTCATTCGCCGCTATCAAATGCTAAAAGACAATGGATTTAATCGCAATGTGATTGGCGAAATGCTAATTAGAGACGATGAGTTCGCCTCCAAAGTCGCAATCGATGAGCTTTTGTATTGGGATAAAGTGCGAAATGGAAATTGGAAAGATATGATAAAGTCCTATAACAAGGGATTTAGCTGGGAAAAAAGCGCGAGTGCAAATAAATTTGCCGAAAATTATTATCAAAATGTCAAAAAAAAGCGCGAGATTTTGGAGGATTATATCCCAAAATATCTCTCAAATATCAAGCTAAAAGAGCGCAAACCGCTTTTAAGCGACTACACGGTTATCAATAAAGATTCTGCGAACTCCACGCAAGTCGCCGAAATCATCAAAAAGCAAAAAATCGCAGAGAAAATCCGCAGAATCGAAGTCGGGCGATTGGCAAATGACAATCCTGACACCATAAAAAAAGCGCGCGAGGCGAAAAAGGCAGTCATTAGCGTGTATAAACCAAATGAAAATGGCGAAATGATACACGAAAAAACAATCACACTAAAACCCACGATGAAAGCAAAATGAAAAAGATTGCGATAAATGGATTTGGGCGCATTGGCAGGGCGTTTTTTCGTGCTGTTTTGAAACGAAATGCGCTGAATGCTTTAAATGGCACAAAAAGCGACATAAAAATCTCCCACATTTATGATGTGAAAAATTTTGAGATTTTGGCGTATTTATTGAAGCACGATTCGCTTTTGGGTGAGATTAAGGGCGACATTGAGTTTAAAAAAAATACGATTTTTTTGAATGGCGATGAAATCAAAATCACAGATGATTTTAGTGGCGCGGATATTGTAGTAGAGTGTAGCGGGGCAAATTTGGATTGCGATTCGCTTCAAAAATATTTGCAAAATGGCGCAAAGCGCGTGATTTTAAGCGCACCGCCAAAGGATAATATGCCGATTTTTATTTATGGTGTGAATTGGGATAAATATCGTGGAGAGGCGATTTTCTCCGCTGCATCTTGCACTTCAAATGCCATCGCGCCTGTGATTTTTACGATAAGCAAAAAATACAAGATTTTTGGTGGAAATATTAGCACGATTCACCCTTTTAATAGCGACCAAAATCTGCTTGACAATCCAAATTTTTCGCGTGATTTACGGCTCTCACGCAATGCCACGCAAAATATTATCCCTACTAGCAGTTCGATTGGGGCGGTTTTGGCGCGAATCTTTGGGGATTTGAGCGAATTTAGGGGCAGTGCTTTGAATTTTTATGGCGATTCGATTCGTGTGCCAACTTCGCTTGTGTGTTTTAGCAATGTGGATTTGTTGTTAGATTCTGCGCCAAAAATAGATGAAATTTTGGAGCTAAATTTTAATCCGCAAATTATCGCCTTTGATAGCAAATCTCGCGTTTCTAGCGACTTTGTGGGCGATTCACATAGCGCAATCATCGCAAAAGATTTGATTAAAACTAACGGCAAAATATTGCGAATCCCACTTTGGTTTGACAACGAAAACGGCTACGCAAACCGATTGTGCGATATTATAAGCGAGATTTAACGCAGAATCTGTGCCTAGATTCTGCGCTCACACTGCCAAATTCGCAGAATCTAGCAAAAATCCGCCTTTAATTATTGACAATCGCATAATGTTTTTAATAAAATTGCGGTTTTTATTTTGCAAAAAATATTTTTCGGGGTGTAGCGCAGTCTGGTTAGCGCACTTGGTTTGGGACCAAGGGGTCGAAGGTTCGAATCCTTTCACCCCGACCATTTTTGACATTTTTGCAAAATCGCGGTGAGTGTAGTTCAGCTGGTTAGAGCACCAGATTGTGGCTCTGGGGGTCGTGGGTTCGAATCCCATCACTCACCCCACCGACTTTTCACGCGCTCGTAGCTCAACTGGATAGAGCATCAGACTTCGGATCTGAGGGTTATGGGTTCGATTCCTATCGAGCGTGCCACTTTTGGGAGTTATTGTGTTTAAAATTTTCTTATTTTGTGTAATATTGATAAGTTCTGCAAGTGCATATGTATCATTTTGTATGCAACCAAGTGAGCCATATTGCGTAGATTCTAAATATACATACGAAGATGAATATCGCTTTAAAAGTTGCAAAAGAGAAGTTGAAAGATATTTGCAAGATTTGGATAAATATGTTGTTTGTGTCGCAAACGAAGCACAAGAACAAGCACAAAAAACCATCAATAAATTTAACTGCTACGCCTCTGGCGAATCATTTTGCTATTAACTCACGCGCTCGTAGCTCAGCTGGATAGAGCAACAGCCTTCTAAGCCGTAGGTCGCAGGTTCGAGTCCTGCCGAGCGTGCCACTTGTGAATAAACTTGTATTTTTTGTAGAATTTAAAGTGTAAAAAACTCACAAAACCACCACTTCGCTTTTTAACTCTACGCTAAATTTGTCCATCACGGCGTCTTTGGCGAGATTTGTGAGATTGATTGCGTCTGCAAAACTCCCGCCACCGCAGTTTATCAAAAAGTTTGCGTGAATCTCGCTAAATTTCACACCCCCGATTTTTTGTCCTTTAAATCCCGCCATTTCAAGCAATTCTCCCGCGCTTTTTGGCACTTCAAATCCACGCGGGACTTCGCGCGGATTTCTAAAAAAACTCCCCGCACTAGCACCTTTTGGCTGATTGCTTCGCATTATTTTGCACTGCGATTCGACACTCTTTTCAAAGCCCGATATTTTTTTAAATCGCACCGCGCTAATTGCCCCGCTAATCTCACTTTTGCGATAACTAAATGCGACATTTTCACGCCACACGCCATTTTCACATACACTATGAATCGCATTTGCCACTTCAAAGGACTTCATTCCTGCATTCATTTTGACAATCCCGCCGATTTTGCCCGGAATCGTGCCTAAAAATTCTAATCCGCCCAAATTCTGCGCCCTAAAATACAAAAATGCCTTCCTAGCGTTGCATCCTGCGCCAATTTCGATACATTCGCCCAAATCGTTGATATAATCAAACTCGCTCCCAAGCATAAAAAGCGCGTGATTTTGGGGGCTTAAAAGCATATTATTCGCGCCACCGATGATTGTGTGCGAATCTTGCAATGCCAAAATCTCATCAATATTTTGCGCGATTTTTACAGGGATTTTTGGACCGATTTTTATGGCGGAATATTTGCAAAAATCTATTATTTTTTCAGTCATTTTGATTGCCTAAAATTTGCCAAATACACGCACCTAAAAGGGAAAATTTGGAATCATATTAAACAAAATTCTTGTATAATCAATAATCATATTTAGCATCCACGGCATTGTCAAAATCAGCACCGCAATAATCGCCAAAATCTTTGGTATAAAGGTAAGCGTGGCATCATTTATTTGCGTAGTGGCTTGAAAAATGCTAATCAGCAACCCCACGATTAGCCCTGTGAGTAGCAATGGGAGCGATACTAACAGCGTGATTTTGTAGGTTTCGATGGCTAGTGTGATAAATTTTGCTTCCAAAAATGCCCTTTTATTGAAAAATAAATCTGCAATCATAACAAAGATTTTATTAAATTCGCAGAATCTAAATGCGATTTCGCAGAATCTAAACGCAAATTCGCAGAATCTTGCACGATTTTCGCAGAATCTCTTGCGGAATAATGTTTGCTTTTTATATAATATTAAATTTAATTTTGAAAGGATGGGATATGCGTTTATTTGCTGTGATTTTACTAATGTGTCAAATCTGCCTTGCGGCGGGGATAAATTTCGACTTTGAGGATGCGCGGAAAAAGGGCTATACGGATAAAGAGATTTTGGACTATGTAGCGCAAAATCACAATGCCTACGATATCGCCGCGCTTCGTAGTATGAAGCTAAGCGATAAAGAAATCGTGGATTATTTCATCACGAAAGATGCCGTGACTTCGCAGATTATCGAACTTAAAAGAAACGCGTTCAAAGATAGCGACACTCGCAATAAAGTCTATCCGCAAGAGCTTTCATCCGATTTGGCGGAGGGGTGCAGGATTTACACGGGCAAAACTCGGGCAAAAAAAGATGGGTGGAGCTATATCGTGAAACTTACGGATTTCGCCCGTGCCACTTATACAAGCGCGTATTTGAGCGAGGCGGACTACTTTGATATCGATAGTGCGCAATCGGTGCATTTAAAGGATATTTGCGGTGTTTGGCTAAATAAGCTTGGCACGAAAGAAGAGATTAGTAAGGCTTACGCGCTCTCCCTTGTGAAAGAAATCAATATTTTGGTAAAACAGAAAAAATCGCTGGTGTTAGAATGAGAATTTTTGTAGCATTATGCTTCGCACTTTTTGCGCTAAACGCAGAATCTAGCATAGATTCAGCGTCCGCTGAATCTAATCCCGCACCAAATCCCGCTGAATCTATCGAAGTTTTAGAAAGCAAACCCCTTGATGATGAGCTAAGTAGTGGCGATGTGCAACGATTTATCCAAGAAGGTTTGGTGGATAAAGAGAATGCGAAAGATTGGGTTAGCAAAAATGACGATGATGATGAAAATGCGCTAGTAAATATCTACAAAAAAATCACAAAAAACGCTGAATCTGGCGACAAAAACGCCGAATCTACCGCCGAATCTACCGCCAAAAACGCAGAATCTGATGATGAAATCCCATCTTTAATAGAAAATGTCTATGGGCATATTGGATTTTTTGGCAAGACGAGCGCGAATCAAAGCGTGGGTGAGCATTTTTTAAATTTCAGCGGTTCGGCGGGATTGCGCTATGATTTTAAAGAAATGGTATTTTTGGATTTGGGCGTGTTTGGATTGGTGGATTTGGTAGGCACGCGCAAGATTCGCACTTATGCGTTGCCAAATAGCAACTTTGTCCTGCACCGCGCAAATGTGAAATATATCGCAAAAGATGAGTTTCAAAACGAAGTTTTTGACATTACCGCAGGGCGATTTCAAATAAGGCGAGATTGGATTCGCAACTTTGCGCAGGGCGTTTCTGTAAATGCGAATTATGAGTGGTTTAGCGTGTGGATGGATTGGGTAGATGAGATGGCACGCGCATTTAGGGAGCAAATGAGCGATTTTAATATTTTCAAAACCCGCTATGATGATAGATGGCTAATCGCCACAGGATTGGGCGCAAGTGTCGTAGGCGTGAATGTGGCGCCGTATTATTATTATTTTCACAATAATTTATGGGCGGCAGGTGGCAAGATAAATTATGACATAAATTTCGCGGATAAAAAATGGCAATCTGTTAGCAACGCGCACTTTGCCTACGCCAAAAATAAGCGCGATTTTGACGCTACTTCAAATCGTAATGAAAGTCAAATGCTTTGGTTAGAGCAAGTTTTTCGGTGGCGGGGCGAAGATAAAAGGGTTAGCTTTGGCGTGGGGTATGTGCGGATTTTTGGCGGGGCGTTTGAGTTAGCAAATGTCGGCAACTCTTCGCGCTTTGAAGATTATAACACGCAAGGATATGGCATAATTGGCGCAGGTGGCATCGCAAATGGTGGCAATTCTAGCAATATGTTTTTTGCGGAGACGCAGAGCTTTTATGGATTTGTGGGATTTAGGATTGATAATTGGACGATGATGTTTTTAGGGCGCAACTCGCAGGGCAAAAATAGCTATGATTTGCTAAATGATTCTACGATAAATCAGCATCAATACGCACTTGGCGCAAGGTGGAGAATCGTTGAAGGACTTTATTTTGGTGGCGTGGGCGCGTATATGATGGAGAATAAAGTCAATAAAAGTTATTTTAAGGGATATTTGGAGTTTAGGATTTGAGTTTCAAAGACTAGCAAAAAATCGCAGAATTTAGCGCAAAAATCGCAGAATCTACCGCAATTTAGGGGATAAAATGGAGTTATTAGAACTTTTACAACGCACAAAAGATGCACAAAAAATCATCGCAAATTTGCAAGACACCACGCGAATCGCAGTGCTAGATTCAATGGCAGATGAGATTGTGGTGCAAAAAGAGATGATTATAAAAGCAAATGCGGTGGATTTAAAAAACGCAGAATCTTTTGGATTGTCCGCACCGATGATTGAGCGACTAAAATTAGATTCACACGCAATAGATTTAATCGCAAATGCGCTCAATGACATCGCAAGGCTAAAAAGTCCGCTAGGGCGCGTAATGGACGGCTGGGTGAATTACAAAGGACTCCACATTCAAAAAGTGAGTGTGCCAATCGGCGTCATTGCTATGATTTATGAATCGCGCCCCAATGTAACAAGCGATTCATTCGCGCTGTGCTTTAAAAGTGGCAATGTTTGTGTGCTAAAAGGCGGCAAAGAGGCGATTAACTCAAACAAAGCCATTGTGGCGATTTTGCAGGGAGTTTTGGAGCGATTTAGTTTGCCAAAAGAAGCTATTTGCTTTGTGGAAAACCGCGAGGCGACAGAAGCGTTGCTAAAATGCGATAAAATTATTGATTTGGTAATCCCGCGCGGTGGGGAAAAACTCATTCGCTTTGTCGCTGAAAATAGCACAATCCCCGTCATCAAGCACGATAAGGGCGTTTGCCATCTTTATATTCATAGCGACAGCGAAGCGCAGTTGGCGATAAAAATCGCCCTAAATGCCAAAATCTCCAAGCCCTCCGCGTGTAATAGCATTGAGTGCATTTTGGTGCATAATGATTTTGCGCACCTTGCGGAGCTAGTGAGTGCGTTGCAAAAAAATGGCGTAGCGATTCACGCTGATAAAGATACCGCGAATCGATTCGGGCTTGAAATTGCCGATGAATCGGACTTTTATAACGAATACAATGATTTGGTGGTGAATCTAAAATGCGTGGATTGCCTTGAAAGCGCGATAGCGCATATCGCCAAATACGGCTCATCGCACTCGGAGGCGATTTTGACAAATGATTTGGCAGTGGCGCAAACATTCGCTGATTGCGTAGATAGCGCGTGTGTGTTTATCAATAGTAGCACGAGATTTTGCGATGGCGGGGAGTTTGGCTTTGGCGCGGAAATCGGCATATCCACCTCCAAACTCCACGCACGCGGTCCTATGGGGATTGAAAGTTTGGTAAGCTATAAATACAAGATTTTTGGCAACGGCGAAGCGCGAGAGTGAGATTCTGCGAAACAAATATTAGATTCTGCGAAAAATGCTAGATTCTGCGATTTTTATAAAATCTCATCGATTATGTATATTGGACGCCTTTTTACTTCCTTATAAATCTTGCCAATGTATTCGCCAATGATGCCAAGTCCCAAAAACTGCATTCCGCCAAAAAATAACAGCACTACAATCATCGAAGTCCATCCCGCAAGTGGCGTAGCGGTAAAAAACTTCACATAAATCGCATACGCACCATAAATCCCGCACAGCGCAAATAAAATCACACCAAAAACGCTCATAATCCGCAGTGGCGCGATTGAAAAACTAGTAATACCATCTAACGCCAAAGAAAACAATTTCACAAACGGATACTTGCTATCCCCCGCTGCTCGCGCCATTTGCTTGTAATAAACAATCTCACTTTTAAATCCCAAAAGTGGCACAATGCCCCGCAAAAAGAGATTGACTTCCTTGAAATTTAGCAGTGATTTTATCGCTTTGCGCGAGAGTAGGCGATACTCGATATGATTTGGAATGATATTTACGCCAAGTGCGCGCATAAAGCGATAAAAGGCAAAAGAAGTGTATTTCTTGCGTGCCTTTTCATTCGTATATGCCTTGCGAACGCCAAATACGACTTCATTGCCACGCATAAATTTTTCAATCATCAAATCCATCGCATCAATATCTTGCTGCAAGTCGCCATCAATGCTAATCGCGCAACAAAATCGCATTTTATACGCCACCTTCAACCCCGCCAAAATCGCATTTTGCTGTCCGTAGTTTTTGGAGAGTTTGATAACCTTATGCGCCGTGCCGTTTTTTGCTTGGAGCAAAATCTCGCAAGTCTCATCCTTGCTACCATCATCGATGAAATACAATGCGCTATTTTTGTCGATGATTTGCTTTTCAATCAGCGAGTTGATTTTATTTTGCAGGTGCAAATAAGTCTGCCTTATGCACTTTGCTTCGTTGAAAATGGGGATGATTATGGCGAGTTTTGGAGTGTTTCTATTTTTTATCGGGGGGGGGGGGGATTTGCATATTTGTCCTTTTAAAAATTTTTTGCAATTTTAGCAGAATCTATAAAATTTCGCCACATTTTTATGAAATCTTTGGCGCAGAATCTAATATGCCGTTACAAACAATCGAAGTATTTTGCGGTGTTGCTTTGCACGAAGTTTGCCGCCTTGCTAGGAAATAGAACTAGTGGTTCATTGACGACGCAAGGACGGCAAACTTCGTGTGAATTGCATACCCAAAGACAAATTGCCCCACAAAAAGCGCAATTTATAGGATAATTCGCCCTTTGTGTGTGTAAATATTTAGCTTCCCATTTCTCGCAAAGCCTATCAAAGTTATGCCTAATTTTAGGGCAGATTTTATGCCTAGCGCAGTGGTTGCGGCGCGTGAGATAACTAGCGGAATGCCACTCATCGCGCATTTTATCACCATCTCCATTGAGAGCCTCCCGCTTACAATTAGCACCGCGCCACTCAAATCTGCTCCCGACATAATCGCCTTGCCGATTGCCTTATCAAGCGCGTTGTGTCGCCCTATGTCTTCGCTAACAAAGGCGCGATTGCCACAAAAAATCATCACTTTATGAACGCAACCTGTGAGATTAAAAAGCTCGCTTTCTCTCTCAAACTCTGCGATTTTTTGGCTTAAAAATTCAATGCTAAATCGCGCCTTGGAGCTGACAAATTTTTGCAAAATCCGCCCCTCAAAATTCGCGCTAACCCCCACGCAACAGCCCGAAGTAAGCGTTTTTTCGTGGTATAGATTTGCGATATTTGCTTCATTTATCTTTGCCTCCATAAGGACGCTTAGCCCGTCCTGCGCGATTTTTATGCTTTTCACATCGCTATAAGTTTCAATCACGCCTTCATTAAACAAAAAGCCCAAAATATGCGCATCTTGGTCGCTTGGCAGACACATCGTAGAGATGATTTTACTGCCATTTAGATAAAAGCTAACGCGCTCTTCTTTGATGATGAAATCGCTCTTGTTTGTGAAGTTTGTCGCAGAATCTATCGCAGAATCTGCGCTATTTACACGCAAAATCGGCACTTGCAAAACAAACTCGCTAGATTCTACGAAAATCGCAGAATCCTCGCAAAACGCAGAATCTCCCCCAAAATCCATCGCAGATTCTGCGTTTTTTCCGCCATAATTCGCAAAATCCACAGCAGAATCTTCACAAATCGCAGAATCTACCGCAGAATCTTCACATTTCGCAGAATCTTTAATGCACGGCAACTCGCATTCCCTCTAATTTGCCATTAGTTTTTAGCTCATCATAGTAAATGCTATGTAGCATCGATAGCTCTTCCTCGCTCATATTTCCGCTTATCATCGCCTCTAACGCCCCTTCAATCGCAAATACCGCCATATAAATATGCGTGATTAGCATCCCCCAAAACGCCATCCCCACGACATTGTGTATCATCGCAGTTAGGCGCAAAGTGTTAATATCCACAGGCTGAAAAAACATAAGCGCGCCCGTTGCCACCATCACAATCCCGCCAAATGACGCCACCCAAAACCACACTTTTTGCCCTGCGTTGAATTTATGCGCGGGGATTAAGCGGTCTGTTTTATCCCAATATCCGCCCATTATCATCGCCCACTTTGCATCGTGCCACTTTGGAAGGCAGTCTTTTATCCACATCAAAAACATCAAAGTCCCAAATACCGCAAAAATGGGCGTGCAAAGCCCGTGCAAATCCCTTGCAAATCGCACAAGCGCACCACCGCCCAAATACGCACCAAAAACCATCATAAGCCCCGTTACGCAGATAATCATACACGGCACAGCGGCAAACCAATGCACCAAAATATTGTATTTGCTAAAAACTTTGATTTTTGAGTTGTGATTGTAATGCCTTGCGCCAATCATCTTATTATGCCCCAAAAACGCAAGCGGGAGAAATAGCACAATACACAAAAAAACCACCGCAAAATATTTTTCTTGCAAAATAGTGAAGAGTTCGCCAAGCCCATTCCACGCGCGAATCCCGCTGATTTTTTCACCATTATTTAGCCTATCAATGCTAACGCCATTATTTGATAACACCGAATCGCTAATAACGCCCGAAGTCTGCGTATTTAGCCCCCAATTTTTAATCGCTTCGATTTGTTTTACGCCATAAATATTTTTATTGTATCCCAAATCAATCGTGTGAAAATCGCTATTTTCCGCATCTGCCAAAGCGATATTTGGGGCAAATAGTAGCACAAAAATCGCACACAAAAGATTCACACCAAAAAATTTCATTTTCATAAGCCACACTCCGCGAAATTAGTCATTATAGGCTTTTTGCCACGAGTATGGAATCACAGGTGCGCCACTGCCTTTGTATGAGACGCGCTCACGGATTATCGCGCTTACCGCTTCGCTACCGCCTGCAAGCAATGCTTTTGTGCTACACATAGCCGCACACGCTGGGACTCTGCCCTCTGCAATGCGATTTTGCCCATAAAGGCGCATTTCCTCATCGCTATGCGTTTCCTCAGGCCCCCCAGCGCAAAATGTGCATTTATCCATTGCGCCGCGTGAGCCAAAAACATCACTTTTGGGGAATTGCGGTGCGCCAAACGGACAAGCATAAAGGCAGTATCCGCAACCAATGCAAGTTTTTTTATCGTGCAGGACAATCCCATCAGCACGGATATAAAAGCAATCCACAGGGCAAACTTTCGCGCAAGGTGCGTCTGCGCAGTGCATACAAGCGATTGAAATCGCCTTTTCTGCGCCCACAATGCCCTCATTTAGCACGACAACGCGCCTACGATTCACGCCCACAGGCAAATGATGCGCTTCTTTACAAGCCACATCACAGCCGTGGCAATCAATACAGCGATTTTCATCGCAGTAAAATTTCACCCGCGTATGCGGAGATTCGTTTAATCCAAACATTTCTTCATTCATTTTATCCCCCTTAAATTATGCTTTTTCGATTCTACACAAACCGCTTTTAGATTCAGGACACGCGGTGTTGTAGTCAAATCCATAGCTACTAACCATACTTGCCGATTCGCCTATCGCATAGGGCTCTGTGCCTTTTGGATATAAATCTAAGCGCGATTTGCCTTGGTCCATACCAGAGAAATTTTGTGGTAGCCAAATGCTGTTATAATCCACTCTGCGCGAGATTTTGGCGGGGACTAGGATTTTTGTATCCATCGTGCCGTGTATCCAAATCAAATCGCCGTTTTTGATATTTAGCTCAGCGGCTTTATCAGGGTGAATCTCCGCAAACATATCGCCCTCCACTTCTGCCAAATATTTCGCGCTTCTAGTCTCAGCTCCCGTCCCCATATGTGCTACCATTCGCCCTGAAAGCATATTGATAGGATATTCTTTTACCCAATCTTTTTCTTTTTGGCGTGAGCGATATTTGATATTTGCCCTAAAATGGTCTTTTTTATCGGGGAAGCTAGGATATTTATCCACCAAATCGCCCCTAAATGAATGCAGTGGCTCTCTATGGAGCGGTATTTTGTCATAATAATTCCACGCCACAGCCCTTGCCTTGCCATTGCCATAGGGGCAAAGTCCCGCTTCAAGTGCTTTCTCCGCCAAAATATTATTGCCAAAGCCGATTGTTGCGGTGTGTCCTTTAATCGCTTCTTTTTCGCTTTTAGTGAGTTTTGCGCCCAAAGATTCGATATTTTCAGCACTTACAGGTGGGTGTCCAGCCACTTTTGCATTTGGCAATTTATGCGGTGAGAGCATAGATTTGCCTGTGGCTTGGCTTTTTTCACCCCAATTCACTCGAAAGCCCATTCCGCCGCGCATTACAGGCTTTGTATCATCATAAAATACAGGCGTCCCTGAATGCTTATCACTCCAACAAGGCCACGGCAAGCCGTAATATTCGCCCTTAAATGGTCCCTTGCCTTCAAGCGTTACTTTATCAAACAAATGCCAATTTTCTTGATGTGCTTTTAGTCGTTTCGCGCTCATCCCTTGCAAACCAATGGAGCGAATACTTTGCGTTAGCTCCGTTGTCGCGTCATCTGGCCATATAAATTTATCCCTCCCATCTTTTTTTGCATTTTCATAAAGGGCGCGTTGATATTCCTCCAAAAAGCCCATTCTTTTCGCAAAATCAAAGAGTATTTCCTCATCGGGGCGACATTCAAACATCGGCTCAATGACTTTGCTTCGCCACTGATAGCTACGATTTGTCGCAGCTAGGCAACCGCTTGTCTCCATTTGACTTGCCGCTGGCAAACAAAAAATGCCATCTTTTCTATCTGAATACACGGCAAAATCATTCACATAAGGGTCGATAAACACCACTAGCTCCATTTCATTTAGTGCTTGTTGATGCAAATGAAGTAGCGAAGAAGTCGTCATCCCCGTGCCAATCACCACAAGTGCGCGAATCTTCGCACCGCCATTGTTTGCGATATTTTCAGATTCTGTGATATTGAATTTCCAAGTCGTAATCGCATAGCCCGTCTTTTCCATCATCTCTTTGCTTTTGAATCGCCCTTTTAGCCACTCATAATCCACATACCAATGCTTTGCAAAATGTCGCCAATTCGCTTCTGTCAGCGGATAGTATCCGGGCAAAATGTCGGGATTTGCGCCCATATCGGAGCTCCCTTGCACATTATCGTGTCCGCGCAAGATATTTACACCCCCGCCGTTTTTGCCAATATTACCTAAAAACATTTGCAAAATAGGCATAATGCGCGTATTTGAGCTAGCGGTGGTGTGCTGTGTAAGCCCTTGATTCCAAATAATGCAAGCGGGTTTTGCCCTTGCCATCTCTTCTGCAATATGGCGAATCGAATCCGCTGGTATGCCCGTAATATCCGCCACTTCTTCAGGCGGGAATTTCATCGCTTCTTTGATGATTTCCTCATAGCCATCCACGCGCTCTTTTAGATATTTTTCATCATAAAGTTTGCGCTTAATGATATGGTGCAAAAGCCCATAGGCAAAGGCAATGTCTGTCCCGCTTCGGATTCGATGAAATTCATTGCATTTTGCAGCCGTTTTGGTGAATCGCGGGTCTACGCACACAAGCTTACAACCTCTCTCTTTTGAGCGCAAAATATGCACCATTGAGACGGGGTGATTCACAGCGGGATTTGCGCCGATGATTAGAATATATTTTGAAAACATCATATCGGCGATATGATTTGTCATACCGCCATAGCCAAAGACATTTGCCACACCTGCCACCGTTGGCGAGTGGCAAACGCGATTGCAGTGGTCTAAATTATTTGTCCCAAAAAATGCCAAAAACTTGCGGATATAGTAAATCTGCTCATTTGAGCACTTCGCACTGCCGATAAACATAACCGCATCAGGTCCGCTCTCATCGCGAATCTGCATTAACTTTTTGCTAATCTTATCCATCGAATCTTCCCAGCTAACGCGTTGCCATTGTCCGCCGACTTTTTCCACAGGATAGCGAAGTCTAGTCTCACTTCGTGCCCTATCGATTAAATCCGCGCCCTTGCAACAATGTCCGCCCAAAGAAATTGGGTGGTCTTGCGCGGGTTCTTGTCGCACCCACACGCCGTCTTTTACTTCGGCGATGATTCCGCACCCCACCGAGCAGTGCGTGCAAATCGTTTTAATGCGCTGAATGTCGGTGTATTTTTGCTTTAACTCACTCTCTTTTGCCTGTCTAATCACACGTTCACTATCATCGCCAAATGCCCCGCTAATCCCAGCTACACCAGCTAATGCGGAGAATTTTAGAAATGAACGGCGTGAATTTGTCTTAATTTCACTCATAATTTTCTCTCCCTTTTATTTGTTGTGAATCGCCCTATTTTGCGACTTCAAAATACGCTTGCCAATGTTTTGTATCGCCTCGATACAAAATCTCTTGCTTTTTGCTTTTGCCTTTGATTACCGCGCTTTGCGCCTCACCTTTTTTAGAGCAACCAGCAAGTGAGCCTACCGCCACTACCGCACCGCCAAACGCGGCTGCTTTGACAAAGTTTCTGCGCGAAGTTGCGCTAATATGCTTTGACATTGTGAAATCTCCTTTACTTTTGAAATTTAAGAGTTTTGATACTCTCGCGCAAATCTTTGGCAATCCAAAAATTTGAGCGAAAATATCGCAATTTTCCTAACTACATATTTCCTCCTCTAATGCAATAAAATGCGCCAAAATCGCGCCTATGTGATAATAGCAAGGCAAATCATCGCGTTTTATTAGCAAATCTGCGATAATTGATGCCATCGGGCGCAGGCACTCATTGAAAAATGCGTTTGGATTCACGCTCGAATCCGCGCTAGATTTGAGTAAATTTGTGTTTTCACACGAATCTTGCAACAAATACCGCATAAAAAGTAGCAAAAAGCCAAAATGCTCTTCGCTCTCTTTGAATCCATCGCTATTTAGGCGAAAGCGCGTTTGTTTGACTAGCTGCTTTGCTTTTAGCAAACTCGCTCCATTTAAGCAACCCTCGACATAATGCGACAGGTAGAGAAAAATCTGCCCTTTTGGGAGGGCGTTTAGCGTTTTGTGAAGTCGCTCAAATTCGGCGGATTCATCAAAATCCGCGCTAGATTCTGCGTTTTTAGATTCTGCGTTTTTATTCGCTAAATTGCCACCACTTGCGCCAAAGGGTATATCAAAAGTTTGCGAATATTCGCGCTTCAAATCCGCCAAACTTGTATTTTTAAGGTAGCTTTTAAGCGCGGTAAAATGCGCTAAATCCGCTTCATTTAGCGGTGAAATCGCCAAAATATCTATTTGCTTTTGAAATAAATCAAAACGCGAATCTAATAGCTCAAACAAAAAAAATCCCGCAAAAAAGTCATAATAAAGCGCACGAGCTTGATTTAGCCCGAAATTTAGCGCAGAATTTGAACCGACTTGCGCGTGATTTTTTGGTTGCAAAACTCGTTTCAATTCGCACCGCCTACGAAATTTGTGGATTTTTCAAACATAATTTTTACCTTGCATTTTTCGCAACATTCTAACGATTTTAATTTGGTTGAATCGCCCATAAATGCGGGGCTTAAAATGCCTTTGACTTTATTTATCGCTTTATTTGTCGCAAAGATTGTCCCGCACTCTACGCATTTAAAAGGCTCATCTTGCGCTAAAACCCTGTAATTTAGGAAAGTTTCATTTAAGCCATAGCCTTTTAAGCTAATTTCAAGGCAGTTTTCTGCGCAAGTATCCACGCAATATCCGCACGCCGTGCAAAGCGATGGATTTAGTAGAAGTGCAAAGCTGTCCTTTGAGTTGATTAAGGCGCGTGTGTTGCAGGATTCAACGCAGGCATTGCAAAGTGTGCATTTGTCTGCGTTGATTTTTAAGTCCGTGTAGATTAGATTTGCGCTATTTTCAAGCACTCCAAAATCGCGCTCTTTGGTTAAGAATCGCACACGATTTGCGAAAGTTTGACGCAAAAATTCATTGTCGCTAATTTCATAATGATAATGTGGCAAATGCGAAGATTCTGCGCTTAATTCGTCATTGCGAGAAGTCGGCACGACTTCGTGGCAATCCACATTCTGCAAATTCGCAGAATCTTGCGAAATTGGGGCAGATTCTGCGATAAATACTGCCTTTTGCCCCACCACACGCTTATAAAGCTCATTTATAAATTCTACGCATTCTTTTAAATGCGAATCTATTTCGCCAAAAAGGACGCAGATTCGCCCACTCTCTTGCAAAATAGAAAGCAAATAGACTTCGTTTAGCAAATTCACACTTGGCAAAATAAGTGGTAAAAATTCGGCAAATTCGTCTTGTGGCGAATCTTTTGCATTTTTTAGATTCGCGCTAAACTTTTCAAAATCGCCTTCACTCTCGCACACAACGGCGATTTTGCCCTTAAAATATTTCAACGCCTTATTGAGATTTGTAAGCGTTGCATTTGCCTTATTCATCGCGCCACTTGGGCAAACTGCCACGCATTTACCGCACAGCACACAATCCACCTGCGAAAAAATCAGTTCGCGTTTTGCGTCATTTGCGCTAATTGCCATCGTAGGACAGAGCGCCACGCAGTCCTTGCAGTAGGCAAATTCTGTTTTGTCTCTGTGAAAATATTGACATTTTTTCTCATCAAACAAAATGGTTTTTTCAAAGCTAAAATCCCCGATGAGTGCGTCAATTTCATCGCATAATGCTTCATTATTTTCATAATCGCTTACAAAATGGATGCCTAATTGTGGTTTTTTGTTTTTGTCAAATGTGCTAAAAAAGGCGATTTGTGCGAAAGTTTGATTTTTGGATTCGTGCGAATCTACGCTAGATTCGCCCTGCGATTCGTGTGAATCTGTGTCAAATTTAGGCGAATCTATCATAGATTCACGCAAACTTGCGCCAGATTCGCCAAAACTCACACGAAAATCCCCCAAACTCCCGCTGTAATCGCTTATAAAAGGCAAAATTTGAATTTTATATTTATCGCTATTTTCATTCGCAAAATCCCACGCCAAATCGCTATTTCCCACGATAAGAAGCGTGTTATCCACCGCTATATCGCTTTTGGTATTTGCGCCCAAAATGCTAGAAATCTGAAAATCCATTTATTCCCCACAATCTTTAAATCATAAGTCGCATTTTAGGCAAAAAATAATTGTTTAAATCTTAACACGCCACGATTTTAGTTATATAAAAAAATACATATCACAAAAAGTAATTAAAATTGGCGTTTTTGCAAAAATATCTTAACGCAGATTCTGCGTTTTGCCATAAATCGCAGAATCTAGCGCATTTTCGCAGAATCTAATCGCTTATCGACAATCTCTTTTATGCTGTATCGTGGTCGTTTTTTGCTTTCATTATAAATTTTCCCAATATATTCGCCAATAATTCCAAGTGACAGCATTTGAACTCCGCCTAAAAAATAAATCGGCACCACAATTGACGCCCATCCCGGAAGCGCAGAATCTGTAAAAATCGCCACAAAAATTCCATAGATTCCAAGCATTGCGCTTAATAGCGATATGCCAATCCCAGCGATGAAAATCCCACGCAAAGGCACACTTGAAAAACTAGTAATGCCATCAAGTGCGAGTTTAAGCATCTTTGCTAAATTATATTTACTTTTCCCCGCCACTCGCTTTTTTGTGCCGAAATAAACAACTTCACTTTTTAATCCCAAATCCAAAACAATCCCACGCAAAAAGAGATTTACTTCCTTGTATTGCGAGATTAACTGCAATGCCTTTTTGCTAAGAAGTCTATAATCTGCGTGATTTTTGATGATTTTCGCACCCAAAAATGCCATTAGTTTATAAAAGCAATTTGCGCTAAATTTCTTAAAAAATCCATCGCTTTTTCTATCCTCCCTTACGCCAAAAACGATGTCATTTCCGCGATTATACGCATCTAAAAAATGTTGAATTTTATCAATATCTTGCTCTAAATCGCAATCGATACTAATAGCGCAATCGCATTTATCACTAGCAAATTCATATCCGCAAAGCAAGGCATTTTGATGACCTTTATTTTTGGTAAGCGAAACTAAAACGATATTTTGCAAACAAGCAATTGCATTTTTTAGTAAAATCACGCCCCCATCAGTGCTTCCATCATCGACAAATACGATAAAACTCGCAGAATCTACGCTGTTTTGCAAAGATTGCAATTTTCCATAAAACTGCTCCAAACTTTTAAGAATTATTTCTTTTTCATTATAAAATGGCACAATAATCGCCAAAATGGGTTTTTTGTCTTTATAAATTGGGGGGGGGGGATTGCAGAATCTGGCGCAGAATCTGGCGTAGAATCTCCAAAATTTGTGCGATTCGCAGAATCTGGCGCAGATTCTGCGATTTTATTGCAAAATATTAGATTTTTTCGCTTCATCATTTCACTCTATACACGCTAAAATGTATCGGCAGTGCATAAACATTGCTTGCTAAAATCACCTCGCTATTTTCGCCGACAAATTTTAGTGCGATGATTTTTAGCATTGATTTGATGTTTAGCAAGGGCAAGTTAAATCCTTGTGTGCTTGTGAAAAGCAACTCATAAGATTCTGCGCCCTTAAATTCACGCGTATTAAATGACGTTAAAACCACCAAATCACCGCTTTTTTTCTCAACTATTGCATTGCTTTTAAACACGCTATACGCAGAATCTGCATCACTTTTTCCAAGCAAAATATTATCAACGCCAATATCGCTTAATAAATCAAATTCGCTGTGCCCCAAATGCACCAAATTTTTCGCAAAACTATGATAAACCTCAACGCCACTTGCGCGATTTACGCCCTCTAAATAAATGTTTGTAGTCGGATTTTGCGATAAATAATTGCCTAAAAAAGATATGGTGGCGGCGAAATTATTTGGCACTGCTTTGTAGTGATTTAGTTGATATAAAAACGAAGGGAAGGCATTTAGCGCATATAAAATAATGCAAATATAAAAAATAATTTTTACAAACTTCGCCCTAAAATAGGTATAAAAATAATATCCAAGTGGCAAAAGTGCGAAAATATACGCTGGAAGCGGATAATGAAATGAGTAGATTTTAAGCACCAAATACGCCAATAAATATAGCATCGCCCCAAGCAAAAGCGCATCTAAAAGGGCATTTATTTGCTCTTTTTTATAAACTACAAGATAGATTCTATACGCAACAACTCCAAAAACGCCAATAAATAAAAATGGTTCGGTTAAAAGATAATTTAGCGAAATTTTTGCAAAGACAATGAGTTGATTATAAGGCGTATCGCCGTAATTTCCGCTTGTGCTTTTATTTGCGATGACAATCAAATAATACGCCACAATCCAAATAAATGCGCTAATGCAAAGCAAAATATCTAATATTTTTTGCCACAAAGTGCTTGTTTTGAAACTAAAAATAAAATGAAAAAATGCAAATCCGCCAAGCATAATAAATGCTGGTTCTTTATAATAAAGTGCGATGGTTGCGGAGATTATGGCAATTAGCGCGCTAAACTTGCTATTTTGCCTTAAAAAATAAATATAGCAAATAAGAAAAATGCCAAAAAATATGCTTTCAAATTTCTCAGGCACAAATAATCGCAAAAACGCCGTAATAAAGGCAGGCGTGCATAAAAATGCAGTTATTATTAGCATTGTTAAAAGCGAGTTTAGATAATAATTCAAAGTGCGATAAAGGCAGATTATTAGCACAAGTGCTCCAAATGCGCTAAATGCGTAAAATACGCTTGCATTGATACCAAAAAACTTGCTTATGATATTTAAATCAAGCGCATTTAGCGGGAAAAATCGCCCGATTTCTGGCATTATCGAAGGTGGAATATTTGCCCCAAGATGAAGCGTGGATAGCAAAGTGTGGTCATCAATAATGCCAAAATTTGCACGATAAATCATATTTGCCAAATATAGCGCGACAAAAATGCAAAATGCGATAAATGCTTTGTTTTGGGTGGATTCTGCGATTTTTGGGCGATTCGCAGAATCTGGGGATTTTTGGGCAGATTCTGCGATTTTTACATTATGTTTCTGCCCCCCCCTATTTACGATTTTTTCCATATAATTTCCTTTTATAAAAATTTTAAAAACGCGAATTGTAGTGAAATTTTCTTAAAAAAAATATTGCAATTTTTGGCAACTTTTGTAAATATTGACAAATACAATATGATATTGTAAAATTCCGCATTTTTTCAAAATCAAATTTTAAGGATTTATCAATGAGTAAAACACCTCAAACAAACATTTTAGGATTCCCGCGAATCGGGCAAAATAGAGAATTAAAAAAGGCATTAGAATCATTTTGGAGTGGCAAAAGTAGCGAAGGCGACTTGCAAAATGTCGCAAAAGACTTGCGCAAAAAGCATTGGGCGTTACAAGCAAATGCGGGTTTTGGCACAAGTGGCGCAAACGCCCCAAAAGGACTAGATTTTGTCTGTGTCAATGATTTTAGCTTCTATGACAATGTGCTAGATTTAGCCTACGCGCTTGGCGCAAAGCCCGCAAGATTTGCAAATCTAAGCGGATTAGAGGGCTACTTCGCCCTAGCGAGGGGGCATAAAAACGGCGTGGCGTGCGAAATGACAAAGTGGTTTAACACCAACTATCACTATGTCGTGCCAGAACTAAGCGAAAATGACAGCTACCACGCGGACGCAAGTGGCATAATCGCGCAAGTTAAAGAGGCAAAATCGCTAGGGCACACGCCAAAAATCAATCTTATTGGGCTTTTTAGCTTTTTTGCGCTCAGCAAAATCCAAAGTGGCGACTCTCACGCGATTTTCAAAAAGCTAAAAGGCGCGTATTTGGACTTAATCGATGAGATTGTCGCGGGGCTAAAAGGTGATGAAATCATCATCGAATTTAGCGAACCAATCTTTGTGCGCGGGTTTGATGAGCGAATCTTTGGGTTAGAATGCGGTAAAGGCGGGAGCGCAATTAAGTGCATTTATGATTCTATCAGCGAAAAGGGCGTAAAAGCAATCGTAAGCACATTTTTTGAGCATAGCAAGGAACTCACCGAAATCTTGCTTGACACTAAAATCTATGGCATAGGATTAGATTTTTTAACAGGTGCTAAGAATTTTGACTCGCTTGAGTCCATAGCCAAAAGCGATAAAGTGCTTTTTGCAGGGGTAATTGATGGGCGCAATATTTGGGTGGCAAATTTAGAATCTAAACTCGCGCTCTTAGAACAAATCGCCCAAAAAATCCCAAAAGAGCGTATCGTAGTTTCGTCCTCTTGTTCATTGCTTCACACGCCTTTTAGCAAGGTTGGCGAAGAGAGTGGCAAAATCCCCGCTGAAATCCTCTCTTGGCTAAGCTTCGCAGAGGAAAAACTAAGCGAAATCGTGCTGTTAAACGCTGTGTTTAGAAATGGCGTTACAAATGAGACAAAATCCGCTTGGGAGCAAAATAAGCAGGCAAACCTCTCACGCGCAAAATCCACCCTCACAAATAATCCAAAAATCCGCGAGCGCGTGGCGGGGATAAGCAAAAAAGAGCGCGATTTAAAATTTAAAGAGCGCATTAAGATTCAACGCGAAATTTTAGGCTATCCAAACCTCGCCACCACCACCATCGGGAGCTTCCCGCAAACGCCTGAACTCCGCGCATTGCGACTAGGGTATAAAAAAGGCGAGATAAGCCAAAGCGACTATGAAAAGGGCATAAAAGAATATATCATTGATTGCGTGCGATTCCAAGAGGAAGTGGGGCTAGATGTGCTTGTGCACGGCGAGCCAGAGCGCAACGATATGGTGGAGTATTTTGGCGAGCAAATGGAGGGCTTTGTATTTAGCAAAAATGCGTGGGTGCAAAGCTATGGTAGCCGTTGCGTGAAGCCCCCTATCATCTATGGCGATGTGGCGCGCCCAAAGGCTATGACGGTGGAGTGGATAACCTACGCTCAAAGCCTCACAAGCAAGATAATGAAAGGTATGCTGACAGGTCCAGTTACCATTCTAAATTGGAGCTTTGTGCGCGATGACTTGGCGCGTGAAGCGGTGTGTAAGCAAATCGCGCTAGGCATCGCTGATGAAATCAACGACTTGCAAAACGCAGGGGTGAAAATCATTCAAGTCGATGAAGCGGCGTTTAAAGAGGGCTATCCATTGCGCGCGGAAAATATCAAAGAATATGAGCGATGGGCGTTAGAATCCTTTAAAATCTCCACCGCAGTGGCAAAAAACGAAACGCAGATTCACACGCATATGTGTTATAGCGAGTTTAACGACATTATTAAGACAATCGAGGCGTTGGACGCAGATGTGATAAGCATTGAAACGGCGCGAAGTGGTAATGAATTGCTCAAAGTCTTTAAAAGCGTGGGCTATGCAAACGAAGTGGGACCGGGCGTGTATGACATTCATAGCCCTAGAATCCCTAGCATTGAGGAAATCGTAGCACAGATTAAGGCATTGCTCGAAGTCCTGCCACAAAGCCAACTATGGATAAACCCAGACTGCGGACTAAAGACGCGCAAATGGGAGGAAGTGCGTCCGAGCTTAAAAAATATGGTAGAGGCGGTGAAGGTCGTTAGGCAATAGAGATTCTTGCGGTGGGGCAATTTGTTCTGGGGTATGCAATTTGCGCCGTTTTCGCATAAAACTTCGCTCGATGAACCCCCAAGTTCTATCTCGCTTGTTTCACGCAAAAACGGCACAAAGCCACACCGCCATTACTTCGATTGTAGATTTTACGCGATTTAGCGAATCGCGTGTGAATCTAAAACATTTCGTCATTGCGAGATTTTGCGAAGCAAAATCGTGGCAATCCAAGATTCTGCGAATCAGATAAAATTCGCAGAATCTATTTTGTTTTTTGGATTGCCGCGATTTGCCTTTGGCAAATCTCGCAATGACGAATTGGGGGGGGGCAGATTCTGCGATTTTCGTGCGAGATTCTGCGATTCAAACACAATTCGCAGAATCTTAAACATAAAAAAGGCAAAAAATGTTTGAATATTTTATTAGAAAATTGATTATGAAAGTGTTATGTGCTTTGATACCAAGTAAAAAATGGCGTTTGGCGTTGAGGGACAAATTTGGCTTTGGCGAGATTTTTATTCCATTAAGCAAAAGCGATTCTTTCGTGCCACGCGAAGTTTTGGCGCAAATTTCTAAAAAATCACCGCTAGATTTTTACGCATTGCATTGCAAAATCTATAAATCCCCCCCCCCAAGTCACAAAAATCTATCGCTAAAAGATTTGCAAATCTTATCCTCACAAGCCCACACAAAACGCACGCACAGCGGATATTTTGATTTTGATGATGACGCACAAAGGCTCGATTCGCCTCGCAATCCGTGGGCGTATATCCGCGTAAAAAACGAAGCCCACACGCTAGAATCTAGCCTTTATAGCATTCTCCCAGCCTTTCAGCGTGGCGTAGTTGGCTATAATGACTGCGATGATGGGAGCGAAGCGATTATCCTAGATTTTTGCGCGAAATTCCCTAGCTTTATCCCTGTGAAATATCCGCACAGCGTGGATATTTACACGCCAAAACGCAAAGAAAACAAGCTCTATATGTATTATAATTATGTTTTGAGTGTGATTCCAAAGGGGCAGTGGCTAATCAAAATCGACTGCGACCATATTTATCTGCCTGATAAAGTTTATAAAAGCTTTTATCTGCCCCAAAATGCGTGGGATATGCTGATTTTAAACCTGCTAAATGTGTATTATGATGGCAAAGAGATTTTGATTGACAAAAGGACGCAAAAATCTCGCGCACAAGGCGATTTCATAATGCTAAAAAATATCAATTTAACATTTAAGCAAACAATGCAACGCTGGGGCGTAGAAAATAAAATCGGCTATTTTGAGACGCCAAAACCACACACCAATCGCAAAATCACCCACGAGCTAACGCAACTGCACTTCCCATATCAAAAAGATGTCCGTAAATTTGTCGCGCAAAATATCGAGTGGATTGCGCTAAAAGAGTGGCAGAGCGAGGATATTGGCGTGGTAATCGATAGGGCGATTTTAGATTCTGCGTATATTAAGACAATGTGTAAAAATTTTAGATAGATTTGTGGATTTGCAAGTGCGGTGCTTCGCACGAATCTAACATTTAAAAATCCGTCATTGCGAGAAAATGCGTAGCATTTTCGTGGCAATCCAAGATTCTGCAAATCGCAGAATCTAGCGCAGATTCTGCGATTCAAACACAATTCGCAGAATCTATACCAAAATATACCAAAAATTAAATCTTTATTGCCTATAATTTCATAATTTTTTTTAGCAAAAAGGGGCGAAAATGGTTGAGCGATACGCCAGAGACGAAATGAAAAAAAAGTGGAACAAAAAGGCGAAGTTTAATGCGTGGTTGGAAGTCGAAAAGGCTGTCGTGCGCGGGTGGAATGAGCTAGGATTCATCGATGATGATACGGCGGAGAAAATCTGCAAGGACGCGAAATTTGACATTGATGAGATTGAGGAAATCGAAAAAATCACAAAGCACGATTTAATCGCATTTACGACTTCGGTGGCGCACTCGTTAGGGGAAGAATCGCGCTTTTTTCACTATGGAATCACAAGTAGCGATACGATTGATACGGCGGTGGCGTTGCAGATTCGCGATAGTTTGTTTCTAATCATTGATGATTTGGACGCGCTGTTGGCTACTTTGGAGCAAAAGGCGATGACTTACAAAGATACGCTTATGGTGGGGCGAAGCCACGGGATTCACGGCGAACCAATCACTTTTGGGCTTGTGGTGGCGATTTGGTTTGATGAGATTAGACGGCATTTGGACGCATTAAAACGCACTCTGCAAGTCGTATCAGTTGGCAAAATCAGCGGTGCGATGGGCAATATGGCGCATTCGCCCATCGAACTTGAAGAAATCGTATGCAAAAATTTGGGGCTAGATTGCGCCAAAGTTAGCAATCAAGTGGTGCAACGCGACAGATACGCAAGGCTAATGTGCGACATCGCGCTACTTGCAAGTAGCTGCGAGAAAATCGCCGTCTCTATTCGCCACTTTCAGCGCACGGAGGTTTATGAATGTGAGGAATACTTCGCGCAGGGGCAAAAGGGCAGTAGCGCAATGCCACACAAGCGCAATCCCGTGCTTAGCGAAAATATCACGGGGCTTTGCCGAATCCTGCGCTCTTACGCTATCCCTGCGATGGAAAATGTCGCTTTGTGGCACGAGCGCGATATAAGTCATTCAAGTGTGGAGCGATTTATCCTGCCTGACGCGTTTATCACGCTTGACTTTATGCTAAATCGCCTAAATGATTTGCTAAAAAATTTGGTAGTTTATCCCAAAAATATGATGAAAAATTTGGAGCTGACAGGCGGACTAGTCTTTTCGCAACGAATCCTATTAGAACTCCCCAAAAAAGGCTTATCACGCGAGGAATCTTATGCTATCGTGCAACGAAATGCGATGAAAGTGTGGGAAGCATTACAAAATGGCAAAGCGTCTAAAAATGTGAGTGGAGAGAGTTTGTTTTTGCAATATTTGCTAAATGACAGCGAATTGAGCGCAAAAATGTCGCCCGAATCAATCCGCGAGTGCTTTGATTATGGCTACTATTTAAAAAATGTCGATAAGATTTTTAAGCGCGTGTTTGGGAATAGAGTGTAGATTCTGCGAATCGCAAAATCTAATAAAAAACAACGCAGATTCTGCGGCAGAATCTAACACAAAAATCGCAGAATCTAAATAAAAATCACGCCAAGATTCTGCGAATTTTACACATTTTCGCAGAATCTACTTTAAAATTATCCGCAGATTCTGCGAAAAATCGCTAAAATTACGGCATTTAATTTTAAGGGGGCAAAATGGAAAATTTGAAAGTTTATGAAATCGACAATGATTTTTTGGCGAAAAATGATGGCGCGATTATTCGCACAAACAAGGGCGATATAAAACTTACGCTCTTTTATAAAGACGCGCCACAGGCGGTCAGCAACTTTATCGCACTAGCAAATAGCGGATTTTACGAAGGATTAAAGTTTCATCGCGTGATTGATAAATTTATGGCGCAGGGTGGCTGTCCGCACAGCAAGGATAATCCGCGCCTTGCAGGGACGGGCGGTCCGGGCTATCGCATAAAATGCGAAGTGAAAAGCAATCCAAACAAGCACAAGCGAGGGACGATAAGTATGGCTCACGCGGGGCGAGATACGGGCGGAAGTCAGTTTTTCATCTGCTTTGTGGATTGCCCGCATTTGGATGGCGAACACACGACATTTGGGGCGATTAGCGATGATGAAAGTTTTGCGGTGCTTGATTTAATAAAGCAAAATGACGAGATTAGGGAAGTTGCGATTTTGCGTAAAAATTAAGGCATTTTGATATAATTTTAGACTTTTAAAAAGGGGGAGAGAAAATGAAAAAGGTTTATTTTTTTGCCACTTGTTTAGGCGGGGTGGCGTATTCTGGCACTTGCGTAAATGCGATAAAGTTACTTCAAAAAGCGGGGGTTGAAGTGGTTTTCAAAAAAGACCAAACTTGTTGCGGACAGCCCACGCTAAATTCTGGATTTTATGATGAGAGCAAAAAAATCGCATTGCATAACATAAATTTATTCAGCGAACCATATCCCATAATCGTCCCATCTGGCTCGTGCGCTGGGGCGATGAAGGTGGATTATTTGGAGTTGTTTGCCGATAGTGGCGATTATGAAAAAGTGAAAGAATTTTCAAATCGCGTGTTTGAATTAAGCGAATTTTTATACAAAGAGCTAAAAGTGCAATACGAGGACAAAAAGCCAAAGACGCGCGTTTCGTGGCACTCAAACTGCCACGCATTGCGTGTGGCAAATAGTATCCCATCAAATAAGGCATTGCTTCGTCAGCTAAAAAATGTCGAGCTAGTTGAGTTAGAGCGAGAGGAAGAATGCTGTGGATTTGGCGGGACATTTTCGGTAAAAGAGCCCGAGATTTCAAAAGCGATGGTGATGGAGAAAATCGCAGATATAAAAGCGCGAAATGTCGAGTATCTCATCTCTGCGGACGCGGGGTGTTTGCTAAATATCAGCGGTGCGATGGCAAAAAATGGCGTTAGCGTGAAAGCGGTGCATTTATATGACTTTATCGCTGAGCGAATCGAGCTGTAAAAAAGGGGGAGATTATGAGTAGTTTTCATTCAAAAGAGCAATATCACAAAATCATAAATGAGAAGTTAAATGACAAGCAAATGCGAGAAAATCTCAAATCAAGTATGCACACGCTAAAAACAAATCGTAAAAATACCATCGCAAATCGCTACAATAATTGGGAGAATTTACGCGAGATGGGGCGCAAAGTAAAGCAAAACGCGCTTTCAAAACTGCCTGAACTTTTGGAGCGATTTGAAGTAAATGCGATAAAAAATGGCTTTAAGGTGCATTGGGCGAGTGACTCAAATGAAGCAAATGCGGTGATTTTAGATTTGATGAAAAAAAATAATGCAAATATGATTTTAAAAGGCAAATCGATGGCGAGTGAAGAGATTCACCTAAATCAATATCTAAAAGAGCACGGCATTGACGCAAAAGAGACGGATTTAGGCGAACTTATAATTCAGCTAATCGATGAGCCGCCCGTGCATATCGTAGTCCCTGCGATTCACAAAAATCGCTTTGAGGTGTTAGATATTTTTAATAATAAATTAAATGCGAATTTGCAAAAAGAGGACGCAGACTCTATTGAAACGCTAAATGGCGTGGCAAGGACGCACCTGCGACAAAAATTTAAGGATTTTAAGATTGGGTTATCGGGCGTGAATTTTGCCATCGCAAATGAAGGGGCGATTTGGCTAATTGAAAATGAAGGCAATGGGCGGATGAGCACCACTGCGTGTGATATTCACATCGCCATTTGCGGTATTGAAAAGATTGTAGAATCTTTTGAAGATGCGAGTATTTTAGATATGCTATTAGTCCCAAGTGCCACAGGGGCGAATATCACTTGCTATAATAATATCATCTCCCACCCGCGCCAAAATGGCGAGTTAGATGGACCAAAAGAAGTGCATATCATTTTGCTAGATAATAATCGCTCTAAAATTTTGGCAGATTCGCATTATTATCGCGCTTTGAGTTGCATTCGCTGTGGGACTTGCCTAAATCACTGCCCGGTATATGATAAAATCGGCGGACACGCCTACCTTACGACTTATCCCGGTCCTATTGGCGAAGTGGTAAGTCCGCAGATTTTTGGCATTGATAATTGCGCGCCAATGCTAAATCTATGCTCTTTGTGTGGGCGATGTAGCGAAGTATGCCCTGTGAAAATCCCACTAGCGGAGCTAATAAGAGATTTACGAAGCGAAAAGGCGGGGCAGGGGCGCAAAGGCGTGGTAGGATATGCGAATGTGAAGCGAAATGAAAGGGATAAGCGAAACTTTGCGATTTTCGCAAATGTCGCTACTAGCGGATTTAAGTGGCGTGTGGCAAACTCGCTAGTGGGGATTTTAGGCAAGTTTGGAGCGATTTTTGGCAGGATAAATCCCGAATTAAGCGCGTGGATGCAAAATCACACATTTCCGCAGTTAGATGGGAACTTACACTCAAAAGTCAAAAAAATGCAGGGGGTGATTTATGAGTAAAGAGGCGATTTTAAATAGCGCAAAAAGCGCGTTGCAAAGCAATAAATTAAGGGACGCAGTCCGCGAATATGGCGGAGAGATTAAGCACGGAAAAGACAATTTGATAGATGAATATATCGCAATGCAAGTCGCAAATAAGGGCATTATCGTAGAATCTAGCGATTTAACAAAAGATTTGGCGCAGATTCTGCGTGATTTGGGTTCAAAAAGCAATATTTACGCCAAAAGCGCAGAATTGCTCATCGCCCCGCTAAAAGATGAGTTCAATCTCACCGCTTATGATAAAAGCGTAGATGAGATTCGCGATACGCTTTTTAGCACGGATACGGCGATTATTAAGGCGGATTGCGGGATTGCGGATATTGGAGTGATTGGCGTGGCAAGTAGTGCGGATAGTCCGCGCCTCGCGTCTCTTATCACCAAAAATTGCATTGCGATTTTGGAGCGCAAAAATATCGTGAAAAGCATAAAGGACGGCATTGCGAAACTGCGTGGCGAAAATCTGCCTAGCAATATGATTTTAATCGCCGGTCCATCGCGGACGGCGGATATTGAGCTAAAAACGGTGTTTGGTGTGCACGGACCGCAGGTTGTGTATATTATTTTGGTGTAGAAAATGCGCGTAATTTTGCTTTGTGGTTTTATAATTTTTAACGCACTTTTGGCGCAGAATCTCGCGCAAAATCCGCAGAATCTCGCGCAAAATCCGCAGAATCTCGCGCAAAATCCGCAGAATCTCGCGCCAAATTCGCAGAATCCGCAGAATCTAAATCCGCAAAATCTCAAAAAACCACATTATATCCTCCCGCAAAAACCGCTCATCGTGGAATATGATGCGTTTAAACAAGCAGAGAAGTTCTGCGCTACTCAAAAGGGCGATAATCTATCTTGCTTGATTGGCAATCTGCGCCCTTTTAGCGGGCATATTTGGACGAAAATTAGCGGTGGCGTGGGGCATTTTGCTGTGATTTTTTACGCACTTGATAGCAAGGCAAATATCACCCACGCGCGAGGGATAAAGGGGCGATTTTGCGAGTTTTACGATACGCTTGGAGGGCGGCATTTTAGCGAGCTGCGGGGCGATGGGATTAGCTATGTGGTGAGTTATCCATTTAATGCGAGCTCATCGCGCAATCCCGCCTTTATCTCTTGCGGATTTACGCAGGGCAAGGCAAAAGTGGCGCAAACTTCACAGCCAATTAGCGTCATTCCGCATAGCATACATTTAAATGTCGCATTTGTGGATGCGAAAAATAATCTAATGGATTTAAGCATAGCGCAAAATCTCACGCTAAAAGCGCAGAATAATCCGCTCTTAATCGCTCCAAACGCGACTGCGAGAACGGCAAATGGGGCGATTGATAGAGGATTTAGCGAGAAGTTAGTCCCGCTGTATGTGAGATTTCGCGCCGATAGCGGACTTTGCGCTAGTGTGGGGGAGCAAGTCACAGGCAGTGCGACATTTAAAAACGGGCGATTGGTGGGGAATAATTTAAGCGTGAATTTTAGCGATGTGGCAAATGGCGAGTTAGAAATCGCGTTTGTAAATAAACTTGATTGGCGCGATAGGATGGAGGGGAAATGCGTGGATTCTGCGAATTTTAGCGCAGAATCTAATTTTGCAGAATCTCCCGCACATTTCGCACAAAACGCAGAATCTACGCTAGATTCTGCGAATTTTGGCGCAGAATCTCACAAAAACGCAGAATCTAATTTTATCGCAGAATCCACCCCAAAATCTAGCGGGAAAATCCCCTGTCAGCGTCCCATCGTCTTTAAAAAGCGCGTGTCGATTATCCCGCATTCTTTTAGCGCGATTTTGGAAAATAATGGGCGAATGCTTTATTACAATCAGCATTCCTTTATCCCCGCAATTCCGTATTTGCCCTTTGCTAAACTCACGCTAAATGCGCTAAACTCGCAGAATCTCCCTCTTAAAAACTTCACAAGCACCTGCTACGCGCGAGATTTAAGCATAAAGTTTGATGACAAAATAAACAATTTTATTTTTATAAACGAAAATATGCCCGATTCAATCATCCCAAAAAATACATTTTTGGATGCTTCGATTTCTCGTGTGGTGCGGAAAATCTCGGTGAGCGGGATAAAAGATAGGGATTTAACTCCGCTTGATTTGTTTAACTCTCGCGTGGTGAATTTAAATGATGGCGTGTTGCAAGTGGAGTTTTTGGGCGATTTGGGGGTGAAGTATGCTATCAAACCGCTCATTAAAAAAGATTGGCGAATCGCCCTAATGCGCGGGAAAATCGCACTTTTGCCAAATGCAAATGCAAATGAAAGTTTGGTGGCAAATCCAAAGATTGCCTATCAGTTTTTTTGCAAATCGCCTGCGTGCAAAATCGTGGATATCGAAAGCGTGATTTCCCCGCGCACGCGCCTGCCAAAGGCAAATGCGGGTAATTGGTATGTGAATACGGCGCATTGGCGGGATTTTAAGGTAGTGGCGCAGAATCTCGCACTTGGCGAAAATATAAGCGTATTTTCGCTTGGAAGCGTGGTAAATGGCGTCCAAACTCTCGCCCTAAAAAGCACGCAAAAAGGCAAGTTTGATATAAAAATAACGCAAGGCAGTGGCGAAAATGACTTCGCGCAGTTTTTATACTTTTCGCCCGCGTTTGAAAATATCCGCGAGGATTTGGGCGAGAGCGTTGAAATTGAATTTAGATAAAGTTTAGATAAAGGTGTAAGGTTATGAAAATATTAAATATCGCCTGTGGGAGCAGAATCTCGCTAGATAAAAATCACATTTGGGAAAATATCGACTTTTCTCCACTTGATAAGCGCGTGAAAAAGGTGAATTTGCTGAAAAAACTGCCCTATCCAAATGAGACTTTTGATGTGGCGTATAGCAGTCATTTTTTGGAGCATTTGACAAAGGAAAATGCACTGCTATTTTTGCGCGAAGTGCGGAGAGTGATGAAAAAAGGCGGAATTTTACGCATTGTGGTGCCTGATTTGGAAAATGCGGTGAATGAATATTTGAATATCCTTAAAAAATTGCGCGATAGGGGGGGGGCAAAATCAATTAAATGAAATTTGGGAGCGGTATGATTGGATTTTGGTGGAGTTATTTGACCAAATGATACGCGTAAAATCAGGCGGTGAGATGGGAAAATATCTGCAAAATCTACAAATTGACTCGCAAAATCCACATAAATCGCAGAATCTGCAAAGCGACTCGCAAAATCCGCATAAATCGCAGAATCTCCCCAAATTTAGCGATGATTTTAGAAAATACATTATTTCTCGCACACAAGATTCTGCGCCAAATGCGCTAAATGCGCCAAAAACGCGCTTTATTGACAAACTCACAAAAGACAAAATCGCAAATAAATTTCTAAATCTATATTTGCGTTTTGTGCGATTTCTAGTCCCGCCGTCCTTGCGCGATGAGATTTTCATCCAAACTAGTATTGGCGAGCGGCACAAATGGGCGTATGACGAACTTTCCTTAACGAGAATGCTGCAAAATGCGGGGTTTGGCGAGTGCAAAAGATTTGAGTTTAATACCTCACAGATTCCGCATTTTAACGAGTTTTTGCTAGATTGTAATGAAGGTGGAGGGGCGTATAAAGGGGCGAGTTTGTATATAGAATCGCGCAAATAGGGGCAATTTGTCTTTGGGTATTCAATTCACACGAAGTTTGCCCCATTGCGTCGTCAATGAACCACTAGTTCTATTTCCTAGCAACGGGGCAAACTTCGTGCAAAGCAACACCGCAAATACTTCGATTGTTGCTTCGCTACGCTCGCAAAACAAGGCAAAGCCGAAGTTTCTTTATCCAATCCTGCGGATTGAGATTCTGCGAATCGCAGAATCTAATGTGCTTTTTTCGTCATTGCGAACGAGCGAAGCGAGTGTGGCAATCCAAAAAAATGTCATATTTAGCGAAGCGAAATATTTCAAAAAATTTTAAAAAAAAAGAGATTCGCCTATGGCTCAGAATGACAATATGGAGGGCGATTTGCAGAATCTAAAATTCTCCCCATTTCCAAGCGCGTGAGGATTTACGCAAAACTCTCTCCCTCACTTGCGGAGGGGATTAAGTGGGTGGGTAGATTCTGCGAAAATCTCAGAATCTAGCGCAAAAAATCCAAAAATCGCAGAATCTGCCCCCACTTCGTCATTGCGAGACAGTTTGAGCGAAGCGAAAACAACGAAGCAATCCAAAAAAAAAAAAAAAAATAAAATGGATTGCCACGATTTGCCAAAGGCAAATCTCGCAATGACGGAAAATAAACACAAAATCTCGCAATGACGAGATTTAGTTGAGATTCTTTGCTTCACACTTTGTGCTTCGCGCGAGAATGACAATTTAAGATAGATTCTGCAAGAATCGCAGAATCTAATAGATTGCTTCGGCACTTTGTGCCTCGCAATGACAAAAAATTACGCTAGATTCTGCGATTTTTATATAAATCGCAGAATCTCACACGCCGTTACAAACAAAGCAAATGATTGCCAAAAAACAAATTGCGCGCCACCCAAACGCCACCAAAAAAACAAATTGCAACACAGCAAATTTCCACCCAAAGACAAGTCACAACAAGGCAAATCACCACCCAAAAATCACATTTCCATCCCATACAAATGATTCACCGCCTCCACGAGCGAGAGCGCAATCGTCCGCATAAAACTCAAATCATTTAGCATTGAAGTCCCCTCCGCGAAACTTATGCTTTTCCCCGCCACAAGCGCATCGATTTTGTTGATAATATCCAAATCATCGTATTTAAAAAACGCCTTGTATTTTATGATTTTTTTCACGATGGGGGCATTTTCCTCGCTGTCAGTTATTCGCAGCTCTTCGATTGCACGAAGCAGCTTTGCCAAAGTGCCACGCATTTTGCCGTATTCATTTGCAAGGACTTCATTTTGCGATAGGGAGTATTTTTGCAAATTCTTTTGCACCAAGCGCATTTGTTTTGTGGCATCGACAATGCTTTTCCCCGCCATTTGCAGGGCAAAGACTTCTTTCATCTGCGCTTCCTGCCCCATTTTTGTTTTGGCACTTGCGGTAAATTCCATAATCGCGTTTGAGAGCGACTTGATTTTACTCTCATACAGCGCGTCAATATCGATTTCATCTTTTAGTATTTTCTTATTTTTTAGCAAATTATCAATCGGCTCAAATGAGCGAATCTGCGTCCTATCAAACCCAATGCTCTTTGCGATAATCCCTAGCGCGTTGTCATAAAGGTGCTTTGTCTCGTTTTTTATCGCCTCCAAAGACGCGTTTGCAAAGTCGATTTTTGAGTTATCCAAAAAAATGGGACTATCCAAATCGCCACTTTTTCGCGCGGATACAAACTTCATCACATAATACACAAATCGCTTTAAAATTGGCAACATTATCGCAATGCCAAGACAATTAAAAAGCGTGTGAAAAATGGCAATTTTGTAGTTGATATTTTCGATACCCACCGCTGCCGCCGTAGATTCTACGATTTCTCGAATCGGCACATAAAAGACTAATGCCACTAACGCCGTAAGTGCGTTAAATGCGATATGTGCGACTGCCAAGCGTTTGCCATCGATACTTGCATTTAGTGCGCCGATACCTGTGGTAATCGAGCTTCCAAGCTGTGCGCCGATGGTTAGTGCCATACCATTATCTAGTGAGATTTGCCCCGTGCTAAGTGCTGCCATAATCAGCACAAGCGTTGCGTGGGTAGATTGCATAATGAGTGTCGCTAATAATCCCACGCCCAAAAATACCACCATACCTTTGATACCGGCGATATTATACTTCGCAAAGTCGATTGCCGCGCTGTAATCATCAAATCCCGTTTTGATAAACGCAATCCCTAAAAATATAAATCCAATCCCCGCCAAAACATATCCAAATCCCTTAATCGCTTTGACTTTATAAAATATAAAAATCACGCCAAAGACGATGATTGGCAGTGCGAATGCCGAAATATTTGCTTTGTTGCCAATCGCCGCGATTAGCCACGCGCCCGTGCTATTGCCTAAATTGCTCCCAAAGATTATGCCTACGCCTTGAATTAGGGTGATAATCCCCGCGCTTACAAATGAGATGGCAAAGAGCGAGATTAAAGTCGAGCTTTGCATAATCGTAGTTGAGACTGCGCCAAAAATAATGCTTTTAAAGGCGTTGCCCGTGACTTTTCGCATCATTTTTTCTAAAAATCCGCCGCTTAACATTTTGAATCCATCTTGCATTACAAGCATACCAAACAAGAAAACCGCCGCGCCAGAGATGATTTCGATAGTCGCGCTGTATTTGTAAAATATGTAGCATAGCGCAAGCATCGCTATTGGGATAAATATCTTTTGCATTTTTGCCCTTTGTGTAAGTTTAAAAAGCGAAGATTATATCATAATTTGAATTGATTTGGAGAATCTAATAGGTAGATTTTGGGATTTTTTGGGTGTGAATCGCAAAATTTGTGATTGAAATATTTATAGATTCTGCGAATTTATAAATTTTGCACCAAATAAGTGCAAAATTTATTTACAAAATCTATAAATCATCATCTATAAATCATCTTGCCACGCTTTTAGTTTTTTATACAACTGCGCTTTTATGCGACTTATCGCACCGCTGTAATTACTTGCTTTGCCGATGATTAAAGTATTGAAAATCGCATTACCCACGCAGTCTTTGATATTTACTTCAAGCGTGATTTTTACCTCATCGCCTTTTTGAATGCTGTATCGATTTTCAATCATAAATGTCTTATCGCCTTTTTGCTCTAATGTGAAAAATTTCTTATATTCCGCATTCAGCCCACTATCCACGCGACTAAAAGTCTCACTGCTACCACTTGCAAACGCCACATAATACCCGCGCGAATTATTTGAAAGCAGATTCTGCAAATCATCGATTAGCTTTTGCGCGCTTACCTTGCCATCTAATGCGCGGATTTGCATTGCCTTATTTGCGAGGATATTATAATGCTTTGCTAAACTAACCTTGTGCTTTGGCGAGATTGTGGCGCATTTCATCGCGTTTGCGTCATCTAAAAGCGTGTTTATGGCAATTTTGGCAGTTTCGATGTCTGTGTTTAGTTGCTTTATGATTTTGTGCTTTGCTATGCGAGATTTCACATAAAAGACGCCATCAACTTCCTCTTGCTTAATATATTCCACGCTATTTAGCTCAATGCCAAGCACGCTTACATCGATTTTTGAATCCGCCTTATTGCTTTGCAAATCATTGATTTGTGATTGCTCGATGCTTGTGGCAGACTCGATTTTTAGCGAGATTTGCGAACTTAAATCATTTAGCGCGACACTTTTCGCAGAATCTAGCGTATCTCCGCTCCCCACGCCATATAAATACGCAGAATCTTCGTCATTTTCCAAATACCACGCAGGATATTTCACATCCCCACAAGAGCTGATTATAAAACTAACAAAAAAAATACATAAGATTCTGCGATAGAATCTAGTCATTCTTAAATCCATCAATTAGCTCATCGACAGATTTTGCTAACGCTTTTGCCGCTTCTTTAT
The DNA here is from genome assembly GCF_053654655.1 of Helicobacter sp. 23-1045. Taxonomy (NCBI): domain Bacteria; kingdom Pseudomonadati; phylum Campylobacterota; class Epsilonproteobacteria; order Campylobacterales; family Helicobacteraceae; genus Helicobacter; species Helicobacter sp. 23-1045. The sequence continues at coordinate 52,838 of NZ_JBSIUR010000001.1, forward strand.
CCACGCCATCGGCTTTCATAAGATTTTTTTTGAGTAAATCCGTATCTAATTGCTTAACTTCTACCAAAACCCACATATCATTTGTTTTGCTAATCCATTTTTTGGTGGCTTTTGAACCTGCTAAAACCTTGCTTACACTTATGCGAATCGCCTGAACTGCCTCTTGATTTACACTTTCGCTATCGCTAGTATTTAGCTCTCTATATTTGCTTTCAACATTTGCTGAAATCTGCCCTGCTAGTTTGTTTCTAGCGTCTGCCTCTGCTTGGGTTACCGCAAAGCTAATGTTGCCATTTTTGATTTTCGCGCTACCACTTGCGCTTAACCCACTTGATTCACCCAAAACCCATTCAGGTGCGCCATCTAATGCCGCATTTATTTCTGCATTATCCGTTGCAATATTGCTAGTGCCACATCCGCTAAATACAAATAATCCAAATACCACCGCTGCTAATAAACTTCTCATCTTTACCTTCCTTTTTTAAAATAAAATTTCGCATTGTAACTTAAAATTATTGAATTTTCATAAAAATCATAAAAATTAGCAATTATTCTTTTAAAAAGTGCTACAATCACATTTTATTTTAAATCAAAGGGAGGTAGTATGGAGGATAATAAAATTATCGAGAGTTACACGGGCGTAGCCAAAGGCAATAAGGCAAGTAGAATGCCTGCGACGCTAGATTGGCTACAAAGCGCGAGTGGGCTATTTTTGGCGTTGTTTATGATAGCGCATATGTTTTTTGTATCTAGTATTCTTATCAGTGAAAAGGCGATGTATAAAGTTACGAAATTTTTCGAATTAAGCTTTATATTTGAAGGCGGATGTCCGCTAGTGGTGTCAATCGTGGGGATTGTGGTGTTTTCGGTGTTTATGTTGCACGCATTTTTGGCGATGAGGAAGTTTCCTATCAATTATCGTCAGTTTTTGCGTTTCAAAACGCATAAAAATATGCTCCATCACAAAGATACTTCAAATTGGGGGATTCAAGCTTGCACGGGATTCGCGCTGTTTTTCTTAGGGAGCATTCATTTATACATTATGATTACTCAGCCACAAACAATCGGTCCTGTGGGCTCATCATATCGATTTGTCCATCAGCATTTTTGGGCGTTGTATATTGTGCTTTTGTTTGCAGTGGAGTTGCACGGCTCAATCGGGCTTTATCGTTTGGCTGTGAAATGGGGCTGGTTTGAAGCAAAAACGCCTGATGCGACTTTGAAACGACTACGCACTGCAAAAATCTGTATGAGCGTGTTTTTCATAGTGCTAGGACTTACCACTTACGCAGCTTATGTGAAAAAAGGACTTAGTTTGGATAAAAAGACGGATTATATGCACTATAAATACACTGAATTTCAAAAATAAAGGGGAGATATATGAATATACAATACTGCGATAGTTTAATCATAGGTGGCGGTTTGGCTGGGCTTCGCGCAGCGATTGAGTGCAAAAAAATGGGATTAAGCACCATTGTTTTAAGCCTAATCCCTGTAAAGCGAAGCCACTCAGCAGCCGCACAGGGCGGAATGCAAGCTAGTCTTGGCAACTCAAAAATGAGCGATGGCGACAATGAGGACTTGCACTTTATGGATACTGTGAAAGGGAGCGATTGGGGTTGCGACCAGCAAGTGGCTAGAATGTTCGTTACAACTGCGCCAAAGGCGATTAGAGAACTTGCACAATGGGGCGTAGCGTGGAGTCGAATCAAAAAAGGTAAAAGAGATGCGATTATCAACGCACAAAAAACCACAATCGAAGAAGAGGATTTTAGGCACGGCTATATCCACTCACGCGATTTTGGTGGGACAAAAAAATGGCGCACTTGCTACACTTCGGACGCTACGGGGCATTCGATGCTTTATGCGGTGGCAAATGAATCTATAAAGTTAGGCGTGGATATTCAAGATAGAAAAGAAGCAATCGCGCTAATCCACGAAGATGGCGTGTGCTATGGCGCAGTTGTGAGGGATTTGGTAACGGGCGAACTCATCGCATACATTGCCAAAGGGACGCTAATTGCCACAGGTGGCTATGGGCGAATCTACAAAAACACCACAAACGCCGTTATTTGCAATGGTGTAGGCGCAGGAATCGCATTAGAGACAGGAATCGCAAAGTTAGGCAATATGGAGGCAGTGCAATTTCACCCAACGCCAATCGTGCCTAGCGGGATTCTTTTGACAGAAGGTTGCAGGGGCGATGGCGGAATTTTGCGCGATGTCGATGGCTATCGCTTTATGCCAGATTATGAGCCTGAGAAAAAAGAACTTGCAAGCCGAGATGTGGTTTCGCGCCGAATGATGGAGCATATCCGCAAAGGCAAGGGCGCAAAATCCCCTTATGGCGACCATATTTGGCTTGATATTTCGATTTTGGGTGCGGAGCATATTCACAAAAATTTGCGTGATGTTTATGACATTTGCAAGATTTTTAATGGCATTGATGTAACCAAACAATGGGCACCTGTGCGCCCAATGCAGCACTACTCAATGGGCGGGATTCGCACAAATTATAAGGGCGAATCGCACCTAAAAGGACTCTTTGCCGCAGGCGAAGTAGCGTGCTGGGATTTGCACGGATTTAACCGCCTTGGTGGAAACTCTGTAAGCGAAGCGGTGGTGGCTGGAATGATTGTGGGTGATTATTTCCGTGAATATTGCGAGAAAAAAAGGATAACGCTAAAAACAAGCACCATCGAAAAGGCACTAAAAGCGCAACAAGATTATATTGAGAGCCTAATAAACGCCAATGGCAAGGAAAATATCTTTGAGATTAAAAAGCAAATGACAGAGATTATGGATAATAATGTAGGCATTTTTAGAGATGGAGAGCATTTGCAAAGCGCGCTCAAAGGACTTGCCGAGCTTTATAAGAAAAGCAAAAATATCCGCATAAGCAACAAAAATCTGCATAACAATCCCGAGTTAGAGGAAGCATATCGCACGCAAAAAATGCTAAAAATCGCCCTTTGCGTAGCACAAGGCGCATTTAATCGCACTGAATCACGCGGGGCGCACACACGCGAGGACTATCCAAAGCGCGATGATAAAGATTGGCTAAAACGCACCCTTGCTTCGTGGGAAAAGCCCGAAGATGATATGCCGACAATTAGCTATGAGGATTTGGATGTCAAAACTATGGAGATTCCCCCTGCTTATCGTGGATATGGCGCAAAGGGCAATATTATCGAGCACCCTGACACCGCAGCGCGTCAAGCACAAGTCGATAATATCACCGCCACTATGCAAAAAGAGGGCAAGGATAGATATGCGATTCAAGAGGCTTTGATGAAATTTGACTTGCAACCGCAATATAAAGCGAGAAATCAACGATTAGGAGATGCAAAATGAGTGAGAGAATTATAACAATTAGGGCATTGAAATACGACCCATTAAGCGCGATAAGCAAACCGCATTTTAAAGAATACAAGCTAAAAGAGCTTGATTCGATGACTATTTTCATCGCGCTAAATGTGATTAGAGAGACGCAAGACGCAGATTTGAGCTTTGATTTTGTGTGCCGTGCGGGGATTTGCGGAAGCTGTGCGATGATGATAAATGGAGTGCCAAAATTAGCGTGTAGGACGCTAACAAAGGACTATCCAAGTGGCGTAATCACACTAGCACCGCTACCTGCATTTAAGCTAATCAAAGATTTGTCCGTAAATACGGGCGTTTGGTTTGAGGGAATGACAAAGCGCGTGGAGGGCTGGATTCACGCAAAGAGCGAAAAAAGTATCGCCGAATTAGAAGAGCCAATCGAGCCCGAAGTGGCTGACGCGGTATTTGAGCTAGATAGGTGCATTGAGTGCGGTTGTTGCGTGGCTGGGTGCGCTACAAAAGTAATGCGTGATGATTTTATCGCACCTGCTGGGCTAAATCGCGTGGCTAGATTTATGATAGACCCGCACGATAAGCGCACAGAGGCGGATTACTACGAATTAATCGGCAATGATAACGGCGTATTTGGCTGTATGTCGCTAATGGCGTGCCAAGACTACTGCCCAAAAGAACTACCTTTGCAAAGCAAAATCGCGTATTTGCGCAGAAAAATGGTAGCACAGGCATTTAAGTAAGCGCAGAATCTCGCGCCAAAATCTTAAATAGATTCTGCGAATTATAAGAAAATCGCAGAATCTCGCAAAAAACGCATTAGATTCTGCGAAATATAATTTTAAGGACTAATAATGGCGATGGTGTTAAATAAAAGCACACAAATTTTGATTGATAATTTTATCGATAAGCATTTTCAAGGAAAAGACAAAGCAAAAATAAAGAAAGATGCGCTAGAAATCGCAGATTCTATATTAGAGCAAAGCAATAAGGATGTGGATAAATTAGCTACAAAAAATGATATTTTAGAGATTAAATATGAATTGCTAAAATGGCTCGTTATGACGCAGATTGCGATTGCTGGACTATTAGTCGCTACAAAACTTATGTAAAAGATTCTGTAAAATTCGCAATGCGAATCAAAGGGCAAAAAGTCGTCATTGCGAGGCAGTTTGAGCGAAGCGAAAACAACGAAGCAATCCACAAATAGATTCTGCAAATCAAACAATAATCGCAGAATCTAACACAAAATCGCAGAATCTAATTTAAATTGTCATTTTGAGCGAAGCGAAAAATCTCAAAAAATAGAGATTATTCGCTCACTTCGTTCGCGCGAGAATGACAAAAAAATTTGGATTGCCGCGTTCGCTACGCTCACTCGCAATGACGAAGTGGGGACAGATTATGCTAACGCAGAATCTCGCAATGACGAAAAACACACTAGATTCTGCGTTTTTTCTTATTTAATAAAATATTAACGATTTTTTTAATATAATCACAAATTTTTATTTTTAAAGATAAGGATTTTGCGTGGAGTGGATGGATAGCGCATTTAGCGATATTGAAAATGCAAAGAATTTAGATGAGTTAGAAAAAATTCGCATTAGCATTTTGGGTAAAAAAGGCAAATTAACAGATGAATTTAGCAAGTTAAAATCGCTAGATTCTGCGGTAAAAAAGGAAGTGGCAAAAAAGTTAAACGACGCAAAGAGCGAGTTTGAAGGCGCGCTAGCAAAGGCGAAAAATGCCATTTCGCAAAAATTATTAGCGCAAAAAGTGGAGAGTGAGAGGATTGATGCTTCGCTTTTTAGGGCAAATGCGGTGCAGAATCTCGCCCACCCCATAAACTGCACTTTTGATAAAATCATCGATTATTTTGTCGGGGCGAATTTCAGTATTTCAAGCGGTCCGCTAATTGAGGATGATTTTCATAACTTTGAGGCACTAAATCTCCCCAAATTCCACCCTGCGCGCGATATGCAGGATACTTTTTATTTTAAGGATTCGCATTTGCTTCGCACGCACACTTCGCCCGTGCAAATTCGCTCAATGCAACGACTTATAAAATCAAAAGGCAAATTTCCGCTAAAAATTATCTCCCCGGGCGCAGTTTTTAGGCGCGATTATGATATCACGCACTCGCCTATGTTTCATCAAGTGGAGGGACTTGTGGTAGATAGCGGGAATAAGATAAGTTTTGCGAATTTGAAGTTTATTTTGGAGGATTTTTTGCGCTATATTTTTGGCGATGAGATAAAGGTGCGATTTAGGGCGAGTTTTTTCCCATTTACCGAACCAAGCGCGGAGGTGGATATTGGATGTATTTTTTGCAAGGGGAAGGATGAAAAATGTCGCGTTTGCAAGGGGAGCGGATTTTTAGAAGTGCTTGGATGTGGCGTGGTAAATCACAGCGTTTTTGGCGCACTAAAATTAAAAAATGTCAGCGGATATGCCTTTGGACTTGGCATAGAGCGATTTGCGATGCTTTTATATGGCATAAATGATTTGCGTAGTTTTTATGAGAGCGATTTACGATTATTGGAGCAGTTTTAATGAAATTTAGCAGAAATTTATTATCAAAAATCATTGATATTTCAAAAGTTAGCGATGAAGTCCTTTACAAAACGCTAAATGATATTGGATTGGAAGTAGAGAGTTTTAGGAAAATTAGCGTGCCTAAAAATGTCGTAATCGGCAAGGTGGTGGAAAAGTCAAAGCACGAAAACGCCGATAAATTAAGCATTTGCAAAGTTGATATTGGAAGCGAAGTTTTGCAAATCGTGTGTGGCGCGAAAAATGTCGCCAAAAATCAAATCGTCCCTGTGGCAAAAGTCGGCGCGAAACTCGGCGATTTGGAGATAAAAAAGGGCAATTTGCGTGGCGCAGAATCTAATGGGATGATTTGCTCATCTACCGAACTTGGATTGCCAAAGATTGAGGAAGGCATTTTTGTTTTGGATGATAGCATTGGCGAAATTGTGCTTGGGAGAGAACTTTGCGAATACGCGCTTTTTGATGATAGCATTTTTGAGATTGCAATCACGCCAAATCGCGGGGATTGCCTAAGTGTATTTGGCGTGGCGATGGATTTACTTGCCGCGCTAAATTTAAATTTACAAACGATAAAAAATAGAGAGAAAAATAATGAAATCGCCCCCGGCATTGGCAGAATCTTAAATATTTCCTTTGAGAAAAATCTCCACACTTCGCTTTGCTACAAAGTCGCTCAAATCAAAGATTTATATTGCAATGCGGAGTTACGCCTAAATCTCGCGATAAATGATATGTTAAGCGATGATTGTCTGCATAATATGCTACGATTTAGTTGCTATATGACGGGAGTTATCATCCGCGCGTATGCCTTTGATAAGTTTGCAAACTCTGAGGATAAAATCATTTTGCAAATCAAAAGAGATGAGAATGGAATGGAGGGCGTATTTTTCGAGGATAAAAAACTCTCAACAATCGGTTTGGGCGATGAGATTTTGGCAAATAAGCATTCGCAACTTGTGGTTTTTGAGGCGAGTTTCATCCCACCGCACATAATCGCAGAATCCATCTTTAAAAACGCCATAAAAAGCGACTGCAAAACTTCGTATTTATCTAAAAGAGGCAGTTCGCCGCTGCTTGAAGATGGCATTTTGTGTATTTCGTATTTGTTAGAGAATATGTCGCAAAGTATTATTTACTCATCCACGCAAAACTTGCTCCAAAACTACCCACAGCGCAGAATCGACTTTCACTTTGAGGATATTAGCGCAATTATCGGCAATGTGATAAAAAATGAGGAAATTACAAGCATTCTAAATCGAATGGGATTTATGATAAACTCCGCAAGTGATGATAAAATCAGCGCAATCCCACCGCGCTATCGCCACGATATAAGGTTCGTGCAAGATATCGCAGAAGAGATTTTGCGACTAAAAGGCATTGATTTAGTGGAGGCAAAGGCGCAGATTCTGCCAAATAGCGCGAATATAAATGATGATTATAGATTTTATAAATTTAGGCGAAATATCGCTAAAAAGGCGATTGGCAAAGGATTTTTTGAGGCGTTGCATTATGTATTTTGCCAAAGGGCGACTTTGGAAAAGTATAATCTGCCCTTGATTGCGGAGAATTTAGACTTGCTAAATCCTATCACAAATGAGTTAAACACCCTTCGCACTTCGCTTATCCCCTCAATGCTTGATTCGCTAAAACGCAATCAAAATTTTGGGTATGAAAAACTTGCACTTTTTGAAATGGGAAGCATTTATAACGCAAAGCGGGAGGAATCGCAGAATCTCGCCTTTGTAGCGGGAGGATTAAAAAGCGAGTGCAAATATCCCACGCCAAAGGGGGAAAAGTGGGATTTTTATGCGTTTGCAAGTGCGATTAGCGATATTTTGGGTGGAGTGGAGTTAGAAAACGCAGAATCTGCGGTGGATTTGGCGAAAGATTCTGCGAAAGATTCTGCGGTAAATTTGGCAAAAGATTCTGCGAATAAAGCAGATTCTGCGAAAGATTCTGCGCCAAATTCAAATAAAGATTCTGCAAATAAAGATTCTACCAAAGATTCTGCCAAACGCAAGAAAAGTGCAAAATATGCCACATTCGCAGAATCTAGCGGCGATTTATTTCACAAAGGCATTTGCGCAAAAATCATCAAAAATGGCGCAATAGTCGGCATAATCGGCGCGCTAAATCCATTTATCGCAAGTGATTTGGAGATGGAAAATATTTTTATGGCGCAAATTGATTTGGATAGTCTTTTTAGTGCGGAGAAAAATACTGCATTTAGGGAGTTTTCGCACTTTCAGGGGATGGATAGGGAATTTAGCATTTTGGTAGATAAAAACACAAATTTTAGCGAGATAAAAAGAGCGATTTTAGAGGCGAAAATCCCGCACCTAGCGAAAATTACCGCCCTTGATTTATACAAAAGCGATGAGTTTGGAGATAAAATTAGCATTAGTTTTAAGGCGACATTCCAAGCGATGGATACCACGCTAAAAGCGCAGGATTTGGGCGATAAGAAAATATTAGAGATTCTGCGCCAAACCTTTAATGCGGAGATACGATGCGAATAACGAGCATTTCGCCCAAAAGTGCGGGATTTGGGGCGGAGATTACAAATATTGCAAGTGATAAATCAATCTCGCACCGCGCGGTGATTTTTGCATTTTTAAGCGAAGGGGAGAGCAAAATCCGCAATTTTTTATTTGGCGAGGATACGCTAAATACGCTAAAAATCGCAATGCAGTTAGGAATGCGCGTTTTTGCAGACGGCAAGGCGGTTGAAAATATCGTGCAAATCCCGCAAGGCGCGGAGTTAAAACTGCTTCGCCACAAAGATGGCATTTTGGAGGCAGATGATATTTTGGACTGCGGAAATGCTGGGACTGCAATCCGCCTGTATTTGGGACTTTTGGCAGGGCAGAGTGGCAAATATTTCGTGCTGACAGGCGATAAATATTTGCGAGTGCGCCCGATGGGACGAGTGATTGCGCCTTTGCAAAGTATCGGTGCGGAGATTTATGCTAGGGCAGGGCAGATTGCGCCACTGACGATTTTAGGGCGAAAATTATCGCATTTTTCATTTCACAGCAAAATCTCATCTGCGCAGGTAAAAACCGCGATGATTTTAGCAGCCCTAAACGCAGAATCTAGCGAAAAAAGCGCATTTAGCGAAGTCTCACTAAGTCGCAATCACAGCGAAAAAATGCTACTTGGAATGGGAGCGAATTTAGAAATTTGCGAAAATAAAATCGTAATCGCCCCGCTAACCTCCCCGCTAAAACCGCTAAATTTAAGCATTCCATCCGACCCATCAAGTGCGTTTTATTTCGCTATTTTGGCACTTATTACAAACTCCCATATTGTGCTAAAAAATATGCTTTTAAACAAAACTCGCATTGAGGCATTTTGTGTGTTGCAAAAAATGGGGGCGAAGGTTGAGATAAAATGCGAAGATTCTGCGTTTGAGGAAGTGGGGGAGATTTGCATTTATAAAGATTCTGCGCTAAAAGCAGTGGAGTTAAGTGAAAATATCGCTTGGTTGATTGATGAAATCCCGGCATTAGCGGTTATCTTTGCCTTTGCTAGTGGCAAAAGTGTGGTTAGAAACGCAAAAGAGTTGCGCGCAAAAGAAAGCGATAGAATAAAAGCAACTTTGCAGAATCTAATTAAATTTGGCGTGGAGTGCGAGGAATTTGAGGATGGATTTAGCGTATGTGGTGGATTTAAAATGCCAAATAAAAAAGTTGCAATCGATAGTTTTGGCGACCATCGCATTGCGATGAGTTTCGCGCTATTTGGGGCGGTGTGCGAAGTTGAAGTGCTAGATTCTGCGTGTGTTGATGTGAGTTTTCCAAACTTTTTGGAGATTTTGGGGCGATTTGCGGAGATTAAAAACTATGAAAACTAAACGGGCGGAGAAATATGGATTTTGCTTTGGCGTAAAAAGGGCAATCCGCCTTGCCGAGCAGAATAAAAATGCCATCTCATTAGGTCCGCTAATCCACAATCAAAAGGAAATCGAGCGATTAAAAAATGATTTTGGCGTAAAAGTCGAAATGGATTTAGAAAAGGTTAGCGCGGAAAAAAGCGTCATTATCCGCACGCACGGCATTCCAAAAAATGACTACAAAAAGTTAGCACAATCTAGCGCAAAAATCATCGATGCCACCTGCCCCTTTGTGAAAAAACCACAGCAAATCGCCAAAGAATTAAGCGAGGATGGGTATGAAATCATAATCTTTGGCGATGAAAATCACCCCGAAGTGAAGGGCGTGGCGAGTTATTGCGGGGAGCATTTTCAAATCATAATCCACAAAGACGCCCTGCAAATCCCACAAGGCAAAGTCGCCCTAATCTCGCAAACCACCAAAAATATCAATGATTTTTTAGAAGTGGCGAACTTTTTGATAGCGCACTGCGTGGAAGTGCGCGTGTTTAACACAATCTGCAATGCGACTTTTGATAATCAACACGCAGTTAGAGAACTCGCGCAAGAAGTGGATATTTTAATCGTTGTGGGCGGGAAAAATAGTAGCAACACAAAGCAACTTTTAAATATCGCCTTGCAATTTTGCAAGGATAGTTATTGCGTGGAGGATGAGAGCGACTTGCGGTGCGAGTGGTTCGCGGGGAAGGTGCTTTGCGGTATTACGGCGGGTGCTTCTACGCCTGATTGGATAATCAATAATGTCGAAGCGGAGATTCAAAAAATTTGAAATGCTGATTTTTGCCAAAATGCGGGGATTTGGCGAAATGCGGTTTTAGTGAAATACGCGAAAATTTGAAATGCGAGAAATTATCGAAATAAGGGGATTTGTAAGATGAAAATAGCGATTTTATGCGGTGGGAGCGGGAGTAGATTATTCCCCATTTCGCGCGAGTTGATGCCAAAGCAATTTGTGCCATTTTTTGGAGAAAACTCGCTTTTTAAAGAGACGATTTTGCGAAATCTGCCTTTTGCAGAGGACTTTGTGATTATCACAAATGAAGCGCATTATTTTTTAGCGAAAAACGAAGTTGAGGGAATATCGCAGAATCTGCATTTTATTTTGGAGTGCGTTTCTAAAAATACCGCTTCGGCACTGCTTTTTGTCGCACTGCAAAGCAAAAGTGATGAGGTGATTTTGGCACTGCCTAGCGACCATATTATCAAAGATTTGCCAAAATACAAATGCGCGATACAAAACGCAGAATCTCTTGCAAAGCAGGGTAAAATCGCCCTTTTTGGCATAACTCCCACAAACGCAAACACAGGTTATGGATACATTAGCGATAAAAATGGCAAAGTCGCCTTTTTTGAAAAACCCGATTTTGCCACCGCGCAAAAATACCTAAAAGATGGCGGATATTTTTGGAATAGCGGAATGTTTTGCTTTAAGGCGGGGGTTTTGATTGATGAGTTTAAAAAATATCATCCAAAGTTGCTAAAACTCGCCCAAACCGCGCTAAAAAACGCACTCAAAGATAGCGATTTCACGCATTTGAAACGCGAGGACTGCGAGAGTTTGGAGGATATTAGCATTGATTATGCGATAATGGAAAAGTCGCAAAATCTCGCGCTAATCAAAGCGGACTTTGCGTGGAGCGATGTGGGGAGTTTTGATGCGTTAAGCGATGAATACCCCAAAGATAGCGCGGGGAATGCGAGCAAAAGCGAAGTTTTGGCGCTAGATTCTGCGAATAATTTTATTTTGAGTGAGAAACTCACCGCGCTTGTGGGTGCAAATGATTTGATTGTGGTGGATAGCGCGGACTGCCTTATGATTGCCAAAAGGGGGGAGAGTCAAAATGTCAAAAAAATCACCCAAATTTTAAAGCAAAAAAATAGCGATTTGGTGAAGTTTCATAATTTGGTTTTTCGCCCGTGGGGCAGTTATCAAGTGCTTTTGGAGAGTGCGTTTTATAAAATCAAAAAAATTGTCGTCCGCCCCAAAAAACGCCTGAGTTTGCAAAAGCACTTTCACCGCAACGAGCATTGGATAGTGGTGAGTGGGAGCGCGGTTGTTAGCGTGGATGGGGAAGAATTCGTCCTAAATCGCAATGAAAGCACCTATATCCCGATGGGAAGCGTCCATCGATTAAGCAATGAAGGGAAAATCGATTTGGTAATCATCGAGGCGCAGGTGGGCGAGTATTTGGGGGAGGATGATATAGTTCGCATTGATGATGATTTTAATCGAAAATAGGGGCAATTTGTCTTTGGGTGTTCATTTGCGCCGTTTTCACGCAAAACTGCGCTCAATGAACCCCCAAGTTCTATTTCGCTTGTTTCGCGTAAAAACGGCGCAAAGCAACACCGCAAATACTTCGATTGTGATTACGCACTTCGTGCGAATCAAATTGCAAAAATCCCGTCATTGCGAGGCGAATATCGCCGAAGCAATCTAAAAAATAAAATCCCGTCATTGCGAGAAGTCGCACTTTGGGCGACTTCGTGGCAATCCATTTTTAGATTTTGCGATTATTTGTCATTCTCGCGCGAAGCACTTGTGCGAAGCGAAGAATCTTAAAAAATTTCCCCCTCCCTTGCGGAGAGGGATTAAGGGGGTGGGTAATTTTCGCATTAGATTTTGCGTGTAGATTCTGCGAAATGAGTGCAAATCGCAGAATCTGCATTACTCTCCGCCATTGCGAGATTTTGCGAATTTTGCAGAATCTAATGTGTAGTCGCAGAATCCGCTCCCATTTCGTCATTGCGAGGCACGAAGTGCCGAAGCAATCCAAGATTCTGCGATTCGCAGAATCTAATAAACAAAACGGCGAAAATATCGCAGATTCTGCAAATCAAATAAAAATCGCAGAATCTAAAACAGATATGGATTGCCACGATTCTGCTTTGCAGAATCTCGCAATGACGGATTATTTTACCCACCCCCTTAATCCCCCTCCGCAAGGGAGGGGGAAAATTTGTTCAACCTCCGCAATGGATATGTGATTTTTTGTAAAATCCGCGCTAGATTCTGCGATTTTCGTGCGAGTCGCAGAATCTGATACAAAAAAACACAAAATCGCAGAATCTAACACAAAAAAATCCCAAAACCGCAGAATCTGACACAAAAATCCCAAAATCGCAGAATCTAACACAAAAAATCCCCAAAATCCATCGCATTTCACAAATTCGCAAAATTCTAATATCGCTCACATAAATACACATAATCGCAGTGTTTGCAGGGTTTTATATCCTCACAACGCACGAAATCCACCTCGCCACCTAGCGCACCAAGCGCAGAATCTAGCATTGCTTTTGCGCTTGATTCCGCGCTTTCATCCATAATGATTTCTTTATTGTTTAGCAAGTCAAAATAAAGGCATTCGATTTCACAAGAGCCGTATTCGCGCTCAATAGCAAGTTTATAAATCAAAAGTTGCAAAAATCCATTTTTCCCCAAAATGTCGGTTTGGAGTTTGTAGTCGATTATGCGGATTTTCTCCCCCACCTTGTCAATTCTATCGATTTTGCAGGTAAAGTCAAACCCGCCAAATGCAAACTCCACGCTTTTTTCCACCGCCAAAATTTTCGCTCCATTTTTTAACGCGCCACTTTGCTCTCTAAAAAACGCGCTTAATTTTTTTAGCATAATTTCTAAGTCTAATCTCTCGCTCTGCGCGTAAGATTCTGCGAATGCCCTAATTTTATGTAAGTCAAAATCCTGCCCCATTTCGCAGAGTAAATTATGGATTTTTGTGCCTAAAAATTCCTCTTTTTCCTCGCTACTACGCAGTTTTTCGCATAAATATGAAAAGTAAAACTTCCGCTTGCAATCCAAAAATATTTTTATCGAACTCGCAGAGAGGCGCATTTGCGGGACTTTTGCGATGATTTTATCATCAAAATATTTTTTTGCCTCGCCCACCTCATAAAAATGCCACATTTTATCGCCGTCAAACTCCGCCACCTCGCACAATTCGCCCAAATCATTTAGCAAACTCGCCATCGGCGCATTCTTGCAACACGCGATTTCGACAAATTCCGCATTATTTATCAGCATAAAATAATAGTGCCTTTGCAAGTTCTCTTTATCGCGCAGAGTAGGGAGGTTTAGTCGCTTTCGCAGAGCGGTATTTAAAAACATATCATTATCATTTAGCGCGGGGATAAACTCGCTATTAAAATCTACGATAATAACCCTCTCAAATTTAATCAATCTACTCTCCAAAATCCCCATTACACGCACTTTACCGCCGTTATTATCATCTAAATTTTTGATATTTTTTAGCAGAAATTCGATGATTTCATCGCTGCTTAAAGTCGCCAAAATCTCACGCATCGCAAAAATTTCCGCATCAAAGTCATTTTTCACCGCTTCTAAAATCTCATCACACGATTTTTGGCGTAGATTCTGCACTTTTTTAATCAACTTTATGTCCTTAAATCCCATCGCATAATTTAGATTTTTCTCAAACAACTGCAAATATTTCGCAAAATTCTCATCAGGCAAAATCACCGCAATGCTCTGCGCTCCGTCACTCAACCACTCATTTATCTTCGCAATCACAAGCAAAACTTGACTTATCCGCAAGTCAAATTTATAGAGATTGATTTGCTTTGTGTGCCTTTGCAACGCGCCTTTTTCGCGGAGTTCGCCATCATTTAGGCAAAGCGAATAGTGTGTATTTTGGGCGAGATTCTGCGATAGGATATTTTGCAAAAGATTTAGATTATATTTTGTGGTGGTGAAAAATAGCGTGAGATGGGTAGATTCTGCGATTTGGCGTAAAAGTTGCAGTTCTTTTGCACTCAAAATCCCACCTAAAAAAATATCGATTTCATCATAAGTTTGCAGGAATTTTTGATTGATTTTGTGATTTTTATTGCTTAGATTTTGCTTTGCTAACTCGCTTTGATATTTCTCATAAATGCGCTCCAAAACGCTCAAATGGTCGCTGTAATCGCCATAAGTATCGTGCGTATCAATGTCACTAATTTTCACATTCGCAGAATCTAACTCATCAAAAAACTGAAAAATAAAATTTGAATGCTCCAAAAAACTAATGAAACTTTTCTCAAATCCCAAATCGCTAATTTCGATATTTTTAATCGCCCTCCACAAAAATAAAATGCGGAGATTCTGCGAAGTTTGCGCGATATTTCCGCCACTTAGCGCGTATTCAAAAAACTCGCCAATGCTTTTGCAAGGTGGCAAAAACGCAGAATCTGAGTTTTTCGCAAACTCTAAAAGTGCCCTTTGCGAGGAAAATACGGAGAGTTTCATAGAGTTTAGCGAGATTTTGCGGGAGATTCTGCGATTTTTGCGGTGGATTCTGCGAATTTTGTTGCGATAGATTCTGCGCCGAGATGTTTTGCGATTGTTTGCGCTACGCCCTTTGCGCTAAATCCAAATCGCTCAAACACCGCTTCGCCCTTGCCACTTGCGCCAAAACTATCCATTCCTATCACAAAATCCGCAAATCTATACCATTCTAACCCGCGCGAAGCTTCAAGCGCGAAAATTTTGGGATTTGATTCGCCTGAATCTTTTATAGATTTGCTTGAATCACGCCCTAAGATTCGCTCAATAAACGCGCTATCTTGTTTTATAAACAAATCAAAGCACGGCACAGAAACCACGCGCACGGAAATGCCTTGCGATTCTAATAGATTCGCCGAATCTAATGCCAAATGCACTTCGCTACCGCTTGAAAGAATGACTATTTTTTTGCGTGAATCGGCGTTAGATTCGCCACAAAAATCCTTTAAAATATACGCACCACGCGAACAATCGATATTATGCGAATCTAAAATAGGCAGATTTTGGCGCGATAGCACAAAGGCGCAAGGGAGATTTTGCGACAAAGCAATTTGCCAACATTGCGCGTTTTCATTGCCATCGGCTGGGCGAAATACTAGCAGATTTGGCATAGCGCGAAAATGGCTTAATTGCTCGATAGGCTGGTGCGTTGCGCCATCCTCGCCCACGCCAATTGAATCGTGCGTCCAAATATAAAACACGCGCAAGTGGCTAATCGCGGCGATTCGCACACTTGGGCTCATATAATCGCTAAACACAAAAAATGTCGCACAAAACGGCACAAAAAGCCCATAAGCTGCAATCGCATTGCAAATCGCTCCCATCGCGTGTTCTCGTATGCCAAAGTGCAGATTAGCACCACGCGGAAAATCGCCACTATTTTTTAGCGCGGTATTGTTTGATGGGGCTAAATCCGCGCTACCACCGATAAAACTTTTGCCGATGAATCCTTTGCAATGTTCGCTAATAGCATTTAAAATAATGCCGTTTGTTACGCGCGTAGCGATACCTTTTTCGTAGTCTGCCTTGCTAAAATGCGGAAGTTTTAGCGAATCAAAGTTTGGATTTAGTAGCGAATCAAACAGCGATTTTTTACCACTGCGCTTTAAATTTTGAAGCCACATTTGATAGTGCATATCGCCCACTTCAACCGTGCTCTCAAAGGCGATTTTGGCATCTTTTGGAATGACAAATTCGCCCACAAATTCGCCCCCCGCCATTTTTTTGGCTCTCTTTAAAATCTCCGCTCCCAAAGGTGCGCCGTGTGATTTGTGGCTACCCTCTAACTCTAATGCACCTTTTGCGATTTTGGTTTTGGCGATTATAAGTGTGGGTTTTGTCGCCTTTTTTGCGCGTTTGAGTGCCAAATCTATTTGCCTAAAATTATGTCCATCAATCTCAATGACGCTAAATTTTTGCGCCAAAAACCGCGCTTTGACATTCTCATCAAAGGCGATTTTCGCACTCCCTTCAATCGTAATGCCGTTGCTATCATAAATCAAAATTAAGTTATTTAGCCGATGAAGTCCCGCCAAAGAACACGCCTCATAGCTTATCCCCTCGCTCAAATCGCCATCGCCACAAAAGCAATAAACTTTGTGATTTATCAGTTTTTTGCCAAGCAGTTTTTGTGCGTATTTAGACGCTAATGCGAATCCCACCGCATTTGCAACGCCCTGCCCAAGCGGACCTGTCGTCATCTCAATGCCATCAATCAGCCCATATTCAGGGTGTCCCGCCGTTTTGGAATCCAACTGCCGAAAATTTTTCAAATCCTCCAAACTCACATCATAACCACTCAAATGCAAAAAGCTATAAAGAAGCGCACTTGCGTGTCCACCGCTAAAAATAAGCCTATCGCGGTTTATCCATTTCGGCTCTTTTGGATTGTGGATTAGGTGCTTTGAGAGCACAGCAAGAAAGTCGGAGAGTCCCATAGCAACGCCGGGGTGTCCGCTATTTGCCCTTTGCACCATATCCGCACTTAAAAATCGCAGTGTGTTTGACATTTTTAGCTCTAAATTCATATTATGAAGTCCTTTTGTAAGTTGAAAAATGAAATTTTAGCAAAAAATGTTAAATTCGCAGAATCTATCTTAAAAAATTGTTTAGATTCTGCGAATCGCTTTTGATTTGACAAAATTCGCGCAAATCGCGCGAAATCACTCGAATCTAAAATGTATAAACATACCTTGCAAATCCTATGATACTCAAACCACTCTCATCACTTGAAATTAAATTTCCGCGTGGTTGAACAATCGCTTCGATTGCGTGATGGTCTTTTATCACAAAACGCAAACCAATATTACCACCGACTGAAAAATTAGCATCACCAGAAGGACAAGCCTCCCATTCGGGAGTAGTGCTAACTCCACCACCTTCATTGTAGTTATTGCTACACATTCTATCGTATTTATAATTTGTTAAGCCACCGCCCAAATGAAGTCCTACAATCATACCAACTTTAAATTTTTGAGATTTGTTAAAGTTAAACATTAAATCCAAATTGCCACTAAAAATATGCGCATCTATGGGATTTATCCCAGCTGTGGAGAAAAGAAACTGATAGTCCGCATAAAGGCGCGTTCCAAAGATTCCACTCTCTCCAAAAAACCACTTATAACCCAAAAGCAACTCGCCACCATACTCCACGCGTGAGTTGTTAATCGTGTATTCACCATAATATTGAGTGCTTCCATAAGTTACATCAATCGTATATCCCAGCGCAAGTCCCGCGCCTAGCATAAATCCGCTAGGTTCTTTTGAGTTGTTATCGAGATTTTGCTGTGGCTGTGTGGATTCGCCACTTTTGGCTTGCTCTATTTGCTTTTGCAACTCCAAAATGCGCAATTCTTTTTCAAGTTGCTCGATTTGCGCGTCTTGTGAGATTTCTTGTGCGCTTAGAGCTGTGGCAAATGCGATTGCAAGTGCGACTAAATTTATGATTTTCATTCATCCTCCTTTTGTAAAAAAGAGAGAATTGTAACTGCCCCCCCCTTAAAGTTTTCTTAAAAAATCCTTAAAGTTTTCTTAAATTTTCGCGCGAGATTCTGCGAATCAAATAAAATTTACAGAATCTGTTAAATTTTTCGCGCGAGATTCTGCGAATCGCTTTTGATTTGACAAAATTCGCACGAATTTATATAATTCGCCGTTTTTTTAAACAAAAATTGCCTTTTGGCGATTTTGCATTTTTCAAAAAAATCGTTCTTTCAAATCAAATTTTCTAAATCAAAATGCGAAGTATTGTGGAGATAAAATCGTGGTTTTACGAGGCGAACAACGAGATAGGACATAGAAGTCCATCGAGGCAGTGAGCCGAAGTAATCCGCGATTTTAGCCCACAAGACAAGCACTTTTGGGGCTGATTGGCGTTCGACTAGGATAATTCGGCGTTAGACTGCATACCAGTTTGATAAATCTGTAAAATTATCACCTAAATTTAAACGCTAACAATAGCAAACTTGCTCCAGCCTACGCTAAAGCTGCGTAGTCTTAACTAACCTTTTGGAGCGGGATTTGGCGGGTTTCTAGCATTCGCTTAAATCTCTAACCTTTCGCTAGATGCGCTTTTATCGATATTTGGGGCGATAAATGGCAAAGAAAATGCCCTAAATTGCTTATGTGCGTTTGCGATTCGGCGCACATAAAAAGATTTAGATTTGCTTTAAGTATGTCGAGGTCTCTTGCTAAATGTTTTAGGACTGGGGTTCAATTCCCCACAGCTCCACCAGATTCTGCGATTTTTCATCATTTCATTTTTTAAATTTTCATCATTTTTACAAGTTTTTTGCATTTAAATTTTTGCACTTAAATTTTTTCGCACTCGCAAAAATTCAAATTAAATAAAAACAATTCTTATTTTTTAAGTTAAATTTTATGATTCACTCACTAAAATTCGCAAAATTTTTTCAAAAAAGGTGGTTTTATGGAGTTTCTTAAAGAATATAGCGATTTGCTTGTGTTTGCGATTTTGGGATTTATGAGCTTTTTGGTGGTGTGGTTTAGCGTGGAGCGGGTGATTTTTTACAGACGCTTGAATCTCACGAGCTACACGCGATTAGAGGACTTTGAAGAGGCGATTACCAAAAATCTAACTACGCTTTATATAATCTACTCAAACGCCCCATACATCGGGCTTTTAGGCACGGTGGTGGGTATTATGATAACCTTTTATGATATGGGCGTAAGCGGGACGATGAGCGTAAAAGACATTATGCTAGGGCTCTCACTCGCGCTAAAAGCAACGGCACTAGGGCTTGTAGTGGCGATACCCACGCTAATTATTTATAACGCATTTTTGCGAAAAGTGGATATTTTGCTAAATAAATTTAGGGGCGCAAAATGAGATTACCCCGCAAAGATGGGCTAAACATCGTGCCATTTATCGACATAATGCTAGTGCTTCTTGCTATTGTTTTAAGCACGGCGACTTTCATCTCGCAAGGGCACATCAAAATCAACCCCGCTGAATCAAGCTCCGCACAAGCACCCAAAGACAATCAAACGCTTATAATCACCATTGACAGCGCGAATCAAACATATATCGATAGTAAAAAGGTGTCATTAGATGAGATTCGCGCGAAAATTAAGGCACTAAAAAAAGGCGACTTAATCGAACTCACAAGCGATAAAAACGCCACATTTCAGGCGTTTATTGACATTTTAGATATCATCAAAGAGAGTGAAAATGAAAACTTTGTTATCAAAACTAAAAATAAATAAATTCTCGCCCTTGCAGATTGGCTTTATCGCTTCTTTTATCCTACATAGCGCGCTTTTTGCGTCTTTGCTGGACTTTAAAAGGCTCACACGCGAAAATTCAATGCAATCAAAATCGCTAAATATCGCCATCGCAAACATCGCAGGGCAGAGTTTAGATTCACAACAAGCAAAAAAATCGCCCCAAAAAAAGCATAAAAAGCATAAAAAACACAAACACAAGCACAAAAAACATAAAGTTTTGCAAAAAGAAATGCCTGTTGCGCCTTCACAAACGCCACCGCAAGAGCAAAAAATACAAGAAATCGCAGAATCTAGCGAAGATTCGGCGGTAGATTCGAATGCTGGTGCGAGTGTGAATCAAGGCGAAATAATAGAAATTTTAGGCAGTGGCGATGCCTTGCACGCAAGCATTTTAGATATCATCAACAAAAATCGGGGCAACTACCCCAAAATGGCGCGAATGCAAGGATTGCAAGATAAGATTCGCGTGGAGTTTATTTTGCTTGTAAGTGGCGAAGTGCGGGAGATTCGCATAATCTCTGGGCGACATAGGATTTTGAATAATGATGCCATTTCGGTGATAAAGCGCAGTGCGGGGCAGTTGCCAAAGCCGGAGAGGAATAAAAGGGTGAGTGTGGTTTTGGCGTATGATTTGGTGAAGTAAAATGCTTTCAATTTGTTCTGGGGTATGCGATTTCGCACTTGTAAAAATTTTCGGGCGTTCGCAGACCATTAGTCTAGTCTCACGCCCGAAAATTTTTACAAATACAAAAGCCACACCGCCATTACTTCGATTGTTGCTTCGCAAGGCGAATCAAAGTGTGAAATTTTCGTCATTGCGAGACTTGCCAACGCCGAATCGAAGCAATCCAAAAAAACAAAGCGAATCGTCTCCATTTCGTCATTGCGAGAAAATGCGTAGCATTTTCGTGGCAATCCAAAAAAAAGTCATTCTGTGCGAAGCGTTAGCGTAGCGAAGAATCTCAAAAAAACTCTCCCCCTCCCAAATGCGCGCGGGGGATTAAGGGGGTGGGTAAAAATCCCGTCATTGCGAGAAAATGTGAATTGCAGAATCGAACAAAAAATGCAGAAATCGCAGAATCTAGCGTATTTATTTTCGTCATTGCAAGGCGAATCGCAGAATCTAATAAACAAAATGGCGAAAATATCGCAGATTCTGCGTTTATTTTTGTCATATTGAGCGTAGCGAAATATCTCCGTCATTGCGAGAAGTCGCACTTTGGGCGACTTCGTGGCAATCCACAATAAAATCAAATCCGTGCGAAGCACCCGAATCTCGCCCGCTTCGTGGTGCAAAAAATCGGGGCAAGGGGCAAGTCAGTGCCACCCGCCGATTTTTTGCTAGAAGCGGAGAAGGCGAGGCTCTCCCCCTAAAAGCGAAAAAGCGGCTGCTTTTTGGGAACACAATTTAAATAAAGTCGGGGGGAGCGGGGCGGGGGGTGCAGCCCTTTTTGCGAAAAGATTCAAGTGAATCTAAAAAACAAAATGACGAAAATTTGGCAGATTCTGCGAATCGCACGAAAATCGCAGAATCTAACACAATTTCGCAGAATCTGAAATAGATTGCCACAAGAATTCCGCTACCGCTCACTCTCTCGCAATGACGGAAAAAACGCAGAATCTAGATTCTGCGAAAGGCAACAAAATCGCAGAATCTGTCCTAACTTCGTCATTGCGAGGCGCACGAAGCGAAGCAACCATCCAAATCAGGCGAATTTAAATCACAAAACGAATCAATGCCCCACAAGCAAATCAATGCAGATTCATTGCAAGTAAGTGATTCGTCTAAAACGCAGATTCTTCCTAATGGATTGCCACGATTTTGCTACTCAAAATCTCGCAATGACGGAAAAAAACGCAGAATCTATGCGAGAATCTCGCAATGACGGAGAGTAATACAGATTTTACAAATCGCAGAATCTCGCACGAAATCGCAGAATCTAATGCGAAAATTACCCACCCCATAAATCCCCATCCGCAGGGGAGGGGGGACAAGAGAGTTTCTACGATTTACGCAAATCTCGCGCAATTTCGCAAAGTTTCGCGAAAATTCACATTTTCATTTCTACACATTTTTTACAAGTTTTTTGCATTTTTAAAAACAATTCTTATTTTTTAAGTTAGATTTAAAAATTAAATCGCTATATTTCGCCCTTTAAAATTCAAAAATGGAGAAAATTATGAGAAAAACAAAACATTCAATGCTTTTAGCGTCCTTGCTCTTGGGGGGGGGCGCAATTAGCGTTGCGTTAAGCGATGAGTTAGCAACAAGCGAAGATGAAGTTTATGTCGGCGAGAGCGTGATAAGCGCAAGTGGTTACGAGCAGAATCTAAAAGACGCCCCCGCGAGTGTGAGCGTGGTAAAGGCACAGGATATAAAGTCCCGCCCCGTGCGCGATATTGCGGAGGCGATTTCAAATGTGCCGGGCGTCTCTATCGATAGCAGTGTAAGCAAAACGGGCGGATATGGCATTAGCATTCGTGGTATGGGTAGCGCATACACGCTGATTTTAAGCGATGGCAAACGGACAAATGGCGATTCAAGCCTTTTCCCAAATGGATTTGGCGATAGTGTGACTAGTTTTATGCCACCATTAAGTGCGATTGAGCGAATCGAAGTCATACGCGGTCCCGCTTCTACGCTCTATGGTAGCGATGCGATGGGAGGCGTGGTAAATATCATCACAAAGAAAAACTTTGAGCGATGGGGCGTAAGTGTCGGGGCAAACTACACAGCGCAAGAAAGCAAGGCATTTGGCGATACGATGGGATTCAATCTCTACACCGCAGGTCCGCTAAATGAAGCGAAAAATTGGGGATTAATCTTTCGTGGTAACTTTCAAAATCGCCTCTCCGCAAGAAGTCTAAAAGTCGTCCCCGCAAACGGCAACACACTCAAAGACGCCTCCCGCAATCAAATCGTAGGATTAGCCCCAATGCTTGGATACAATCTAGGGACGCGAATCCTTTGGAGCGATACAAACACCACGCACAGCGGAGCACCACTAAATAGCGTGTATTTTGATGTGGATTATGCGCAGTTATCGTATGATAATAAAAAAGGATTGCTTGGCGACTATAAAGGCGATAGAGCGGCAAACGGCTATGGCGCGGATATGAATATCTATCGCTTTAATAGCATTGTCAATCACAAGGGCAACTATATCGATGACTCAAATGCGACTTTGCAAAAATTAAGCGTTGAGACTTCTTTGCAATACAATCTCACCGCAAATCCCGATAGATTCATCCCAAAAGACGCATTTAGCAACAACGCAACTTCGGCACACGGCGTTAGCAAGGGCGACTCCCGCGCACTCATTGGCAATGATATCATTTTAGACTCCAAAGCCCAAATGCTATTTTATTTCAACCCTATCGTAAGCTTGAATCTAACCGCAGGTGCGCGATATTGGTATAATAACTTCAAAGATAATCTCTTTGCCGTAGCGGGTAAAAAAGCCCTCCAAGAGCAACACATCGGCGCGATTTTCAGCGAAGGCGAAGTGATGCTAGTTGATAGTGTGTTTATCACCGCTGGTGTGCGCGGTAATTTCAACTCCATCTTTGGCGCAAATGCTTCGCCCCGCGCATATATTGCTTATAATGCAATCGATAAATGGCTAACGATAAAAGGTGGGGTTTCAACGGGATATAAAACTCCGGCACTCTCAAATCTCATAAACGGCGTGGCAAATCTAAGCGGACAGGGCACAACTCACACTTATGGCAATCCTAAATTAAAGCCTGAATCTAGCGTAAATTACGAGCTGTCAATCATAAGCGATAATGATTATTTTAACGCCTCTCTTACGGGATTTTACACGGATTTTAGCGATAAAATCACAACTATTTCTGGCGCACCCGCTGGATTTTCGTGCTCGGCAACAGGCACTAATGGTGGCGGTGGCGGTGGCGGTAACGGCGGTAGTTGCTCGCACTACATAAATGCCGACAGAGCGATAACCTACGGCGCAGAAGTCGCACTTGGCATAAAACCCATTTTTGTAGGATATGGCGATGTGAGCTTTGATTCAGCCTATACTTTCACGCACTCCAAAGTCACAAAGGGCAAAAATAAGGGCGAGAGACTTACAAATGTGCCTTTGCATAACTTTAATGCGTCCCTAAACTACGATAGCGAGTATTTTGGTGGATATTTGCGCGGTGAAATCAAAGCGGGGATTTATCGTGCAGGGAGCGGTCGTGGTAATGACAACGGCGCAAAAGAGCGGGCGGCACTTGGCGAGTTTTATAAGCCGATTTATTTAATGCACCTTGGATTTTACGGCGTGCCGATGAAAAATCTTCGCATAAACTTTGCCATCTACAACTTGCTAGGGCAGAATTTTATCGATTATGTGGCGTATAATGGGAGCACTTATGCGAATAATTATAATTATATACGAGAGGGGAGAAGGTATTTCTTATCATTGCAATATGAGTTTTAAGTGTGGCGGGGGCAATTTGTGTCTTGGGTGCATTTTTCGTAGATTTGGCAAATTTCGGGCGTTCGCAGACCGCTAGTCTAGTCTCACGCCCAAAATTTGCCAAAAACTACAAAACCTCCACCGCCATTACTTCGATTGTAATTTGCTATTGCAAATTATTTTGTCATATTGAGCGTAGCGAAATATCTCCGTCATTGCGAGATTTGCCAAAGGCAAATCGTGGCAATCCAAAAAAAATAATCCGTGCGACAGCACCGAATCTCGCCCGCTTCGTGGTGCAAAAAATCGGGAGGAAGGACGCAGTAGTGCGTCCGCCGATTTTTTGCTAGAAGCGGATTAAGCGAGGCACTCCCCCTAAAAGCGAAAAAGCGGCTGTTTTTTGGCGAGTAGGGGGGGCGGGGGGGGGTGCAGCCCTTTTTGTGAAAGAAACAAGCGAATCAAAGGGGCAAAATGGCGAAAATATCGCAGATTCTGCGTTTCACGCGAAAATCGCAGAATCTAATGAAAAAACTGCTAAAAACGCAGAATCGCAGAATCTTAAAAAGAGATTCTTCGCCTACGGCTCAGAATGACAAAAAAAGTGCAGTGCAGAATGACAATGTGGATTGCCACGATTTGCATTCGCAAATCTCGCAATGACGGAAAATAACGCAGATTCTACGCTAGATTCTGCGAAACAAACGAAAAACGCAGAATCTAATGAAAAAACTGCTAAAAACGCAGAATCTAAATAGAGATTTTTCGCTCATTTCATTCGCTCAAAATGACAAGGCAATTTATAGATTGCCACGATTTTGCTACGCAAAATCTCGCAATGACGGATTTTTCGCGCTAGATTCTGCGATTTTGTATTTTTCGCACGATTCGCAGAATCTCAAATTTTCGCACGAATCGCAGAATCTAGATTTTGCGAATCGCACACAAATCGCAGAATCTAATACAAAAAATACCCACCCCCTTAATCCCCCTCCGCAAGGGAGGGGGAAAAGTTTGTGCGAATCTCATCCGCAAGGGAATTTATTTCGTCATTGCGAGGCGAATCGTAGATTCGCCGAAGCAATCCATTTTCACAAAATCCCGCGCAAACTTAAATCATTTTTCATTATAATTTCGCATTTTTAAAAAGGGAGCGATGATGAGTGATTTGACAAATGCGCTAGATTCTACGATACGCCTTGATTTTTTGCAAAATCCGCCACTAAATTCGGCACTTGCTAATCTTATGACGCCAAATTACGCATTTAGCTCGATTGCCGACAAAGAGGCTACTTCGCGCATAAAATCCGCACGCAACGCCATCTCAAAGCTATTTGGCAAACAATCCGCTTTGCCTTTTAGCTTCACTTCAAGCGGGTTTGTGGAGCTATTTTTGCAGTTTAAAAAAATCTATTTTTTGCCTAGTTTGCATTATGAGATTCGCCACGCGTTAGAGATTGTGCGCCCATTTGTGGCGTTGCAAGAGATAAAAGATTTAGCGCAAAATTTAGATTCTACGCAAAAAGATTCTACGCTTTTCATCGCTCCACTCATAAATGAGGACATTTTTAGCCTTAATCAAATCCCGCAGACTTGCAACGCTACCCTTGCGCTTGACATTAGCTACGCCCTTGCTTTGGGGCTAGAAGTGCCACAAAATGCGGATATTTTACTTGCAAACGCGCTCCCGCTTGGACTGCCACGCGATTTTGGACTAATAATTAGCGATAAGATTTACTCTTCTACGATTCACAAAAACGGCGTTAGCGAGGCGTTTTTAGGCGCGATAAATGAGCGCAAGGCAAAGAAATTTAGCGTGGATTTAAGCTACACGCTTTTTGAGAAATTAAAGTCGCTTTTTGGCAAGGATATTGATTTATTAACGCGCGATTTTGCCCCGCACACGCTACCTTTGCGCCTCCGCCATATCAACACGCGCTATTTGATTGAGCATTTGTATTTGGATAGCGTTTTCATTCAGCCCTCACAAGACTGCGCTTTGGGCTTTGTGAAACCATCGCACACGCTTTTATCGCTTGGGTTTAGCCCAAAACAAGCGCGTGAGCTGTGCGCTGTGAGCTTTGAGAAGCTTACAAATGCGGACTTAGTGGCGCAAAAAATCTTTGAATCTTACAAAATGATTCGACTAATGGAGTTTTAAATGATGGATTTAGATAAATATTTGGAGCTTTTAAGTGGGCTAAAAGTCGCGCACAAGGGCGAAAAACGCATTAGCATTTTAAAGGCAAAAGGGCGGATTTTGAGCGAAAATATCACTTGCAAAATCCCCATTCCGCGCTTTGATAACTCCGCGATGGACGGCTATGCGGTGCGTTTTGAGCGGGGCGCGAAACCTTACAAAAGCTATTGCATTAAAGGTAGCATTTTTGCAGGGGATTGGCGTGAGTATATTTTGCAAAAAAATGATGCGTTTTGCATTATGACGGGCGCAAAAGTGCCAAAAAATTGCGATTGCATAGTGCAAAAAGAAAAGGTTGAGATTCGCGGCAGTGAAGCGATTTTGCAAGTTACGCCACAAAAAAATCAGTGCATAAAATTTTGTGGTGAGGATTTCAAAAAAGGCGAAATTTTGCTAAAAAAAGGCACGATTTTGGATTCAAATGCAATCGGTATTCTCGCAACGCAGGGCATTAGCAAGGTATGCGTGAAAAAGCGCGTAAAAATTATCATTTTTGGCAGTGGCAATGAAATCGCGCCTTTAGATTCGCCACTCAAAAACAATCAAATTTATGATATAAATTCGCATTTTATCCGTGCGAATTTTGGCAATTTGAATTGCAAAATCAAATACGGCGGGATTTTGGGTGATAGCGCGAAAACGCTTGAAACCGCGCTAAAAAAAGCAGCGCAAAAATATGACATTATCATCACAAGCGGGGGCGTTAGCGTGGGCGAAAAAGACTATATTCACGCGGTTTTGGCAAAAATGGGCGCAAAAATTTTGAGCGATGGCATAAACATAAAGCCCGGACGCCCTGTGGTGCTATCAAAATTTAACGCAAATCGCAAAGATTGCTTTATACTATCATTGCCCGGAAATCCCATAGGTGCGTTTTTGCAGAGCTATTTTTGTCTGCCGATTTTGGTGGCAAAATTTAGCGGTGTGCCTTTTAAGGGATTTGATTCGCTTATAGATTCGCGTGAAATGCCAAATGGCGCGGATTTTAGGGCGACAAAAGGCACAGCGCATATTATGCTTGGGAGTGTAATGGATTGGCAATTTTTTGCCTTTAATGGTGGCAAATATCAAGGCGCACAAGTCGCCCCGTTGCTTCAAAGTAACGCGTTTGCGATTATTCAAAACAAAGATTTTGTCAAAAAAGGCGAGATGATTCGCATTTTGCCTTATAAAGTGAAATTTATGCAGAATCTAGGCTAGATTCTGCGATTTTCGTGCTTTTTTGATAAAGCGCAGAATCTAGCGCAAAATTTATGCTATAATTTGCACTATGAGTAAAAAAGATTCGACAAAGTCTAAAATCAACGCACTAATATCTGCGATGGTGGTGTTTCTTACAGCGTTATTGGCTGTAATTGGCTATGCTTTTGTTAATTATGAAACGCTTGGTTTTTTCAAGGGTTGCTGTGTTGTTGTTGCTTTGATTATATTGACGATTTTGTTTTGCTTGTGCGTGTTTTTTATAAAAAAGGACTTAAAGCGATTGGAGAAAATGAAATGACTGGGATTTTTGTTGTAATTTTTGGGCTTTGCTGTCTTATTTTTTGTGCGGTTTTTGCGGGTAAAGTTTTGGTTTTGGATGATTAGTGTATTTTTGCAAAACGCCGATATTTTTAGGTTAATGCGAGGCGATGTAAAAAGAGGTAAAAAATGAAAAAGATTTTGTTTGGCGTGAGCGACACGGAGGAATGCAGAAAGGCAGTGGGTTGCCTTGTGAAGCTATTTAGTGGCGTGGCAGAGTTTGAAATTTCTTTGCTACGCGTGGTTAGCGAAGTGTTGGTTTATGCTGAATCTGGCGTTTATGATTATGACAATATCCAAGCAGTGCAAAATGTCGATTCTTGCGAACTTTTGAGCGAATTTGAAGCGAAATTTTTGGAGCACAAGATTCGCACCCATAGGATTGTAAAGCGCGGAAATGCGGCGGATATTTTGCTAGAACTAGCCGAAACGCACGATTTGCTAGTCATCGGTGAGAGTGAAAGCTCGATTTTGCACCGCATTTTTAATTCGCACCAAGATTTGTTTATCTCCGCATCGCCTATCCCTGTGCTGATAGCGAAATAGATGAGATTTAGAAAGGGGGACAATATGAAAAAAATAACAGCGATTTTAGTGAGCGTTGGGGCGTTTGCGGTGAGTGCAAATGCCTTTGAGTTTGGCTATATGGGCAATCGTAGCTTTGGAATGGGCGGAGCTGGCGTAGGCGTGGCAAATTCTGCGTGGGGACTCTACTACAATCCTGCATTGCAGGGCGTGGATAATAAATATAAAATCGGCTACTCGCTAGGTGCGCGAATCAAAGAGCACGGCTTATCAAAACTAAAAGATTTCAATCTATCTAATATTCAAAACGGCTCTACGGCGCAAATAAACTCAATTTTACAAGATAACGAAGTGGCAATCACAAGCGAAAATGGCGTAGTTGTGCAAATCCCACTGCATTTAAGCGCGAGAATTAGCCAAAGTATCGGTGCTGGATTTTTCTACACAAAAAGGGGCGCGATAAATTTCACGGGATATTTGAATGGCAACGGCAATAACACAACTAGCCTAGATAAGGCAAATAACGCCTTTATGGTTACAAACACGCTAGATACACTCGAAGTGCCTGTGAGCTATACAATACAAGTTTATACAGGCGGATTTGGCACATTTCACGCTGGAATCGCGCTAAAATATATCTACGCTGGGCATAGCGCAAGTAAAAGCAAACTTACAAATGATATAAATATCACAAATGCGACTAATGAGATTTTCAAATCGCCATCAGGTGCGCGGACACACACAGCGGGGATTGACATAGGATTCGCCTACGCTGCGCCAAATGAATGGATAGTCATCGGCGTTGTGGCAAAAAATATCAATTCGCCCGTTTTGAAAGCGCAACATTTGGTTGATACAAACGGCACGCCCGCGAATAATGACAAGCTAAAAATGGACGCGCAATATCGGCTAGGTATTTCTACAAGGGCGATTCCTATGACGACTTTGGCGGTGGATTTTGATTTGAAGCCAAATTATGAATTTAGCGGATTTAACACAAAAGTCGATACTAATGCAAATTCTATCGGTGTAATTCGTAGGGAGGTGCAGTATATCAGCTTTGGCGCAATGCTAAATGCGGGACTTTTGGACTTGCGACTTGGCGCAGCAAAGGACATAAAAGAGAAAAACGCAAAGGACGGGTGGCTAGTTAGCGCGGGAATCGGCTTTGGCTACTTTGACTTTTCGTTTTTTAGTAGCACAAAAATGTCAAAAGTTGTCAAAAATCTCCCCACAGAGTTTGGATTCAAACTTGGCGGAAGTTTTAGCTTTTAGGGTGTGATATGAGCAAAAAAGATTCAAGTAAAGCTACAATAAACATACTTACAGCCGCAATGGTGGTATTTATGACATCACTACTTGCCGTTATTGGATTTATTTTTATTCATCGCCGAAATTTTGATTTTGTTGATGGATGTTTGGTTATAGCTGGTATAATTGGACTGGCTATACTTATGTGTGCGTGTATATTGTGGTTAAAAAAAGAAATTAAACGATTGGAGAAAATGAAATGATTGGATTATTTGTTTTGATATTTGCATTTTTAAGTCTTGTTTTTTGTGTGTTTTTTATGGGTAAGGTTTTGACTACGCACGACTAACGATTGGAGAAAATGAAATGATTGGTTTGTTTGTTTTGACATTTGGAGTGATGTGCGTTATATTTTGCGTATGCTTTGCGCTTAAAACATTGAGTTCAATATAGTTGAGTTATGGTGTGATATGAGCAAGAAAGACAATGTCAAAGCTAAAATTAGCTTTTTTCAAGCTATTATTATTGTGCTTGTAACTACGCTGTTTGCAATATTTGGCTATACGGCAATTCATTATAAAGAATTTGATTATTTGCTTGGAATTGGCACAGCGATAGGCATTGCTTTACTTATCATTTTGCTTTGCGTGTTTGGTAAATATTTTAAAAACAACCTTGATAAATTGGAGAAAATGAAATGATTGGAATTTGCGTGGCATTATTTGCAATAATTGGACTTTTTGGCTCTTTGCTATATATCGCTAGGATTATAAGCGAGTGAATCATAAAAAGGGGGAACTATGAAAAAACTAGCATTTATCGCGCTAATAGTTAGCAATATTTTCGCATTAGAATTTGGGCAGCTTGGCAATACTCCCGCATCTGTGGGCGGTGCTGGTGTCGCGTATAAGAAAAATGCGTGGGCGGTTTATTATAATCCCGCGATTTTAGGCGCGAATCGTAATGCAAATATCGCATATAGCTTTGGCGTGGGCTATGCCGATAGCAATGTGCTAGAACTTGCATCCATAGATGTAAATTCGCTTATGAATCTCCCAAAAGAAATCGAGTCACTAACTAAAAATCCAAAAACGCAACAAGCCACACAAACGCAAACACAAGTCAAACGCGCAAGGCGAAGCGCAGAATCTCGCAATACACAGCAAGCAGACGCCACCACAACTAACACTTGGAAATTTGGCGATTTAGGCATTTTAGGCGAAGTGCTAGGCAATCTCACAGGTAACGGCACAACAGGCGGAGGTGGCAATGGCGGTGGCACAAGCACAGATTTAACTAGCGATAAATTAAAAGAATATCTTTGCGGTAAAGTAGGCAGTGGCACAACCACACAGAACAAAGCGGGAAAAAATGGAACAGATAATTGCAGTTTAGACAATGTCAAAGAAAAATTAAGCGGTAACACAACCGCCACAGAGGCAATCAAAAAAGAACTTGGCGAGGCGATTAGAAAAACCGCAGAATCTAACCCCGATAGCCAAACGCCCCTTGCCGTTTTGGAGAGTATCGTAAGCGGACTTGACCCTAGCAAAATCCCTGATTTAGTTGAAAGTGTGAAAGGTGGTAAAGTCGAGCTAAAAGATATTTTGACAAAAGTAGGCGGTGTGAGTATCGCAAGGGGCGCAAGTCCTGCGCTTGATAGTCTTTTTACCATTTCAAGCGTGATAGATAAAAACTCGCTTTATTTCACCTCAAATAACGGCATTGCGTGGCACATAAAGGGCAATAAAAGTCGTGGTGCGATTGGTATGGGACTTTTTGCGAATGCCTATGCTTTCGCTGGGGTGGAGATGGATTCTGCGCGAAAGAAAATTATCGTAAAGGCAAATGAAAGCGATTACTTTGAAGTGGGCGTTAGCGGGGATAAAATCACGCTAAAAACTTCTGGTTCAGATTCTTATACAAGCAGTTCGATAATGTCCCCAAATGCCAATCACAAACTCCACGCAAACGGCATTGTAATCACTGAAATCCCTATCGCCTACGGGCATACAATCTCGCTCCCTGTGGGCGATTTACACTTGGGGGCAACGCTAAAATATATCTTTGCGATTAGCTCTGATAACACACAAAAATTTAATTTTGAAAAGATGAGCTTTGATACAAATATCAGTAAAAATCTCCGCTACACGCACAACTTCGGCGTAGATTTAGGTGCGCTTTACACGATGAAGTGGCTTGGCGCGGGGCTTGTGGTGAAAAATCTAAACGCCCCTACGATAAATACCGCAAATGGCAAATATCGCATTCTCCCGCAGGTGCGCGCGGGATTTAGCGCGGAGGCGTGGAAACTGACATTTTTGCTAGATATGGATTTGACGCCAAATAAGACACTTGAACCAAACAAACTCAATCAAATGGTGGGCGGTGGCGTGATTTTGGATTTGAAATGGGTGGATTTTCGCTTCGGTATGATGGGCGATATGCACAAAAATCCCTATGGACCGATATTTACGGCGGGTATGAATATCGTGCATTTTTTGGATTTTAGCATTCAATCTAGCGCAAAACTCGTAGATTTAGGCGAATATACAAACGGACTAAAAATGCCAAATTATTTCAAAGTCAATTTCGGCGGTAGATTTCAGTGGTAGGGGCAAAAATAAGTCGTGCAAAATTTTGTCAAATTATTTTCACAAGCGCGACTAGATGACTATGCCAATTTGGCGCAACACGAAGCAAATCTAGCCCTTATTGGCAGAATCTCGCATAAAATAGGCATTTTAGAAATTATTTTGCGAAATAAAATTGATAATATTATACAACGCCAAAATCCGCAGTGGCTTGAATTACTACCAAATGATTTGGAGTTAAAAAATCCAAAAGAGCTAGATTCTGCGCGTGATAAGGTTGTATCATCGCAAAGTTTGGGTTTTTGGGTGCGTGTGGTGGAGCATTATAAGATTCACAATCGAGTGTTTGATGCTTTATTTTTAGATAATTTGAATTTGAAAAAATACTATATAAAAAACAAAAATCGCTTTAAACCCAATGTATGCTTAAAAAAGTATCATAAAGTAAGTGTGATTTTGCAACTCTTTCGTCTTATTCGCAATAGGGCATTTCACTTTGAAAATCTTTACAAGATGAATAAAAAAGGTCCTAGATTAAGCGTTAAGATTTACAATAAATATAATGAATCGTTAATAGTATCCATTCAACCAAATAAGATTATGGATTTTCTTAATGATTTAATCGCGAGTTTTGATAAGGATTTGATTTACTATGCGGAAAAATAAAGGTGGCGGACAAAGAAGCCGCCTTGAAAACGGGCGAATTATATCGCATAAAACTTAAATAAAAATTAAGGCAAGCAAAATGAGATTCAAAACCAAAAAAATTTTTGTAGGCAATGTCGCTATCGGCGGGGATTCGCCTATCAGCGTCCAAAGTATGGCATTTAGCAAGACAAAGGACATTAAGGCGACAAAGGCGCAGATTGATAGACTACAACTCGCAGGGTGCGACATTGTGCGCGTGGCTGTGAGCGATGAAGAGGACGCAAACGCGCTAAAAACGCTAAAAAGTCAAATTAGCCTCCCGCTTGTGGCTGACATACATTTCCGCTATAAACTCGCGCTGATTGCGCTTGAATCCGTTGATTGTATCCGCATAAATCCGGGCAACATAGGCGACAAAGAGCGCGTGAAAATGATAGCAAATGGTTGCAATGAGCGCAAAATCCCTATACGAATCGGCGTAAATGCAGGGAGTTTGGAGAAGCGCTTTGAGCAAAAATACGGCGCAACCCCGCAAGGTATGGTTGAATCCGCGCTGTATAATATCAAATTGCTAGAAGACTGCGGATTTACAAATATCAAAATCTCACTAAAAGCAAGCGATGTGGAGCGCACAATTGCGGCTTATAGATTGCTTCGCCCAAAAGTCCCATATCCATTTCATATCGGCGTAACGGAGGCTGGGACGCTTTATCATTCTATCATCAAAAGCTCTATGGCACTTGGCAACTTGCTAATGGATGGCATAGGCGATACGATGCGCGTCTCAATCACGGGCGAATTAGAGAGAGAAATCGAAGTGGCAAAGTCGATTTTGAAATATTCTGGGCGACAAAAAGAGGGCATTACGCTCATATCCTGCCCCACTTGTGGGCGAATCGAAGTGGATTTAGTCCGCGCAATCAAAGTCATAGAGGACAAATTAAAGCATATCAAAAAGCCCCTGCAAGTCTCTGTAATGGGTTGCGCGGTAAATGCGCTAGGCGAAGCAAAACACGCTGATATTGCAATCGCCTTTGGCAACAAAAGCGGACTAATCATCAAAAAAGGCGAAATTTTGCGCAAAGTAGCCGAAAATGAAATAGTCGCAGAATTTATCAAAGAAGTAGAAAAAATGGCAGATGAAGCGTGAAACGCAGAATCTAGGGGCGATTTTGGGCGTAGATTCTGCGAAATTGCACCAAAATCGCAGAATCTACAAATTTCACACCAAAAACGCAGAATCTAGCGAAAATTAAGGAAAATCGCAGAATCTAGCGAAATTAAGGAAAACGCAGAATCTGCGAATTTCACGCCAAAAACGCAGAATCTGCCACCATTTTGTCGTTGCAAGATTCTGCGATTCGCGCAAATCGTGGCAATCTAATTTAGATTTAGTTTAGATTTATAGATTGCCGCGTTCGCTTCGCTCACTCGCAATGACGGATTTATGGGGAGATTCTGCGAAATTGCGTCAAAATCGCAGAATCTGCTTTGATTAAAGATAATTTTAAGTTTAAAAGCGTTAAAATCCACACTTTGAAGCGAAAGTTT
The DNA here is from genome assembly GCF_053654655.1 of Helicobacter sp. 23-1045. NCBI lineage: Bacteria > Pseudomonadati > Campylobacterota > Epsilonproteobacteria > Campylobacterales > Helicobacteraceae > Helicobacter > Helicobacter sp. 23-1045. The sequence continues at coordinate 87,387 of NZ_JBSIUR010000001.1, forward strand.
CAAAAAATCAAAAACGGGAGAGTGTAATGAAAAAGCTTCTTTTTATCGCGCTTTTTAGCGCAGTTGGTTTGTTTGCGGCGGACGGAGCGACATTGTATAAAACTTGTATCGCTTGCCACGGAGCAGGTGCGGACAAAGTGCCACCCACTTCTAAGGCGACTTATACAATCAATACATTGTCAAAAGAAGTAATCGTTGCAGACTTGAAAGGCTACAAAGCAGGGACTTTGAATAGATACAATCAAGCCCAAGTAATGAAGCCTTTCTTGGCGAAATTGACAGACGCTGATATTGACGCTTTGGCGACTTATATCACTACGCTTAAAAAATAAGCCGTTAGATTCCGCGCTTTTTTAGCTTTAAAAAGGCTTTGAGTGCGCGGAATCGGCGATTTTTATTTTTAAAAATATTATTTTCACAAAATAGCATTTTTAAGGATAAAATATTTTGAAAAAAATCATAATTTTATGCTTTCTTTTGTGTTTTTCTGCTTTGATAAATGCCCTAAATGCCGAGCTAATCGAGGAATTTATCCTAAAAAAAGATGAAAGCAAAGTCATAAATCTTTTTGTAGAAAACACGCACAAAACGCTAACGATTCGCTGGACGCTTTATAAGGACAGAGGGCTTGTGATGCACCTAAACTACGATAGAAACCCGCATCAATTTCAGCTCTACAAAGAGAGCCTTGCGCTAAATTCATTTAAGATTGTGCTAAATCACACAAACTCTACAAGGGCGCAAAATCCGCACATTATCATTTATTTTGTGGATTTTGACGATGACAAAAAAGAAGCAAAATTTCGCTATTATTTGAATAAATATAACGCACAAATTGAGATAATGTAGGGGTTTTTATGCAAGAAAAATTAGCGCAGGTGCGGAATCTAATAGAGCGACATTTTGATAGTGTGGATAGCGAGGCGTTTGCGCGATTTCGCGGGGATTTTAGCTTTGGGAAAATGCTTCGCTCCAAACTTTTGCTAACAATCGCACCTGATTCGCCACACTCTACGCAAATGTGCGCGATTATTGAGCTAATCCATTTTGCTTCACTTTTGCACGATGATGTGATAGATTCGGCGTCTTTACGGCGTGGCAAACAAAGCATAAACGCCAAATACGGCGATAAAAATGCCATAATGTTGGGCGATATTTTGTATTCAAAGGCGTTTTATGAAGTGGCGACTATGGGCGCAAATTTGGCGCAAGTCATCTCAAATGCCGTGTATGAGCTAAGTTTGGGCGAATTGGACGATGTGAGTTTGGGCGAATCGATGAATTTGGATTCGCGCAAATATCTTGCGATGGTTGGGCGAAAAACGGGAGCGTTGATAGAAGCAAGTGCGGTGTGCGGTGGGATTTTAAAAAGCAATTTGTCTCTTACACGACCTTCGCGGGAGCTTGAAAAATTCTCATTCGATAGACCGCAAGTCTTATCTCAATCGAATTTTTCTGCGCAACCCACGAATCTCACGCAAGATACTAGAATTGCGGAGGATTTAAAGGATTCGTCATTGCGAGAATTGCGAAGCAATTCGTGGCAATCCAAATCAAATTGTCATTTTGAGCGTAGCGAAAAATCTCAAAAAAACAAAAAAGATTCTTCGCTTTGTGCTTCGCACTCCGCTCAGAATGACAAAATAATGGATTGCCACGATTCTGCTACGCAGAATCTCGCAATGACAGAGAATAATACAGATTCTGCGAATCAAACAAAAATCGCAGAATCTGCCCCCACTTCGTCATTGCGAGGGAGCGAAGCGACCGAAGCAATCCAAGATTCTGCGAACGCAGAATCTAATAAAAATCAATCGTGCGACAGCACCGAATCTCGCCCGCTTCGTGGTGCAAAAAATCGGATTCAAGGTTGCAGTAGTGCAACCGCCGATTTTTTGCTAGAAGCGGAAAAGCGAGGCTCTCCCCCTAAAAGCGAAAAGCGTGAGCTTTTGGCGCGTAGGGGGAGCGGGGCGGGGGGTGCAGCCCTTTTGCCAGAAAAAACAAGCGAATCTAAACAAAAAAATGGCGAAAATATTGCAGATTCTGCAAAACAAATAAATGTGGATTGCCACGATTCTGCTATGCAGAATCTCTCAATGACGGAGAATGATACAGATTCTGCGAATCAAACAAAAATCGCAGAATCTAGTATAAATTCGCAGAATCTAAACGCAGAATCTTGCACAGCACACGATTTGCAAGACAAACAATCGAAGGATTTGCGGTGTGGCTTTGCGCTGTTTTCGCGTGAAACAAGTGAGATAGAACTTGGGGTTCATCGAACGCAGTTTTATGCGGAAACGGCGCAAATTGCATACCCAAAACAAGGCGTAGCCGAAGTTTCTTTAGTAAAGGCAAATTGCAAACAAGACGACGCCAATATCCACAAGTATCGCATCTACGGGCAAAATCTCGGTATCGCCTTTCAAATCATCGATGACTTGCTAGACATTACGCAAGAGGATTCAACGCTTGGCAAAGAAGCATTTAGCGACTTCAAAGAGGGCAAAACCACGCTACCTTACATCTATCTCTACAACGCTTTGGGCGAATCTGACAAAGCGATTTTAAAATCATACTTTAAAAAGCCCCTAGATTCAGCACAAAAAGAGTGGATTCGCACCAAAATGGCAGAGCATAACATTATCGCAACTATTCAGCAAATCGCAAAAGATTACGGCGCAAAGGCACTCTCCGTGCTAGATTCTGGTGATAAAAATCTGCAAAAAATCATAAATGATATGATTGATAGGGAGTTTTGATGAAGTATTTGGTGCTTAGCTTTTCGCACAAAAACGCGCCCATTGAGATTCGTGAGAAAGTGTCGTTTGAAGATGCCACGCCTTTGCTTGATTATTTGCATAGTTGCGAGTGCATAAAAGAGAGCATTGCGCTATCTACCTGCAATCGCACGGAGATTTTTATGCTATGCAATGATAATTATTGCGCACTACAAGAATGTTTTAAGAAATTATCAGCGATGTCTAGCGTAAATATCGAAGTTTTAAAGGGTTGCGCGAGTAGTTATGAGGGATATAGCGCGATTCATCATATTTTTTTGGTGGCAAGTAGCTTGGATAGCCTTGTGGTGGGGGAGACGCAAATAGCAGGACAGCTAAAAAAGGCTTATCGCTACGCGCTTAAAAATGGCTACTGCACGACAAAAGGGCTTGGACTTGTGATTGACTTTGCCTTTAAATGCGCAGGGAGCGTTAGAAACGAAACGGGCATTTCTAAAAATCCCGTCTCTATCGCTTCTATTGCGGTTTTGAGTGCGAATGATTTGCCACTAAATCAAAAACGCGCCGTTGTAGTGAGCGCAGGGACAATGGGGAAAATTGCCATAAAACACCTGCTAGGCGCAAAATATCGCGTGTTGCTTTTAAATCGTAGCTACCAAAAGGCAGTGGATTTTAAAAACGAGCTAAATGATGAAAATCTGCAAATCGCGGAGTTTAGCGAACTAAATCGCGTTATAAATGACTGCGAGTTGCTATTCTCTGCGTCAAGTGCGCAAAATCCCATAATCACAAAGGCGATGATTAAGCAAACGCCACACAAGCGGTATTTTTATGATTTGGCGATTCCGCGTGATATTGAAGAGGATTTGGGCGAAAATGTGGAGATTTTTAGCATTGATTCGCTTCAAAAAGTCGCAGAAGCAAACAAAGAAAAGCGCAAGGATAGCATAAATATCGCCTATCAAATCGTAGGCGAACAAGTCAATGAATTTTTCAAATATCTAAATATTTTGGGCGTTGAGCCTATCATAAAGCATTTGCGAAATCTAGCCAAAAGCGCGTCAATGCAAGAGATTGACAAAGCGATTGCAAAGGGATTTTTGCCCCAAACTCATAGGGCGAATCTGCAAAAGACGATTCACAATGTTTTCAATGTCTTTTTGCATACGCCCACAAAAAACCTTAAAAATGTCGCTTCTACCGCACAATTAAAAGAAATAAAGCGAAGTTTAAAAATACTTTTTGAATTAGATGATGAGAATTTAGCAGAAGCGCAAATCGCCCACGACAAAGGGCTTGAAACCAAACCACAAAAATTTTAAAAAAAGGACAATGCAATGAAATTTTCTACACTTTTTGCCCCCACCACAAAAGAAGAGCCAAAGGATTGCGTTTTAAAAAGTCATAGTATTTTGATTCGCGGAGGCTTTATAAAGCAAATCGGCAGCGGGATTTATAGCTTTTTGCCACTTGGCAAAATCGTGCTTGACAAAGTGCAAAAGATTGTCAAAGATGAGATGGACAAAGCGGGTGCGAATGAAGTGCGCTTGGGATTTGTAACCCCTGCGGAGCTGTGGGAAAAATCAAAGCGATTTGACAAATACGGCAAGGAATTGCTTGTGTTTAGGGACAGAAAGGACAATAGATTCGTGCTAGGTCCCACGCACGAGGAAGCTGTGGTGGATTGCGCCAAAGGTTTGGTGAAAAGTTACAAGCAATTACCGCTAAATCTATATCAGATTCACACAAAATTTCGCGATGAGATTCGTCCGCGCTTTGGGCTAATGCGAGCGCGTGAATTTGTGATGAAAGATGGGTATAGTTTTCACGCGGATAGTGCGGATTTGGATAGAGAATTTGCGCTAATGGAGCAAACTTATCGGCGAATCTTTGATAGATTGGGCGTAAAATATCGCGTGGTAGAGGCGGATAGCGGGGCGATTGGCGGGAGCGGAAGCAAGGAATTTATGCTTTTGGCGGATTCGGGCGAAGATGATATTGTGATATGCGAAAAATGCGACTATGCGAGCAATATCGAAGCAGCCACGCGAAAACCGCGCCCTGTGCCAAAATCTAGTGCGCCACAAGCGGATTTTGCGAAGTTTCACACGCCAAATGTAACGACTATAAAGGCGTTGAGTGAGTTTTTTAAGATAGATGAGTATTGGACGATGAAATGTGTAGCGAAAAAAGCGGTATTTGGGCGCAATTCGGGCAATTTGTCTTTGGAGTCGCGCAATTCGTTCTCGGGTAATCATTCCGCAGATTCGCTAGATTTGGAGCGTTCGCAGACCGCTAGTCTAGTCTCACGCCCCAAATCTAGCGAAAACTACGAAAGCACTACTGCGATTCCTTCCGTTGTAGATTCTGCGAATCTAGAATCTAAAATAGATTCGTCATTGCGAGATTCGCAACGCGAAGCGAAGCAACCATCCACAAAAAATCAAAATGCAAATTCTAGTATTGTGAGCGAGAAATCGGGGTTGTGTAGCCACGAGCAAGGAAATAGAACTAATGGTTCATTGACGAAGCGAGTGGCAAATCTCCCCGATTTCTCGCCACAAGACGAATTTGCTACTGCACCTTGTTTCTTTTTTATTCGCGGTTGCGATGAGCTAAATCTCACAAAAGCCCTAAATGCCATCCCAAACGCCATTGATTTAGTGGATTTACCCAAAGATGAGTTAGAATCACTTGGGTTAAAAAGCGGATTTATCGGAGCTTACGGGTTGCAACATATCACAAAATCGCCCTACATTTATTTTGACAATGAGTTGCGCGATAGCGCGAATCTCATCTGTGGCGCGAATGAAGCGGACTATCACTTTGTGGGCGTGGATTTGGCGACATTTAGCGATTTGCAATACGCGGATTTGGTGGAGGTAAAAAAGGGCGATTTTTGCCCTAAATGTGGCGCAAAAGGCATTGATTCAACGCTAGATATTACAAAGGGCATTGAGTTAGGGCATATTTTTAAGCTTGGGACGCGATATAGTGCGCCAATGGAAGCGACATTTTTGGATAGCAATGGACGCGCAAAGCCCTTTGTTATGGGATGTTATGGCATTGGCGTGTCGCGAATCCTCCCTGCGATTTTGGAGCAAAAAGCCGATAGCAAGGGTGCGATTTGGGGTGCGCTTGCGCCTTTTGCGCTAACTATCATCATTTCAAACACCAAAAACGCTGACGAAGTGGATTTTGCGACAAAAATCTATGATGCACTTTGCGCTAATTTTGGCACTGCGGAGATTTTGCTTGATGATAGAGATGAGCGATTTGGCGTGAAAATGGCGGATTTTGAGCTACTTGGTGTGCGATTCGCTCTCATTGTCGGCAAAGAGTTGCAAAATGGCAAGGTTGAGCTAATAAATCGCGCGGATTTATCGCGCAAAGCGTTAGATTCACGCGATTTTGGCGCACTTGTAGAGCAAATCAACGCGGCATTAAGTGCGGATTAAAATGCAATTTAAAAAGGATAGCAAATGGATTTTTGGGGATTTATTTTAGGTGCGATTTTTGCCACTATCTTGCCTTTGTTGTTTGTTTTTAGCGACAAATTATTAAAGGGCAATTCCGCTCAACGCCTAAAAGGCTGGACAATCATCGTATTTGTGGGTATTGCTATTGCGTTACCCATCGTGTGGGTGATTATTTCTAGTTCAGGCGATGGCAATGTCGCTGCTTTTGGGCTAATTTTTAGTTTATTTGCTATGCCGATAATCTCGTGGGTTGGGGTAATCATCGCAAATATTTTATATTTCATCGCAAGGCGGATTTAAGTGCGGATTCAAATGCAAATCTTGCGAATCTAACGCAATAAATTTAAACAAAAGGGGGCGCGAAATGCGATTTTTAATCTTTTTGGCATACATCGCAATCGAAATTTATTTAGTGGCAGAAGTCATCGATGAATGGGGCTTTTTGGCGTTTATTTTGGAGATTATTTTAAGTGCGGTGCTTGGCGTTGGCATTTTGGGAGCGCAGTTTGGGAGAGTTGGGGAGAATTTACGCAAAATTGCGGAGTTTAGATTGAGCGTTGGCGGATTTTTAGGGAGAAGCATTTTTTGCGCGCTTGGGGCGATTTTGCTGATTATTCCTGCGATTTTGAGTGATATTTTTGGCGTTTTATTTTTGCTAATTTCGATATTTTTTAAAAACGCAGAATCTAGCAACAATTTTAACGCAGAATCTAATAATTTCAGCGATTTTCGCAACTTTAACGCAGAATCTAGGCATTTTAGCGCAGAATCTGCAAATTTCAGGGCAGAGCAGAGCGATGAGATAATCGAAGCAGAGATTATCGAACATAAAGAGAAATTAAAATAGCAAAAAATTAAAATAGCGAGAAAATAAAGCAGATTCTGCGAAACGCCCTTTATTTGCACTTAGATTCTGCGAAAATCGCCCAATTTTGGCGAGAAGTTGCGAGAAAACAAAGCAGATTCTGCGAATTGCCCCGTTTTTGGCACTTAGATTCTGCGAATCGCCCCGTTTTGCATTTAGATTCTGCAAAAATCGCGTTAAATCGCAGAATCTAGCACATTTTATGCCCTAAATTTGTCCCTATTTATTCTAAAAAATTCCATCGTAAAAACGGCAATACTTCCAAAAATAAAGGCAGTAATGAATGCAAGGATGATTTTAGAGCGGAAAGAAGTCTGCACGAAGTCTTTTTCGGCGTTTTCATCTTTTTGCTCTTGCGGTTTTGGTATTTTGGCGATTGTCGCTTTTTTGTCATTTTGCACCGCGCTAATTAGTATTTGCTTTTTTAGATTCTGCGTTTTAAATCGCATTAGATTCGCAGAATCTAGCGTAGTTATTATATTATCCGCATAGATTTCCGCCTCTTGCAGATTGTTGCTTGAAAAGGTGAGTTTAAAAATATTATTTTCGATGTGTTCTAGTGATAAAGTGGGATTTTCCACAAAAGAGTTGCTAAGCATTTCTCTTATTAGATTCTGCGATATTTGCAAGGATTGCAAATCGATATAAAATGAAAAATATTCCTTTATCTCAGGCATAATCTCAACTTTTGCTTCCTCAACCACTTCGTTTTTCTCTATTTTCTCCACACTCATCGCAATTAAAAGCGCACTTACAATCATTGTAAATGCAAACACCCCCACAAAAACCTTCCACCAATAAAAATATATCCGTAAAACTTCCCACGAATTTAGTCTCATCTCTCCCCCTTTAAAAAATAAAATGGCATTCCAATAATGTCGTAGTTGTAGTAAATTCTCGTGTTTGTCAAATCGCCAAAGACGCTTTTTGTCTGCGCGACATTTAAGATGACAAGCAAACTAAAAATTAGCAAAATAAAAGGCAACTTTCGCAACGCAAAATACAAAAAATATCCAAGCACAATATACATTAAAATCACGCCAATTCTAATGCTAAAATGCGCACTTACAAATACGCTTGAAAAGTAAAACAAAACTAGTCCGATGACTAAATATTTAAGCGGTTTTTTCATATAAATTATCGCGCCAAAAAGTAAAATTAGCAAAAAGACTAAATTCCTAATGCCAATGCTCGCGCCATCTAGTGCGCTTTTTGTGATGATATAGGGCGATAATTTTATTTGCAGTGCTTTGAAAAACGCAATGTCTAATTTTAAATGCCACAAAAAATGAGTGATTTCGCTAAAAAAGCAAAATGCAAGGCAGATTATAAAGCAACAAAACAAACCAATTTTAGGGCGATTATAAAGCAAATAAATGATGGGATAAAAAAGCAATGAACTTGTATGAAAACTAACTGCGATGATGAAAAATATCCATTTAGCATTTGTGCTAGTAGAAAATATGGCGTATAATATAAAAATACTCGCCAAAACCTGCCTACACAACAACGCAGAAAACCAAAAGTCAAACAACGCCAAAGATAGCGCAACACAAAATGCCTTTTGTGTAGAATCTAATCTCTTTGTGCCATAAATTTCTAACCAAATATAAAATAGCATTGCTGAAAATGCGATTTGCATACTCATAAAATGCGCGGGCGATAACGCGCCAAAAATCTTGCCAAGCACAAAATAAACTATCGGCAGTCCTACTTCAATGCCCCCTGCGAAATATCCAAAAAACTTAAAGTTATTTTCAAGCATTCCATTATACACTCTAAAATAATGCACAAAATCGCTATGCGGGACGGCGTCGCCATTTAAAAACGAAGCACTTAAAATTATCATCATCGCTAAAAAAACGCGCAAAGCACCGCCAATGCAATGCGCAAAAATTACCATCACACAAAGCGTCCAAATAAAGCAAATAAAAGGCGAAAATGGGAAAATAAATATTGTTATGAGAATAAGAAAAATATTTGCGGAGCGATTAGCGCATAGGGAATGTTGCGTTAAATAGGAATGTTGCGTTAAATGTTGTGTTGAATATGGGGGGGGGCAAAAATAGTTTTAATATCCATAAAAATATCCTTAAAAAATCACATAAAACGCAGAATCTGCAAAAAAAGTTTGGATTATACACTAAAAAAATTATTTTAAACTTAAAGTTTTGGTTGCATTTTTTTGCACTTAGATTCTGCGAAAATCGCCCAATTTTGGCGAGAAGTGGCGAGAAGTTGCAAGAAGTTGCGCGTTTAAGGGCGACTTTGTGGTAATCCATACCTTCCGTCATTGCGATACTTGCCAAAGGCAAGTCGTGGCAATCTCTTAAATTTTGTTTATTTTTGGAATATTTGCGGTGTCAAATCGCAGAATCATAGACTTAGATTCTGCGAATGTTTGCTATAATTTCACACATTTTTTTACAAAGGACACACAATGAAAATCACATACACACTAACTGACGAATCCCCTGCCCTAGCGACTTATTCGTTTCTACCCATCGCAAAAGCATTTTGCAACCACGCGGATATTGAGGTGGCTACGAGCGATATTTCGCTCTCTGCGCGCGTTTTGGCGCAATTCCCAGAATCGCTTAAAGATTCCCAAAAAGTGCCTGACACCCTAGATGAGCTAGGCAAACTTGTGCAACAAAGCGATTGCAATCTTATAAAAACCCCAAATATTTCAGCGAGCATTCCACAGCTAAAAGCGACTATCAAAGAGCTTCAAAGCAAAGGCTATGCGCTCCCAGATTTTCCCGATGAGCCAAAAGATGACGCCCAAAAAGCAATCAAAGAAAAATACCAAAAAGTGCTAGGAAGCGCGGTAAATCCCGTGCTAAGAGCGGGCAACTCCGATAGGCGAAGCACAAAGGCAGTCAAAGACTACGCGCGCAAAAACCCTTATCGCGTGATTCCCTTTGATAAAAGCTCCAAAACCATTGTGAGCTATATGAAAGATGGCGATTTTTTTGACAACGAAAAAGCCGCTCTTATCGATAAACCCACCACCGCAAAAATCATCTTTAAAGATTCTAATGGCACAACCACAACTTTAAAAGAAAATCTCAAATTAGAAAAAGATGAGATTTTGGACGCCACATTTATGGATAGCGCGAAGCTCTATGACTTTTACAAAGCACAAATTGAAGTCTGCAAAAAGCAAGATATTTTATTCTCCCTCCACCTCAAAGCCACGATGATGAAAGTAAGCGACCCCGTGCTATTTGGCTACGCGGTGAAGGCGTATTTCGCCGAAATTTTTGAGCGATTTGGCGATGAGCTAAACGCGCTTGGAGTGAATGCAAATAACGGCGTGGCAGAGATTTTAAGCAAAATCGAATCTAGCCCTAAAAAAGCTGAGATTCTCGCGCTGTATAACGAAATCCTTGCCAAATCCGCCAAAATCTCAATGGTAGATTCTCGCAAAGGCATCACAAATCTGCATATCCCAAGCGATGTGATAGTCGATGCGTCAATGCCTGCTATGCTAAAAAACGGCGCGAAGCTATGGGACAAAGATGGCAAAGAGTGCGATACCAACGCGGTAATCCCTGATAAAACTTACGCTACGATTTATGAAGCCGTGATAGAGGATTTGCGGCGTAACGGCACACTAGAGCCTAGCAAACTAGGCAGTGTCAGCAATGTCGGGCTAATGGCAAAAAAAGCGCAAGAATACGGCAGCCACGACAAAACTTTTATTGCGCAAAGCGATGGCGAGTTTAGCATAATCGATGAAGTAGGCAGTGCGCTTTTGACTCACAAAGTCCGCAAAGGCGATATTTATCGCGCAAATCAAGCCAAAATTGACGCAGTGCTAAATTGGATAGATTTGGGAATCGAGCGAGCCGAGCTCACAGGCGATAGGGCGATTTTTTGGCTTGATGAGAAGCGAGCTAGCAATAAAATAATGGCTGACATTGTGAGAGAAAGATTAAAGCAAAAGGGCAAATCTATGGAGATTTTAGCCCCCAAAGAGGCGTGCTTAGAATCGCTAAAACTAATCCGCGCAGGCAAAAACGCCATAAGCATTACGGGCAATGTGTTGCGCGATTATCTAACCGATTTATTCCCTATTTTGGAGCTTGGCACGAGTGCCAAAATGCTCTCCGTAGTACCTATGCTAAATGGCGGGGCGATGTTTGAGACAGGTGCTGGAGGCAGTGCGCCAAAGCAAGTCGAACAGCTAGTGGAGGAAAATCACTTGCGCTGGGATAGTTTGGGAGAGTTTTTGGCATTGCAAGCGAGTTTGGAGTTTTACGCACAGCGCAATAGCAACGCCAAAGCAAAAGTCCTCTCACGCGCCCTAGATAGCGCGATAGGGCAATGGCTAGATAACAACAAAGCCCCATCACGCAAAGTAGGCGAGGACGACAACCGCACAAGCCATTTTTATTTGGCGATGTATTTCGCACGCGCGCTAGCAAATCAAAGCGAAGATTCTGCGATTTCTAGCTTTTTTAGCGCGGTGGCAAGTGAGCTAGAATCAAGCGCAGATTCTATCCGCGCAGAATTTAACTCCGCGCAAGGCAAAAAAGTGGATTTAGGCGGATACTACAAACTCAATGATGACAAATGCAACGCCATAATGCGCCCTAGCAAGGCATTTAACGCGATAATTGAAAAAATCGCTAAAAGATAAATGCGACTTTTTTAATGCGATTTTTGCAAAACGCAGAATCTGCGGTTGATTTTTTTTGTAGATTCTGCGATTTTCGTGTTATTTGTAGGCACAATCGAAATATTTGCGGTGTGGCTTTGCACGAAGTTTGCCCCGTTGCTAGGAAATAGAACTGATGGTTCATTGACGACGCAATGGGGCAAACTTCGTGTGAATTGCATACCCAAAGATAAATTGCAAAGCGTAGATTTTAAAAAAATATTAGCATATAAAAGGGTTGATGATTGAACATAGCATTTTTTGATTTCGATGGGACGATTAGTCGGGGCGATAGTTTTGCGCTGTTTTTGCGCTTTATTTTGGGGCGAAAGTTTTATGTGAAGTTAGCGCAGAATCTGCCTATTTTGTGCGCGTATAAAATGGGTTTGATTAGCAATGGCGTGGCAAAAGAGCGCATTTTAAAGTCGTGCTTGGGCGGGATGAAGGTTAGTGAGTTGCATAAAAAATGCGCGGATTTTCTGCCGATTTTGGAGGGGATTTGCAAAGATTCTGCGATTGCAAAAGTCAAATGGCACAAGGCAAATGGCGATAAGGTGGTGCTTGTGAGTGCGAGTTTCGAGGAATATTTGGCGCATTTGGCGCAGAATCTTGGCATTGAGGTGATTGCTACAAAAATGCAAGTGGTGGGCGATAAAATCACAGGTGCTTTTGCCACGCCAAACTGCTATGGTGCGCAAAAAGTGGCGCGGATTAAAGAGCGATTTGATTTAGGCAGGTTTGAAAAAATCTATGCGTATGGCGACACGCGTGGCGATAAGGAAATGCTAGATTTGGCGCACCACGCGTTTTATAGAGTTTTTAAGTGAAATTTAAGGAAGCGAAAATGTGGCAAAATATTTGGAGCAAAAAGGGATTAGATTCTGCGGATTTCGACATTGCGAGTTTGATGAAGGCAGATGGATTTGACACGAGCGGAGCGACACTCAACGCAGAATCTTGGGTAGAATTTTTCAAATATGTCGCAAAAATGGCGCGATGTGGCAAGGGCAAAAAGCGAGTTTTGGAGGTAGGATGCGGAAGCGGAGCGGCACTAAAATCGCTAGTTTGCATAAATCCGCATTTGGAAATTTATGGCATAGATTACTCGCAAAATTTAGTTAATATCGCCAAATGCGCGATAAAAGAAGGCAGATTTATCTGCGATGAGGCGAAAAATATCGATTTGGCGTTTGGGGCAGTGGCGGATTCTGCGAATTTGAGGGATTTGGCGTGTGAAGATTTTGCGAATGGTGCGGATTCTACGAATATGGCGGATTCTGCGAATAAAGATTCTGCGTTTGCGGATTCTGTGAATATGGCGGATTCTGCGATTTGTAACGGGGGGGGGGGGATTTGACTTTATCTTTTCAAACTCCGCATTTCAATACTTCCCAAGCAAAAATTACGCATTTAGCGTCATAAGCAAATCCTATAATTTACTCGCGCGGGGCGGAAATCTCGCCTTTTTAGACTTAAATGACGCAATGGCAAAACCCGCCTACACCGCAATCCGCAAGGGCGATTTGAGTGAGGTGGAATACTCCGCAAAATACGCTGGTTTGGAGCATTTATTTTTCGATAGGGGCGAAATCTTTGAGATTATAAACGCACTTGGATTTGAGAAAATCATCATCGAAAATCAGCACATTGCGGGGTATATCAATAATGAATGTCGCTTCAATGCCTTTGCGCTAGGGAAAAAATAGGATTTTTGCGGAAGATTCTGCGGAGTTTGGGGCGGAATTGCGAATTTAAAAAACGCAGAATCTGTAATGAAAAAATAATGTGGATTGCTTCGCCTTGCTATCGTAAGGACTCGCAATGACGAAATAATCTCGTTAGATTCTGTAAAATCGCAGAATCTCGCAACATTCTCGTAAATCGCAGAATCTCGCACGCAAATTTGTCATTTTGAGCGAGTAACGAAGCGAAAAATCTCTTTTGTTTTTTTGAGATATTTCGACTTTTTCAAAGTCTCAATATGACAAATTTTAGGGTAGATTCTGCGATTTTTTCGTTATTGCGATGTGGTTTGAGCGAAGCGAAAACAACGAAGCAATCTATTTTTGATTTATGGATTGCCACGAAGTCGCCCTTAAAAGTGCAACTTCTCGCAATGACGAATAAAGGTAGATTTTGCAAAAACGCAGAATCTACGCAAAATTCGCATTTTTAATAAAATATACAATCCCATATTGCGCGAAAAAATTGACTGAATCTTTTGTGCTGTCATCTAAAAATACGACAATTTCAATGCCTTTTTGCCTTAATCGCTCCAAATTTTTGCAAAGCGTAGAATCTGCGCTAGTAGAAAATTTGTTTTTTGTGGATTGCCACGACTTGCTTTGCAAGTCTCGCAATGACGAAAAATAGCGTGGATTGCTTCGGTGAATCTGTGATTTGTCTTGCAATGACGAAATAGGGGTAGATTCTGCGAATTTTGGTGCGATTAAAATTATGCGATTTATGCGCTTTTTAGCATTTAGTGCAAATGCTATCGCCTCCATCGCTCCGCTTCCAAGCGCACAGATTTCATATTGCGTCATTTTAAAATTAAATGCCCGCAAAATCGGCGCAACTTTTTTAAATACAACTTTTTTAAACGCAATATCTTTTAGCGCACCTTTTTTTAGCGCACTTTCGCTAGAATCTTCGCCAAAAACTTTCATCGCAAAATTTCGCCCAAATCCCCGCTAAAAATTTTCATCGCAAACTTTCGCCCATCGCTTACACCACGCCAAGCACCGCTATTGCAACGAATCTAGCGATTTTTTAAAAATCGCGCTGATTTCATATTTTGTGATTTTTTCATTTTCTAATAGCAATTTTTGCGCCTCCAAAAGCGCATTTTTAGAGCTTGTGAAAAAGATTTTTAGCTCATCTTGGACGGCGTTTAAAATCTCTAAAATATCCTCCCCGCTAATTAGCATTCGCTCTCCCATTCCGTAATCCTCGCACATTTCAGTGGCGATGATTTTGGCGATTTGTATGTCATCTTTGCAATTCGTATAAACTTCGCCGACATTCATATTTAGCACGACATTGCCACTTAGAGCGACTTTGATTTGGTTTAGCAAGTCCGTTTTGGAGCGTAGATTTTTATCGGCATTTTTGATTCCATCGCCCAAAAGCGACACTTTGTCAAACTCCATTTCGCACCAATACGCACACAACGCCTTTGCAGCTTGATAGAGTGAGAGAATATTTTTTTCCTCCGCGCTTAAAGTGAGCTGTTTTTTAATGCCACCTTCGATTTTGCTCTGCGATGCGAAAAAATCATCATTTGTGATTGTCTCAGCACCGCGTCGCAAAGCATTTAAACTCGCTTCATTGACTAATGACGCTAACGCCGCACCGCTAAATCCCACGCTCATTTTTGCCACTTCGTTGATATTGACACTATGATTTTTCCCGCGCAAATACAGCTCGATAATTTTTACGCGCTCTTCAAAGTCTGGCAAATCAATGTAGATTCGCCTATCAAATCGCCCTGAACGAAGCAACGCGCTATCCAAAATCTCTACGCGATTCGTAGCACCCACGACAATCACACCACTGCTATCCACAAAGCCGTCCATTTCGGTAAGTAGCTGATTTAGCGTGGTTTCGCGCTCATCATTTCTATGCTCCCCACGCGCTTTGCCCACAGCGTCAATCTCATCGATAAAAATAATGCTAGGACTTTGCCGTTTCGCTTGGTAAAATAGCTCACGGACGCGTTTTGCACCCACGCCTACATAGATTTGTGCAAACGAACTGCCACTTTGATAAAAAAACGGCACTTTTGCTTCATTTGCAATCGCCTTTGCAATCATCGTTTTTCCCACGCCGGGCGGTCCTATCAGCAAAATGCCTTTTGGCAAGGCTATGCCTTTGTCTTGGTATTTTTTAGGCAATTTCAAATAATCGATAATTTCTAACAAATCATCTTTGACTTCCTTAATCCCAGCTATGTCATCAAAGGTAATATTTGGCGAATTATCCGCGATAATTGTGGGGTTTGCAATGGGATTTGCAAAAGAATTCGCGTTTGCTTCGCGATTCAAATCCTGCGTCAAATTTTGGCGAATCTGCTTTGAATCTGCATTATTTCGCTTTATCGTGCGTGAGAGGGCATTTACAAGCACGGCGATTCCTAGCAGGACAATCACCAAAATGCCTATGTCGCTTAAAATGTTGTTAAATCCACTATTATTTTTCACGCGGACGATTAGATTGGGATACGCGCTCAAATCTACCAGCGCACGGGCGATTTTGTGCTTTTTTGCGCCGTCATTTAGATAAATGTAACTCTCATCAATCATTACGCTAAAATCCTGTGAATCGCTTACAATGCGCGAAAATTCCTCCATATCAATAATGCTTGTATTATCGCGCAAAACAAGCACCGCGCTTAAAATCGCCACCAAAATAACGCCACAAAAAATAATTATAAGACTTTTAGATTTCTGCATAATTTAGCTCTTCCTTTGTTTGATAATCGCTTATTTCTATCCACGAGTGCGATAGATTCGCGCCTGAATCTGCGGAGGTTTTAATCGCCATTTTGTTGAAAAATTCATCAAAACCATAAAAATAATCGCCCTTTTTGGATTCAACCAAAATATTTAGCGATTCGCGCGTTTTTGCCTTTGCGAATCTAAATGCAAAATTTTTAGCTTGAATCAAATCTACCACGCGCTTTAATCGCTCTTTTGCGACAATTTTTGGCGTATCATTTGGCATTAAGGCTGATTTTGTCCCACTTCTAGGCGAAAAGATGAAGCAATGAATATGCGTAAGTGGCATAGATTCTAGCTTTTTTAGCGCGGATTCAAAGACGCTATCGCTCTCATTTGGGTGCGCTACGATAAAATCTGTCCCCAAAGCAAAGCCCTTTTTTGCGATGGATTCAAAGAGTTGCAAATCCTTTTCAAAGCGGTTGGCGCGATTCATAAGGCGTAGCATTTCGTTATCTGTGTGTTGGATTGCAATATGCAAATGTCGCTCTAAAATTGGCATTTCCAAAATCTCTAAAAACGCGCTATTTATTTGCGAAGGCTCTAAACTGCCTAGCCGAATGCGCTTAACGCCCTTAATCTCTGCAATATCGCTTATGAGTTTGGGTAGCGAATCACGCGAATCCAAATCCTTGCCATAACTCCCCAAATTTGTCCCGCTTAACACAAATTCACTAATGCCTTGATTTGTAAGAGCGCGAATCTGCTCCAAAATCAAATTGCGATTTAAACTCCGCGCTTTGCCACGCACCTGCGGGATAATGCAATATGAGCATTTAAAATCGCAGCCCTCTTGCACTTTGATAAATGCGCGGGTGCGCCCTGTGAGCGTTTTTAGTGCGACATTATCAACCGCGCTTAAATCATTTGGCGCAAAAAATGGATTTTGCGATTTTAGTAGCGTTTGAATCTGCCCTTTTTCGCTATGCCCAAACGCCCCAAAAATCGCGCCTTTGTCAAAAAGTGTGCGCCCCACGCTATCCAAAGCGCAACCTGTAAAAAAAATCTTTTTGTTTTGTTTGCGAATCTGCGAAACATACTCTCTTAGGGATTTATCGGCGTTATTTGTAACGGTGCAAGAGTTTATCACAATAATATCTGCTTCGCTCTCACTTTCGCTAATTTCAAAGGATTTGCTAGATTCTGCGCTTTTCGAGCTTAAAAGTTGCGAAATCATCACTTGCGTATCATAAATATTTGTCCTGCAACCAAAGGTTTTAAAAAAGATTTTTTGCATTTTGCGCACCTCAATTTGTCGAATCGTGATTCGCCGAATCTTGCGGGATTTTGCCATCTGCTAAAATACGATTCGCACTTTTTAGATTCGCACTCGAATTTAAACGCGAATCCACGCCCAAATCCAAAATCCCCAAATCCCTCTCTTTTGGCACAATCGTAGTTGTAGGATAAGAAATCTCAATGTCATTTTCGCGCGTAAATGCTTCGATGAGTTCGCCTGAAATTAGCGAATTTAGCATTAAAGTCGCATAGGCGTTTGTTTGAAACCACACAGAAATCTTTATGCCATTTGGCACTATAAAACTGAAGACTCTTGGCTCTACATTCATATCGCGCAAAGAATATTTGACTTTTAGCAGATTTAAATTTCGGCGCGTGGATTCGGTGTATCCGCTTGAATATTTTTTGGCGATTTGAGAGGCTAGGCGCAGGGCTTTTTTGTAGTTGCTTTTAAAAGTGATGGTAATATCTACGCCATCCCACGCGGTTTTCATATTTTCGTGCGAATAGTTTGCAAACATTGTGGTAAAGATGAGATTGTTTGGGATAAAGATGATTCGCCCTGCACGGCGATTTTCGCTATAAGTGGTGTAGGTTACATCTTCATAGAGCGTAATTCGTAGCATTGAAATATCAATCACATCGCCTACATAAGTAACGCCGTCTTTTACCACGCGAATCCTATCGCCAGATTTTACCATTCCACCGCCCATAATCACCATATAGCCAAAAAAGCTCATAAACCAATCCTTCATCGCAATGGCAAATCCAGCCGACACAAAACCGATGATTGCGATGATATAGGCGACATTTTCAATGTATGCAAAAAGCGAGATTAAGATAATTAGCGAGATATTTATAACATTTATGATTTTATTTATCGCATAGGAGCTGTGTGAATCTTCGTGTGAGCGGGCATAAAGTTTTAGGATAAATTTTATGGCAAATGAGATTGCCGAAATAAGCGCGATTGCAAGGGTGATATAAAGCAACTTCAACGCCTCCGCGCGGATTGCGTCATTTACTTTTGCGATATTTTCAGTGGCATTTTTCTTAAAAATATCGCTATAAAGTTCTAGCACTTTTTTCGCAGAATCTAGCTCAGATTTCATAATTTGGGCGTTTTTTAGATCAGATTCTGCGTTTTGTAGCGTTTGCAAAATGGCGATTTTTTCATCTAATAAATCTAATAAATTTTGCAAATTCGCGTAATTTGCTTCAATATTTTGCAGTTGCGCGTTTAGATTTTTGATATAAGAATATCCGCTTTGAATTAAGAATGGATTCGTAATCTTTGGCGTTTCGCTAATATCTTTTAAAAGCTCTTTATATGGCTCATCTTTGTAGGTTCGAAGCAATTCTTCTTGCCGTTCTAGTGTGTGAAGTCGTTGCTCCAAATCATCTATTTTTGCAAAGTCTTTGGATTCGGCGGATTTGTTAAGCGAATCTAGCTGATTTTTAAGGCGCGAAGTTTCACGCAAAATTTGATTGTATTCATTGTAATTTTTATACTTTGCAATCCACGCATTGCTTTGAATCTGCGCATTTAGATTTGCCAAATCCGCGCCAAAAAGTGTGAGATTTGCTAACGCAAAAGCCAAAAAAGCAACAATTTTTTTCATAATATCTCCAAAATGGTTTCTTTTGGGGGATTTTCGATGATTTGCATATCGCCAATGCCGTCTGGCAGGACAAATCGCAAAATGCTATTTTGGCTTTTTTTATCCAAATAAAATTTTGCAAAAAAGTCATTTTTATCGCTCACAGCGTAAGAAATCGGCAGTCCATTTTTTGCGATTAGATTTTGGATACGATTCGCTTCATCGCTAGTAATCGCACCTAATTTCACCGCCAACGCATTTGCTTTGATTATGCCAAGCGCAACCGCTTCGCCGTGCAAAAACTCCCTGTATTTGCCAAGCAATTCGATGATATGCCCAAAAGTATGCCCATAATTTAGCCCAGCGCGAATCCCGCCTTCTCTTTCATCTTGCGCCACGATTCGCGCTTTTATCGCCACTGATTTATAAATCGCTTTTTTTAAATCATCGCGGTTTTCAAGTAGATTCGCGCCCTCCAACCACTCAAAAAATTCTTTGTCAAAGCAAACAGCGATTTTGATAATCTCTGCAATCCCAGCGCGAATCTCGCGCACTGATAGCGAATCCAAATATTTTGCATTGATAAAAACTGCCTTTGGCTGATAAAAAAGCCCGATTAGATTTTTGCCAAAGTCGTTATTTACGCCTGTTTTCCCGCCCACACTTGCATCAACTTGCGCTAAAAGCGTGGTTGGGATATTTATAAAATCAATCCCACGCATAAAAATCCCCGCCGCAAATCCCGCCATATCCGTTATCACGCCCCCGCCAAAGCCGATTATTAGCGATTTTCTATCCATTTTGTGGATAAATGCGTTTTCTAAAATGTCATTCACACTTTGCAAATTTTTATACTTTTCGCCGTCCTTTATTGTCGCCACAAAGACTTCATCAGCGTTTATTCGCGCCAAAAGATTCGCGCCGTGCAGGGCAAAAACCTTTGGATTTGAGACAATTAGCACTTTTTTGTAACCCGCAATCTTAAAATCATCGCCAAAGCAAACAGCATAAGAATTTGCGCCTAAATCTATTTCTATTTTTTTCATTACGATTCGCCTTTTTTTAAACTTACCTTTATCTAAATTCGCCTTTAAAAATTTCATAATTGTATAATTTTTTTGCTTATATCGGCAGTAAAATCTGCGGATTTTTGTGAATTAGAAGCGAGAGATAATTCGCATTTTTCTCTAAAATCCACGAAAAGCGCGATTTCAATATATCAATTTCAAGCGGGATAAATTGCAGAATCTGCGTTTTATAAATCCAAAATAGCGGATTTGTCGCATTTGTCCGCTCAAAGCAAATCTCTTTGTGTAGCACCTTGCAGAGATTGCGATAATATTGCGCCAAATTTTCGTTAAACTCACCATCGATTTGAAACTCATAAAGCATAATGTTTAAGTTGAGCTGTGCGCTAAAATCCACAATATTATAAGCGATATTTTGCGCTGAATCTGCGGTGATTGTGAGCGATTTTGCGATATTTTCTAATCGCACTTTGCCGACTTTTAGAATGGGGCGATTTGCTTTGAATAAAATTTTGCGATTGCCCTTGCTTTTAAAAATCGCGCTTGGAGCGATGATTAAGCCCATTTTTTTCGCAGAATCTAGGGCGATTTTTTGTGCGATATTTATTTTTGCATATTCGATTTTTACAAAAATATTATCGCTTTGAAGGCGCAGAATCTCGCGTAACTCCGCAATATCGCTTGGATTTAGAATGTTTATTATTAGATTATCATTTTTGATTTTTTTATGTAAAAATAGCGCGTCAGCGATTATGCCTTTAATCTCATCTTTATCGCAGATTCGAAAGTCGATATAGGTGAAAATATCCCGCCCAAAGGGTGCTGGGAAGCTATGCTTGTTGTTATTTATGCGTTTATAGATTTTATTTAAGATTCGCGGTTCGCCCACCGCCAAAATGCTGTCATTTGGGAGAATTATGGTGCTATCTTTTGGCAATAAAAAATTAAATCCCCGATAAATCCCCGCAATGCTCCACCCCTTTTGCAAAATCGAGCCCACGCTAGTGTGTGAATATGGACTGCCAAAGGGGACGCCAATTTGCATAATCTCGCCTTTATTTAACCCAAATCCCCGCGCGATTACGGGGATATTTGGCATTTGCTGGATTAGCGACTTTGCACTTAAAAAGTCACTTGAAACAATGCTGATATTTGCGTCATTATGCAGATTCTGCGATAGATTTGCCTTTTGCTTTAAAAAGACTACGATTGGGATTTCTTTGGCATTTTGGCGGATAATGTGGCAGACTTCGTTGCTCTTTGCGGGATTTTGCGTGATGACAAAAATGCTGTGAATTTTATGCGAGATTAAGGGCGTTAAAAAAAATGATGAGGTAATCTCCGCTCGTAAAATGTGAAATCTATCGCCAAACGCCAAAATCTCGCTGTCATTTGAGATAATCGTGTAATTATTATTGCTTTGATATTTTTCTGCCAAAAATTCTAAAAAAATCTTTGCCACACCGCCCTCAGCGATGATTAGAACGCTTTTCATTTTACCTTTGCCACCTTTTGATTTGCCTTATTTATTTGCCTTTGCCATCTTTTTATTTTGCCTTGCCGTATTAAAAGCGAAATTATATAAAAATATTTACAAAAATATCGCTTTTTGTGTAGAATCTAAAATTTTTAGGGCAGATTCTGCGATTTACGCCGTCATTGCGAGGCAGTTTGAGCGAAGCGAAAACAACGAAGCAATCCACGAATCAAATTTTGGATTGCCACGATTCTGCGTGAAACGCAGAATCTCGCAATGACGAGCGATTTCTGCGAAAAAAGGCAGATTCTGCGAAATTAGCAAAAGGGTAGGGCGATGCGATATAATTTGGACGAAGAGAGCAGTTTTGAGGCGAATTTGCTATTTTGGATTGAGCGATTTTTGCATTTTAAAATCACCTCTTTAAGTTCGCGAAATGTGAAAGATAGGGCGGTTTTAAATGAGATTTTAAAGCAACTTCGCTTTGGGATAAAAAATATCGCGGATTTAAAAGAGCTATCCAAAAAAGTCCGCAACATAGGACTTATCGGCATAAACACTTATGCAAATCCGCTAATAAAACTCTTTATCTACCTGCAAGATTTTGGATTTGCGAGTATGAAAGAGATTGACGAGGAAAAACTGCGCGATTTTATCGCTGTGGAGTGCGCCGCGCTAAGCAATGCGAGCAAAAAAAACTATCGCATTGCAATCATTGGGTTTTTTGCATTTATCGATAAAAATAACGAGGATAGCGAGGGGAAAAGCTATATTTTCAATATCGAGCTAAAAAATATCGGCGATATTCGTAGCAAAAGTATCGAAAAACTGCCATCTTTTATGAGCGAGGGCGAGGTGGAGAAGTTTATTAGTGCGATTGATGAGTTCCCATTTAGCGCGAAAATCACAAATCGCAATCGCCTGATTTTGAAACTCATTTTATACACCGGCATTCGCGTAAGCGAGGCACTAAACCTAAAAATAAAAGACATTGCGCCAAAGGATGAATATTATATCTTGCAAGTGCGTGGCAAGGGGAATAAACCGCGCGTTGTGATGATTTTTAGGCGACATATTGAGGAATTATTAAATGCGTGGTTAGAGCAGAAAAATGCGATGCTGTTGAAAAATGACTTAATTTTTTGCAATTTTAAGGACAAAATGCTGACACAAGCATACATTAGTCGCGTGGTGGAGAAGGTGCTAAGTTTTGCAGGGATTAGAAAGGAAAAAAATGGCGCGCATATGCTTCGCCATAGTTTTGCGACTTTGCTGTATCAAAAAAGTTTGGATTTGATTTTGGTGCAAGAGGCGTTAGGACACGCAAGTATCGCCACCTCGCGGATTTATACGCATTTTGATATCTCGCGACTGCAAAAGACAACGAGCATTATGCCGGATTAGATTCTGCGAAATATGCGTTTTATCGCAGAATCTGCGTTATTTTTTTGTCGTTGCGAGATTCTGCGATATTGTGTAAGATTCTGCGAATCGCAGAATCTAATAAAAATCAATCGTGCGAAGCACCCAAAACTCGCCCGCTTCGTGGTGCAAAAAATCGGGAGCAAGGGTGCAGTAGTGCCACCCGCCGATTTTTTGCTAGAAGCGGAGAAAGCGAGGCTCTCCCCCTAAAAGCGAAAAGCGGCAGCTTTTGGGGACACAATTTAATAGTCGGGGGGAGCGGGAGCGGAGTGCAGCCCTTTTGCGAAAAAGAAATGAACTTAAAAAGTGTTTTGGCGATAGATTCGCAGAATCTGCGTTATTCTTTTTGTCGTTGCGAGATTCTGCGTTTAGATTCTGCGAATCGCAGAATCTAGCGATTTTATCCCCCAAATCGCGCAATAAAAGCAACTATAAATTAGCAAATATCCATCAAATAGCGCGAAAATTTCGCCACCAAAAAGAAATGCGGCAAGGGCGGACGCGGCTATGAATTTATTTGCAAAATAAAGTGCGATTATAAATGCGCTGATAAAAACCGCGCAAGGTGCTAGATTGCGCGAAAAATCAAATGCGATTACATCAAACTGCCCTAAAAATAGCGTGAGTGAAAAAATGAAAATGATTAGATTTTGCGATATTTTGGCGTTATTTGAATCGCAAAATCCACAATCGCAAAATCCACAATTACAGAATTTGGCGTAAATCTCGCAAAATCCGCTGATATTTTTTGCTAAATTTTGCAAAATAAATGTAGCACATAAAAGGGCGCAAAATAAACTCGCCTCCCCAAAGAGCGAGAAAAATAGCATTACAAGTGAGTAAAAATCCCACAGCACGAAAAATATGGGTAGATTTATGAAAATCATTAGCGATGCGATGGTGGCGTATTTTGCGGTGTTGTGTCGCCTAAAAATGGCGTTGCCTAAAAATACAAACGCACTTAAAAATAATAAATTTATGCTAATCATCTTTCACCCCTAACGCCCTTAACATTAAAAAGATTCGTGCGAAGCACCCTTAATCTCGCCCGCTTCGTGGTGCAAAAAATCGGGAGCAAAGGGTGCAGTAGTGCCACCCGCCGATTTTTTGCTAGAAGCGGATTAAGCGAGGCTCTCCCCCCTAAAAGCGAAAAAGCGGCTGCTTTTTGGCGCGTAGGGGGGAGCGGGGTAGGGGGGTGCAGCCCTTTTTGCGAAAAAATAAGAGATTTTGAATTGAAATTAGGCGACAAAATCGCAGAATCGCAGAATCTAAAATGAGATACTTCGCTTCGCTCAATCCGCAGGATTTGTGAGCGTAGCGAAACAACCATACGACAAATTGAAGCGCGATTCGCAGAATCTAATAACAATATTTCACTCATTTATTCACCTTTTTCGTGCTAGATTCTGCGTTTTTGTTGCCTTTCGCAGAATCTAAAATCATAAAATCTGATATTTTTCTCTCCAAATCTACCAAATTAATTCGCTTAATTTTAATATTTTTGCGATTGTGCGTGTAGGCGATAAAAAGGTAGTTTTTGTCGATGAGCGCGGATGGATAGCTCACTTCGTGGGGATAAGATTGCTCTGTTTTATCGATATTTTGCAAATGCGAAAAATTCGCAAAATCACTCAAAAGATACAGCCCCAAACTCGCACGAGAATTGCCCAACCACTCGCCATTTTCAAGCATTTTGCCATCGTTGTAAAGAAGTAAGATTCTGCGAATATTTTGCGGATTTTTATAGCTCACAAGCACGGGTGAATCGTCCCACCCCATTAAGTTTGTCGCACTTGGCGCACTCCATTTCGCGCCAAAATCATCGCACTCTTGCAAAAAACTTGCATTTTTATGCGCCTTGTGATTGCGAAAAAATGCAAGACATTTGCGCGAATCTAGCGCGATAATCGTTGGTTGAAGTTGATTTTTTAGCGCGTTTATGCGCTTTGCGTGCGTGAAATTCGCATTCTCATCAAAAAACGCCACCAACGCGTATTTCGCCCCAAGCTCATAATAAATCGGCAACATAAATCCGCCATTTTCAAGCAATAGGGGCGGTGTCCGCACCAAATGCGAGAAATTTGCCAAAAGTCCTAATTTTAGCTCACTTCTAAATTCTAGCGTTTGCAAATTTTCTCCAAATTGCAAATGATAAATCTTTGAAGTCGCCCACCCACCGAGACTAACGCCCACTACAAAAAGATGAATGCGCCCATTTTTATCCCTAAAAATCACGGGATTGCCTAGCTTTTTGATGAATTTTTGCGCCATTATTGAAAGCATTTTAGCGTCCAAAATCGCGCGCTGTGGGGAGGATTGCAAGGTTTGCTTGTCGATGAAATGCGACATAATCTTCACATCACTCGCCCCCTCTTTGCTCCCCGCAAAATACACCGCCATTATTTTCTCGCCCAAGTCTAAAAGCGAACTGCTGTGCGCGCTGTTTGTGGCATTTGGCAAGACGAGATGAGATTTAGCGAGATTATGAAAATTTTTGCGATTCGCAAAATCTGCGTTTTGTCCTCCCATCTTTGTGGAGGATTCACGCAAAAATCCCCCCTCCCTTGCGCTAGGGTGGTGCAGGGGGTGGGTAAAGTCATTATTTGAAAATTTCGCGCTACTATTTTTTTGCGAATTAACCCACCCCCTTTGTCCCCCTCCGCAAGGGAGGGGGAGAGATTGAGACTTATTCTTTGCAAGGGAGGAGATTTTTGATTTTATCTTATATTCTGCCCCCCCCCGTGCGAGATTCTGCGATTCTGCGTTTGATTTTGCAAGATTCTGCGATTTTTCGTTTGACTCAAATAAATTCACGCTAGATTCTGCGAGATTTTGAGATTTTTCGCTACGCTCAAAATGACAAGATTCTGCGCTAGATTCTATAAATGGCACATATTTTGGCGCATTTTGCTTTACAAAAACTACAATCGCCACGCATAAAATCGCTATAAAAATCACAAATCCACTTAAACCACGCATTATTTTGCGCATTAAAACTCGCATTAAATTTCGCAAACCTTTCAATCCCTTCGCATTTTTTAAAACCGTAATTTTAGCAAATTTGTCGCAAAACTTTTAAATATTTATTATAAAAGGTATAAATTTTAGCGCGAATTATAGTCCCGTTGCAATCAAACATAAAACTTGTTTTTGTTTGATTGACATTATTTTTATGGAGGTCATTATGACAAAAAGTAGCGTAGTTAGTATAAATGAATCGTTAGAGCAAATCGAAGAATTAACAGCGGACATTCGCCTATCGCTTATGCAAAGGGATATTGAAATGGTTTGCAATGATTATTTGTGCGAAGTCCAAAGAGTTGATGATTGCATAGCAATCCATTTTGAAGCGCATTCAAAGTATCATTTTGGGATACTTGTGGGGTATTTTGATGAGTGCTGGTGGAGCGGAATCGTGCTATTTAAAGCAGACGATTCAACCGCAAGCACGAGCGATAAGCTACAATCAGCAAGTAATGATTTGCACCAAAAAGGATTTAAGATTTCGCTATCAAGCGAACATTATGTCTATATGGATTCTGTCGGAGTCATTGAGTGCGAAGAGTTTAGCGAGTTTATGCCAAAAGTGCTTGAATCTATCAATGCAAACAAAGATTTGCTATACAAGATAAATGTATCGCTAGAAAATTCCATATAAAGCATAATCGCCACTCCCCCGAATGGGGGGAGAATTGAATGTTATTTAGCTACTTATCGAACTCGGCGCAAGATTTAATTGCCTTTGCTTGTGTGAGAGGTGGTAAAACTTGCAAACGATTCGCGTAAGATTTGCATATTTTTTGCAAAAGATTCGCACATTTTTGCTGTCGAATCTAAAAGCGATTGAGAGTCGAATCTAAAAAGCGATTCGGCAGGACAACTTTTTGTCCATTTTTTATGGAGTAATTTCATTTGTAATTTTAACTTTGAAAGGGGATTGAAAATGAGAGCAAATCAAGTTCAAAAAATCATCAGCGATGAGCAACTTTACCTAAAAAGCAAAGCAAAAATTTATATGCTTAAATTTTTGGTAGAGTTAGATGGATTTACGCGTTTTATGTCTTATATGGCTAGACAGCCCTATGATTATGATGAAATCTCTGATTTTATGGGGTTTCGCAAAATTTGCCCCTTGCACGAGACTTATGCAAAGAGCAAAAACAAAGAAAAATACAAAAATGAAATCCTTGCATTTTGCAAAGTCGAGTTGGATTTGCTATTAAAAAAAGAAAAGCAAGGAAAAATCGGTTTTCACAAAACGCTAAATGACAATTTGCACATTTTAGCGGATACTTTGCATTTAAATGATGCGGAGTTTGCTTTGGTGAATATCACTGCGATTGCGACAGAAGTTAGGGAATTTAGGGATTTTTTGGAAGCGTTTGGTAATGTAGGACGCCGTGAATCCGCGCTTATTATCAGTCAGTTGCTAGGATTTTCTTATGATAAGATTATAAATGCCCTTAGCGATGAGGGTATTTTGCGACAACTTGAAATTATCCGCTCTTATCGCAAATCCATAAGTCTTGCGTTGGAATTTGAAAGCGGGGATTTTATCAATATTTTGCTAAGTGAGCATAGAAGTAAAAATGAGCTAACGCGCAATTTTGTTATCCCTTGCGGTGAATCTAGATTAGATTCAAGCGATTACACGCATATCAAAGAGCTGGATTCGCTACTTTGCTATTTGCGATTTGCCAAAGATTCACGCAAAAAAGGTGTGAATATTTTGCTTTATGGGACACCGGGGACGGGCAAAAGCGAATTTGCCAAAATCATCGCCAAAAATATCAGCGCAAATCTATTCAAAGTCCGCGTAAATGATAGCGATGGAGACGCCCAAGATGGCGAAGCGCGAATCGGTTCATATCTTTTAGCGCAACGCTTTTTGGACGCAAACAAAGATATTTTGCTTTATGATGAAGTGGAGGATATTTTAAACTGCGATAAAGGTAGATTTAAAAACAAAGCGTTTTTTAACGAAATGCTCGAATCAAATCCCGTGCCGACTATTTGGATTACAAATAAGATTTATAATGTGGATAGTGCGCTAATTCGCCGATTTGACTTTGTCGTAGCGATGAATGCGCCTAAAAAGAGCGTCCGCAAAGCAATGCTAAATAAAATCTGCGGTGAAAAATTAGACAAAAAGACTTTGAAATTAGCGCAAAAATCGCCAAATCTCGCACCCGCGCTCATAAATCGCGCAAATGAAGTTAGCTCTGTGTTGCAAGGGGATTTTTCAAAAAATTTCTTAATGTTAGTCAATAACACGCTTAAAGCGCAAGGACACGAGCCTATCAAAAAATCCAAAAAAAGCAAGGATTCTAAAATCGATTTGCCAAAAAGTTATTCGGTTGATTTTATTAACGCGGATTGCGATATTTCGCGCATAGCGGAAGGTTTGAGTGCGAATCCAAATGCGCGAATCTGCCTTTATGGATTAAGCGGGACGGGCAAAAGTGCCTACGCGCAATTTATCGCAAAAACACTCAAACGCCCTTGCATTATCAAAGCTGTGAGCGATTTGGAATCAATGTGGGTGGGAATGACAGAGAAAAATATCGCCAAAGCATTCAAAGAAGCACAAGCCAAAAAAGCCGTGCTTGTCTTTGATGAGGTGGATAGCTTTTTGCGTGATAGAAAACTTGCGCGTCAAAGCTGGGAGCAAACAAAAGTCAATGAAATGCTCTTGCAAATGGAAAAATTTAATGGGATTTTCATCGCTACCACGAATCTAATGGATAATATCGACAAAGCCGCATTGCGTAGATTTGATTTAAAAGTCGAATTTAAAGCATTAGATTGTGCGCAACGCGTGAATCTATTTAAAAAAGAATGCGCGATTTTGGGATTGAAGTGCGAATCTAGCGTGAGAGATTTGGTAGCAAGGTTGGAATGTCTAGCACCGGGCGACTTTGCTGCGGTAAAACGACAGCATAAATTTAGCCCGATAAAAAATGCGCGTGATTTTTATGCGCGACTTTGCGATGAAGTCAAAGTCAAAGATTTGCGCGAAGGTAGTGCTTTTGGTGCAAATGGTGGAGTGGGATTTTTGAGATAAAATTGTATTTAGATTCACACTTTTGTGGCGTGAATTTATGATTTGGATTTGCACTTGATTTGCCAATATATTATATTTTTGTTTCACACGAATCTACCACAATCTTACTGCGAATCTTGCGCCTTTATTTTATCTACAAACCATTTGGGTGGATTGTCTTTTAGTGGTGTGTTGCGAAATGCCCATCTGCTAACTCTACATTTTTTATCGATATGCCATTTTTCAATCCCGCTAAAATCCCTGCGCCGCTCTAATGGCGTATCAAGGAATTGCATATCATTGACTTTTGAAGTATCAATTTCGCCCAGATTCACGCGCTCAAACGCGACTAAATCATATAATTCATCATCATTTTTGGGGATATATTTTCGCGCTTTTTTATCGAATAGCGAATCAATATATGGCAAATACCATTTGGGCGGATTTTGTTGTAGGGGCGATTCAAAAAATGCAAAATGAAACGGCTTATCGCAATCAGCGCAATTTGCCAAAATCGCCTCCGTATCCACAGCCCACGAATCTAAATTGTGATTAAATCGCAATGCACCATCAAAAGCACGGCTAAAATCCCTCACGCGTGAGACATTCCAGCGACTAATATCCGCATTAAAGAGCCTTGCACTCATAAACATACTGCTTATATTCTCCACATTTGCGACATTCCACCCGCTAATATCGGCGTTGAAATGCTTTGCGCCACAAAACATCGAATCCATACTTTTGACTTTGCTAGTATCCCAGCTTTCAATCCCGCTAAAATCCTTGCGGTATGTGTGGCTAAAAATTAGCATCATATCATCAATAGCCGAAGTATCAATATCGCCCAAATGTATTATCTCAAAGGCGCACAAAAATGACAACTCTTCGCGCGTTTTGGGTTGATATTTGCCAATATTTGCATTGTATAGCTCATCAAATTTTGCGCGAATCCAGCGTGGCGGATTTTTCATCAAAGGGCTACATTCAAGCATATAGTAGCACTCCCAGCTCAAATCCCACGAATCAATATTTTGACAAAAACTTTGTGCGCCTGTGAAAAAGTTTGATATTTGATAGCAACCACAAGCCTTATTTTTTATGCTACTCATATCCCATTTGTCAAGTGGCTGATTGAATTTTCTTGCGCCTGAAAATATCCAATTTATACACCACACATTTGAGACATTCCAATCATTTAGCGGTTGATTGAAGCTATACGCGCCCTCAAACATACCCTCCATCATCGTAGCACCAGAAGTATCCCACTTGCCTATGGGCTGATTGAATCGCTTTGCAAAGCTAAACATATAATCCATATTCCACACTTTTGAAGTATCCCACCCGCTTATGTCGGCGTTGAAATAAATGGCATTGCGAAACATACCAACCATATTTTTTACATTGCTCGTATCCCAGCCTTCAATCCCGCTAAAATCCTTGCGCTTTGAATCGCAAAAAAGCCACCGCATATTTTCAACGCGCGAAGTGTCAATGTCGCCTAAATGAATCCGCTCATCTTTGACTAATTCGGCTAATTCCTCATAAGTCGCGGGGTGAAATTGCATAGTTAAGATTCCTTTTATTGCTTTGAATCTTGCGAATCTTTTGAATCGTTTGGATTTAAACTTAGCGATTTGATTAGAATGTCAATCATTTGATTTTGGTGTGTTGTCGCATCTTTTTCTGTCCATTCATATTCCTCTGCCCCTTCATCTTTATTTAGATTTGCACACATTATGAAATATTTTAGACTTTCTAATCTGCCTCGTTTAAGCTGTCCAATAACTTTGTCTTTTTTAAATTCTTCTAATTTGTTTGATAAAGATGAATTTAAATTTTGGCTTATGAGCGCAAGATTGCCAAATATATTAAGATTCCATTCATTTTGTCTCTTAATTTCGCGTTCCATTGCGCTAAAATGCTCTATTGAACCTAACATTCTAAAATGAAAATATTTTGAGTTTAAAACGCATTTATCTTTGTTTAAGTCAAATGTATAATCCCCTATTGTTTTATTAAAATCACCAAGTTTTTCTGGTGCATATTTGCCCCATTTCCACAAATAATACTCCAAGCGATAAAACCAATAATGCGGCGTTGTTGTGCCATTTGATAGATATTTTGTTAAAAAAGATTCATCGATTGTAAAATTCTCATCTCTATAATACTCTTTTAGATTCACATTGTGAATCTGTTTAGTATCCACTTTTTCTAAATGTCCTATAAGTTTTATTTCTAATAGATTTGGCTGTTTTGAGTTGTTTGAATCGTCTTTTTGTTTTATAAGACATTGTGGCGGGGTTAATTCATTTTTTATTTCATTATTGTATTGCAAAAAGTTGCTCATAATGCCAAAATTTTTGATTTCGTTAATTTCTTGTTCATCTTTACTATCAATCAAAAAACACAAAAAGTTCGTTAGCCAATGCTCGTAATTTTGATTTGTCCCACGCCGTGCTACACGCAAATAATTTTGCACCATTTCCAAATCTTTCAAACCTGAATCAACGATATATTTGCCATCAGAGCCTAATCGTTTGATTTTATACGAACTTTCTTTATCGTTTATATCTTTATCGGTTTTAGCGGTAAATTTAATCACAAAACTATCAAAAAGCACACGATAGCGGAGCATAGATTCGATAAAACATTCAGCTTTGTTGCTGTTCCATTCATTTGGCTTTATCATATCTAAAAGTTTATCTTTGCTTATTTGAAAGTCTTGTGGCATTTTTTCGTTTTCTTGTCCCACAACCCAAAGTTTATAGCAATGCAACAAAAATGTAGGAAAATCAATGATAGATTCGACTTGATATGTTTCACTTTCACTACTTTGAAAAATGTATTTATCCATATCACTACACAAATCCCAAATTTTGGCGTATTTTTTCCATTCATCGTCATTGTCATTGCCTTTTATTTTATCTAAGATTCGCGCTTTTAAAATCTCGTGTTTTTCAAGTTGCACTCCACGATTATTCATTCGCACAAAGAAGCGATTTAAATCCGTTTTTTTCGCCAAAGCTACAAAAACAAAGCAAACTTTTGTATAAATATATTCTGCAAATTTTTCTATATTATCTTTGCCAATATTTTGCTCAAACCACGATTCTATGCACTCAAAAGCTTTTTTAATTTTTTCGTTGATATTGCTTTGGGGGAAACTAAAAAGTTTTTCATTTTTCTTATCGTTATTTTCGCCTTTAAAATCAGCAATTTTTCTTGCAAGTTCTTTGAGCGCATTTTCCTCGTTATCTCGTATAGGCATAGCGATTCGCAAGTCATCGCCCTGCATAATAAAATCTTTCCAATTTGGGCAATTTTGACTTGCAAGGTAAAACCCCATAAACCAAAGCGTAGTAAGCCTTTGCTGTCCATCGATAAGCACAAATTTATTTTTATCATCTTTATCCACACTTGTAGTGATATTGCCGATGAAATACTCTTTATTTTCGTTTTTTATTGTGTCTTTTGTGGTTTTATCATCGCTATTTTTTGAATAGTTTGGCTTCCACGCATTTTTCATATCATCAAGCAATGTGTTAATTTCTATCTCGCCCCACGCATAAAGCCTTTGATATGGTGGAATCTCAAAGCGATATGTTTGAATCTGCTCTATCGTTTTCTTTTCTGCATTATTTTTCATTTTGCTCTCCTTTATTTTTATTTTGTGGATTTTTTTGGTATATGTGCTGTAATGCCATATTTTTTGTATTCCTCTTGCATTACAGCAAGGTATTCCGCTTCTTTTTTAAATTTAGTGTTATCGCTTTCTTTTGCTTCATTGGCAAGTTCCGTTTCGATAAAATCATTTAATTTATATTCAAGTTCTTGCTCATAACTTGCATAGTAAATCAAAGGTAAAAGCCTTATGCCATACTTCTCTGTTATTGTATATTTAAGAGATTGTTCGCTTATTCTCACACTAAACACCGCCCTTGCGATAAGGCGTAACATATAATCAATCTTGCCATTTGGAAATTTATTTAGGTAAATAAGACTTGACATAAGATAGAGTTTTAGAGCATAGTCAAAGCCACCTTTATCTTTTAATCCATTCAATTCCGCATAAAGCCTAAAATCTTTCATTCTTTTATAATGTGTATCAAATTCTTTAAGATATTCAAAGAAATCAACCCCACCCATAAAATTTTGCAAGATTCCTAGTGAATTTTGCGTTGGATTTGGCTCATCTTTTCTAAATCGCTGTGGAATCTCTTTGCAAAATTCATTATAAATTTTCATAGTTTCCTCTATGTTTTCATTTTGTTTGTGTTTCATTATCCACTCTCTCGCAAGTTTTAGCACACGGTTTATAAGGATATTTAAATCATCTCCCCTTGTCGCAAGATTTTCAAAAAATCTTGCATAATGCGGAATCTTATCCTTACAAGTGTCCTCTAATGCTCTTAAATGATATGCCTTGATTAAATCATAACTTTCAAGGCGTTTGCCTTTGGCGTTTGCGCTATCAAAAAATATAAAGGCATCATCAATGCTATCTGTAAAAACGCAAACAAATTCTATATTGTTTTTTAGATATGTCAAAAAGCTATTTTTGTCTCCGCCATTGAACCAATTTTTGATAGCTTCATTTGCTTTTCCTTTTGGTGTTTGCGGTGTTTTTGCATTAGTTTGACTATTTTGATTTTCTTCTTTTTCTTTTTCTGCAATTTCCCTGCCATTTATACTGCCAGCCTTATTGTCATCATCGCCAAACAACGCTTTTGACGAATCTAAGTATTTTAAAACCAAATCCAAAGTCGTAAGCCTTTGTTGTCCATCGACTATATTAAATTCGTTGCCCTCGATATGGACAATCAAACTACCCAAAAGATAGTTTTTGCCCTCTTTTCTTTGCTCATCTATATCCTCAAGCATAATCTTTACCATATCCTCGCTCCACACATAAGCGCGTTGATAAAATGGGATTGTAAGCTGATATGCTGAGCTCTCGCCACTTTTTAACAAAGTTTGCATTTCATTAGAAAATTTTTTAAATTTTTCATTACCTAAATCTTTGTCAATCAACTCACCAAGCGTTAAAACGCAAGTTTCTACCATATTTGCTCCCTTTAATATAAATTTTAAAACTGCAATTCTATCATATTTTTTTAAGATTCGCACCACATTTTTTTTAAAATTCGCAGATTCGCGCCTATATATCATTTGTATTGCTATACTCATCTAAAAACTCATAGTATTTTTCCATCAGCGATTCCAAAACGCCAAATCCTTGCAATTCATCTTTTTTGGCAAGTGCGTAAGCTTGTCTATATATGGATTTTATGTTTTTTAGTAGTTGGGTTTGCTTTGGCGTGAGAAGTTGCAAATATTTTGCATTGCCTTGTAGCGCACCTGCACTTATACTATGAATCAGCTCGTGAAGTAGAGTTCGTGCCAATCTATATATAGAATCTGCAAATTCTTTTTTGGTAAATATTTCTATGTCGTTTTGATTAAAACGATAATGTGCTAACCTGCCCCTGCATTTGCGTGTGGTAAAGGTGATTTTGACTTTGCGCTTTTTTGCGATAGGATAAGTTTTATCAAAGATTTCATCATTTAGCGAATCTTTATTGTATCGCTTAAACAGTGCTAAAATAATCCCAAAATCCTCATCATTAGCCAAATCAAACGCATAATCTTGCGCGATATTATTATCAAGTAGAGTTAGATTGTATTGTATGAGATTTAGCGAATCATATAGTTTGCGATATTTATCGTGTGTTTTTTCCTGCTTTGCCAAAATCGCCTTTATATCGTTTGTATTTTCTATGCAACCTATATAATCTATTCTTACACTAATATTTTTATCTTTATAGAAATTCCACCAAAAATTTCCCATTGAAAGATTATCGCGGATATTTTCAAAAAACTCTCTTTTTTCAAGTTTAAGCGAATCTAACTCTTTATTGATTTTATCGACTTTGGATTGCGCTTTTTGTTTGTCGCATTGCGCTTGTGTGATTTGCTCTTTGATTTTTGTCATTAGTATTTGGTTTGTCATTGTTTATCCTTTTGTTTTGGTATTTATTTTTGTTGTTTCCTCAATCTCAAAGCAAACTTTTTTATACACAAACTCTGCGAATTTTTCACAAATAGCATTGCCTTTAAATACGCACGACTTTTCAAAATTATCATCAAACCAAAATTCTATGGCTTGAAGTAAGTTTGTGATATTTTCGCTAATACCCAAATCCCGCGCACAATCATCTAATCTAAATATAAAATTTGGAGCCAAAACTTGCTTCATAAATGTCCCAAACTTGCTCTCATCATCTTTTTGCGTAGGCATAAGGATTGCTGTCCATAATAAATATCGCCATAGCTCCCAATAAGTTCGCATTTGCCCAAAACAAATGCCTAGTAATATCACTATCCATATTTGTTTCGCCCCTTTTGTGATGATATATTTAGTGGCGGTATATTTTTTGCCATTATATTCTTTGTGTTCCTTTGCGACTATGATTTTGATATTGTCGATATGATATTTTGCTTTTGGATTTGTCTCAAAGGCTACTTTGATTTTGTCTAGCAAATCTTTTAATTCGCATTCACTCAAATCAAAACTTTGCGCCAATTCAATAGTGCCAAAACTAGAATATTCATTCCGCCTATGAAATCCGCCTATTGTCATTTTTCGCTTTTTTGTCATTTTTGCCTCCCATTTTAATTACACGATTCGCTTAAAAAATTATCACTATTTAGGCGCAATAAAAATCGCACACATTTATGCTCGACTTCATCGCTTATATTTGCGATGATATTTTTCATAAATTTTATTAGATTCGCACGGGGATATGATAGATTTTCATAAGTGGCAAATTCCAAAACGCTATTTGGCTTTATAATGCCACGCTCCAATCGCAGATGATAAAGAAAAGTCCATAACCACCGATAACCCCAGCCATTTTTGTCGCATTTGTATTTTAGCTCACTTTGCATTTTTGCTAATTCCATAAGTTGCCATCCGCCGACAATCGCACTCATTTTGCCACGAATCACAAAACAATCAAAAAGCACACGATAATAAAACATAGTTTCGATAAAATCTTTGTAGTCGTTTTTATCGCGGTAGCTAAGCAAAAATGCGTGTTTGTTAGATTCGCTATACCACATATATTCAAGCAAATTATCCGCCTTATGTGGAATCTTTGCCAAAATATCGCTCACATTTTCGCGCTCTGCTATCCAAAGCCGATAGCAATTTAGCAAAAATATAGGAAATTTTATGATAGATTTATGGCAAGGATTTGCAATGGATTCTTTGCCATTTTCATCAAAATGCGATTCAATTAGCGGACGATTCATATTCTCACATAGCTTCCAAATCTGCCAATATCTGCGCCACTCATCATTATCGCAACTATATATTTTAATGTGCATCATACCGTGTATAAACTCGTGCGGTTCGAGTTCTGCTGGATTTTTCTTTTTAGATTTATTGTCCATTTTGCACCTCCATTTTTTTGATTTATTGCGCTTGATTCGCGCTAAAAACTTGCGAATCTAAAAATGAAAAATACGCTTTTAGTGCCGAATCCAAAATGCCTATTTTTGCCAAACTATCCCTAAAAAGCGGATTTGACAGCTCTGCTAAAAATTCTTTTAGATTCGCAAACCCATAGCATTTGCGATTACACCACACTTTTAGCGTCATCTCGTGTGGCTTTGCGATTTCGTATAAATCTTGCAAATCTTTTATGGCGCAAATCTGCGTGGCAGATTCGTTTGAATCGCTTTTAAGATTCGCGTTTTTAAATTTGCCAAACGCCTCCAAACTCACACTATGAATCAGCGAATGAAGCAAATAATGTGTGCTTTTTGTCAAATCATTTGCAAAGATTTGGATTAGATTGTTTTCGCTCAAATATTTCGCTACGCCATTTTGTGCGACAAAGATGATTTTTGTAGCGCGAATCTTTGCTATCAAAAGCGTTTTATCAAAAATCACTTCGCTTAATTTATCATCATTGTATCGCTTGAAAATGCCTCTATCACGCAAAAATCACACTCATCGCTTAAATCAAAAATGCAATTTAGTGCGATATTATTTTTTAGCAAATCGCGCTCATATCGTGCGACTTGCAAGATTTGTGCGAATTTGTAGCCTTTTTTGTACGCCAAAATCCACGCTTTTTTAGGCAACGAAGTATCTATCAAATCTAACGCTTTGCCTAATTTTGCTTTGATTTGCGTGATTTTTGTGCTTAATTGCGCTAATTTTGCGCGGTTTTGTGATGTGATTTTCATTGCCTGTCCTTTTTTAAAAAATTGCTGATTCGTAAGCAAGTTGATTTACAAACGAATCTAAAAACTAACAATGAAATTACAACATATTTTGCGGACAGATTTTTGTCCATTTTTGTTTTTTTTGAAAAAAAATGCGGATTCGCGTGAAAAATTTTTGTGTAGATTCGCACGAAAATTTTACCTTATCACAATCTCCGCTCTGCCACTCTCACTCCCCACAATGTAAGTTTCCTCATATAATAAATGCGCATTTATGGTTAGTGTTTGTGGCAAATCTTTTGGCAAATCTGTGTTAGATTCGCGTGAATCAAACGCAGATTCGTGCAAATTTAAAGGAGAATCGATTTCAACTTTAAAATCCAAATCACTATGCCAATGCCCAAAAAACCACTCGATTTTTCCGCTTTGATTTAGGGCGATTTTTTGCGCCAAAATCTCCAACCACACGCAATTTTCATCATCGATTTTAAAGTCCAATCTCAAATGCTTATCAATGTGTGGCAAAAAGCACTTTGGGCAAGTGTGAGTGATGACAATGTCGATTTTATCCCTAAATCGCGCCAAATTTTGCAGGGCATATTTCATTTGTGATTGTGTGATATTTTCGCCATCCCACCACGAAATATTGCGCACTCTTTCAGCAATGTCAATGCTTTTTGCCCCGCCCATTGTGAAAATATTGCGCCCTGCGATTTGATAAATCTCCCCACGCCTTAAATGATAGCATTTATCTTTGATATATTCGCCCACGATTCCGCCAAATTTCTTGCGTTTGGGGAGTTTAGTTAGGCGATTAAAATTCTCGTGGTTGCCGTCAATAAAGAGCAGAGTGCAGGGTAGCTTTGCAAATTCTCTCATCAAAATAGATTCATTGCTATCGATTTCATCGCTCCACAGCACACCAAAATCCCCGCATACTACGATAAAATCACCTTTTTTGTAAGATTCGTCAATAAAAAAGACTTTTTCAATATCCACTATGCCGTGCGTATCGCCAAAGAGATAGATTGTGGGATTGTGCATTTTAACTACGCCTTTTTAAACCATTTTGGTAGATTATTTTCCATTGCTGAATCTTTAAACATATCAGTAAATGGGGATTTTAGGCGATATAATTCGCGCTTCTTATATGAACTTCGCCTAAAACTCTTTGCGCTACTAATATCCCACAAATCCAAATTTTAATTAAAAGACTTTGCGTCTAAAAACATTCTATTAAATTTTATAACTTTGCTAAATATTATCATTTTCTGCTAAATCCTGCAATTCTGTCATATCAGCTGGTTTGTATTTTGCCATTTTGTCTTTTTTTAATAAAATCATCGATGAAATTTTAACATAATTCAGATTTTGTCTGTTTTTTATAGTGAAATTGTATTTTATTTTTGGTTCAATTAACCTCAAACAATCTAAAATGTAGTATAGAATATTATACGCACAATAAAAACAAGTATTTACAGCATATAAAACCCCTGCAAGAATGTCAGAAGAATTAAAATTACGCAAAAAATCTTTTTTGCGATAGGGTGAAATCTGTTTGATTTTGTCCTAAATCTAAATTAAAAAAAAATACATTACACAAGTAGTTTTAAAATCACTGTTTTGATTATATGCTGGAATATTTTTTGCTAACAAGATTATGATTACTAAATATGTAAAATGGAGTATATCTTGAATTACTTTATTCAAAAAAAATATGATAAATTAAAAAATTTTTATCATAAGAAAGCATTGTATTATTTATATTTTATTGGGCTTATTATTGCATTTATTGCGTTAAATATTGATGATGGATGGCAAAAAGATATGCTGTTATCATTGGGATTTTTAGTTATTTTAATACCATCAATAGCTGATTTATATAGAGTTACTAAAAATATTATTGCAAACAATATTATAAGGTCCATTATGACTATTTTGCCATTCTCTTATATTCTTTATGGAATAGCGGAAATTTTATCAAAAGAGCATATTAGAACTATTGTAAATTTTATGCCAGATAGTTATACAACGGCAATATATTTTTTTGCAATATTTTATGTGGCTTGTATTTCAATCATTTTGTTTATGGCTATTTCGGCATTTATTTTGATGATATATTGTGTATTTTCTACGCTCAAAGATATTGAATTTATAAAAAGTCTATTTAGCGGCATAGAGAATTATATTATAAAAAAATTTGATTTTCAAAATAAGATTCATTTTGGAGCTTTTATGCTTTGTGGTTTATTTGCCATATTATACGTTATTGGCATTCTCGCACAAAAACCCGCTTTTTATTTTTCCAAATATGCTCCCTCAATCATTCATTATACTTCATACTATGAAAATGGCAAAATATGTTCTAAAATCAATGAAAACTATTATATAAAAATTTTGGGCGACAATCTAGCCTCTATTTCGCCATTCATCGGCAAAATAAATGATGATATATGGCAATACGACAAAGAAAAACAATTCATAATCAAACAATGCAATTAGCGCAAAGTCTAAATTATACTATTTCTATAATTTAATAGCTCGACTTAACTTAAAATGTATTTTGT
Source organism: Helicobacter sp. 23-1045 (assembly GCF_053654655.1). Taxonomy (NCBI): domain Bacteria; kingdom Pseudomonadati; phylum Campylobacterota; class Epsilonproteobacteria; order Campylobacterales; family Helicobacteraceae; genus Helicobacter; species Helicobacter sp. 23-1045. The sequence continues at coordinate 127,249 of NZ_JBSIUR010000001.1, forward strand.
CCTGTTAAATTTTATCGCTTCAATATCAAAACTTCGTAGAGAAATACTTTTAAAATCACACATAAACTGCAATCACACTTTTGCTTATCAAAAGTTGTGATTTGCGTTTCGACTTTTTTGCGCGAGAAAATGTGGTGGAGTTTGCGAGACAGATTCGCAGAATCTAGCAACACTTTTAATTTCTACAAATTCGCTTTTTTATCCCACGCAAAATATTCCAAAGGATTTTTGGCATAAATGCCTTGCTGTAAGCATAAATATTTGTTTTAAGCGATAATTTTTGATAACTTCACAGAATCTCAAAGTAAAATGGCGTTTTTCTCGCCTTGCGCCACCACAGCGCATCAAAAGGATTTTTTACAAAAAGCGGTTTTTTAAAATGCCCCATATTCCAATTTACCTTTTCCCAAGGTTTATAAGACGCCGCGAAGTGGATAAATAGCGGATTTTGCATTGCATCTTTTATCTCATCCTTGCAATACGCGCTAGGGCGGACAAAAAATCCATTGCGATATTCTTGCTGTGATATTTGTGTGGTTTGCCCTTCAAAATCAAGTCTGCGCCAATCAATCCACACAAAGTTAAAGCGAAATGGCAAAATTTTAATTTGCCCTTTAAATTTATAATTCAAAAAATCTTGGTCATAAAGTTTTAGCGCAAAAATCTCATCCATATTTTTTGCCCGATATTTTGTCATATCAATTAGCATCACGCCAGAATTGCAATAGTTTTGTGCGTCAAACAAATCCGCGCGATTTGCAAGTCCATTAGAAATAATCGCATCTTTTGCCATCGCAAGGGCATTTCCGCCTAAATCTATATGAAAAATCTCGCGCACATCGCTAGCACACATCACATCGCTATCCAAATACAGCGCAAAATAAATATTTTGCGGTAATAAATCTCCCATTTTTAGGCGAAAATACGCGCAATAATTCTCCCCACTCACGCCCCACGCGCCAAGTTCCTTAAAATAATCCTGCGAGAGATGATAGGTGCTAATAAAAAGCGGGTAGATTTTGGAGAGCTTTGCCTCCAATGCTTTTAATTTTGCTTTTGTTTGGGGCAAAATCGTGTCGGTGATGAGATGAAAGTGAAGCGGGAGATTTGGGTAAGATTTTGCGTGTAGATTCTGCGATTTTGGGGTAGATTCTACGATTTTTGTGGTTTTTTCGTTAGATTCTGCGTTTTTTACAGAATCTATCACATTCGCAGAATCTAACTTATTCTGCCCCCCCCCTATTTGATTTTTCGCCAAATTTTTCGCTAGATTCTGCGATAGATTCTACAATGCTTTGCATACAAACTGCGCAATATTTTACATAATTATCATCGCAACAAAACACGATGTGATAGGCATTATCTTTCATTTGCAATCCTTAAATTCAAAAAATAAAACGCATATTGTAGCATTTTAAACAAAATCAAAGTAAAATCCGTCCAATTTTTTTAGCAAAGGCACTTAAATGCAAGATTTACAAAAGCAGATTCTGCGATTAAAAGATGAGCTAGACGCGCTAATCGTGGCGCATTTTTATCAACGCGATGAGATTGTGGCAATCGCTGATTTTTGTGGCGATAGCTTGGAACTCGCAAAAAAGGCAAGTAGCGCAAAGCAAAATCTAATCGTATTTTGTGGCGTTAGCTTTATGGGGCAGAGTGTAAAGGTGCTTGCTCCGCAAAAGCGCGTGATTATGCCCCGTCTTGCGTGTTGCTCGATGGCGCGAATGATAGATTCAAGCTATTTTGATAAAAGTGTGGCAAAGCTCGAATCTTTGGGGATTACGGATATTTTCCCTATGACTTATATCAACTCAAACGCCGATGTCAAGGCAAAAGTCGGCAAAATGGGTGGCGTAGTTTGCACAAGCGCAAATGCCGCAAAAATCTTTGATTACGCAACTTCCACAAATAAAAAAATCTTTTTTATGCCAGATAGGTGCTTGGGGCTAAATCTAGCACAAAAAAACGGCAAAAAAGCCTGTGTGCTAGGCAAATGCACGGACGCAGAGATAATCGAATCTCACATAATCTGCTATGATGGATTTTGCTCGGTTCATCAGCTTTTCACGCCTGATGACATTGACTTTTACCGCGAAAAATTTAGCGATATTTTGATTGCCACGCACCCAGAATGCGACCCTGCGGTGGTAGCAAAAAGCGACTTTGTCGGCTCAACTAGCCAAATCATAAAGTTTGTAGCGGATTTAGAGCAAAGTGCAAAAGTCGCCGTTGGCACGGAGTTTAATTTGGTTCATCGCCTAACCAAACGAAACGGCAACAAAGAAAATATTTTTGTGCTATCCTCCACCAAACCGCTTTGCCCTACGATGAATGAGACGACTTTGCAGGATTTATACGCCGTGATGAGCGCATTTAAGGACGATATGCCCTATAATGAGATTTGCGAAAACGATGAGACGATAAAATACGCAAAAATGTCGCTAGAAAAAATGTTAGAGTTGTCATAAATGAGCGTTAGAGATTTTGTAAAATCCGTCATCGCAGAGGATTTGGGGCGTGGAGATTTGTTTGAGCGGTGCATTTCGCACGAGTTAGCGCATAAAAAGGTAGAGGCGCAAATCATCGCAAAAGAGAGCGGGATTTTTAGTGGCGAAGTTTATCTAAATGCGCTGTATGAGATTTTTAAAATCAACGCTGAGTTTTTAAAGGCGGATGGGCAACATTTTAAGCGTGGCGAAGTGCTTGTGAAGTTGCGTGGAAATTATATCGACATTTTGCAAAGTGAGCGCGTGGGGCTAAATATGTTGGCACATAGCAGTGGAATCGCCACAAATACGGGCAGATTCGTAGCAATTTTGCGCGAAAATGGTGCGAATCTAAAAATTTTGGATACGCGAAAAACGCGCCCATTGTTGCGTGAGATGGAAAAATACTCCGTGCGCAACGGCGGGGGGATAAATCACAGGTTCGGGCTTGATGATTGCCTAATGTTAAAGGATACAAATCTCGCACATATTGCGGATTTGAGTGCGTTTATCGCAAATGCAAGGGCGCAAATCTCGTGGGTTGCAAAAATCGAAGTTGAATGCGAAAGCATAGAGAGTGCCGAATCTGCGATGAATGCGGGTGCGGATATAATAATGTGTGATAATATGAGCGCAGAATCTGTGTCAAAAGTCGCCAAAATCCGCAATGAGAAATATCCGCATATTTTGTTAGAAGCAAGTGGCAATATTACGGAGCAAAATATCGCACAATACGCAAAGCTTGGCGTTGATGCGGTGAGTATCGGCGCACTAATTCATCAAGCGAAATGGGTAGATTTGAGCTTGAAAATGAAATAATGAAGGTGAAATAAATGCTAAATTATCTATCGCACGCCCCGATAAACTTCCACTTCGCAAAGTCGCCAAAGTCCTTTATCGTGGAGGAAATCCCGCTTTATGGGTTTTGCGGAAGTGGGGAGCATTTAATCCTAAAAGTGCGTAAAAAAAATCTCTCCACCGCAGAAATGCTAAATATTTTTAGCGAAAATTTAGGCATTAAGCGCGCTGAAATCGGCTATGCGGGGCTAAAAGATAAAAACGCGCTTTCCATTCAATACATTTCGCTTCCTAAAAAGTTTGAGGCAAAAGCGCAGAATCTATCAAACGAAAATATAAAAATCCTAGATTCTGCGACTCACAAAAACAAGCTTAAATTAGGGCATTTGGCGGGGAATAAATTTCACATTCAAATAAAAAAAGTAGATAAAATTAACGCCTTAAAAATCGATGAAGTTTGCAAAATCATCGCACAAAATGGAATGCCAAATTACTTTGGGGCGCAGAGGTTTGGCAAAAATGGCGATAATTTTTTGGAGGGAAAGGCACTAATGGAAGGCAAAATAAAAGTGCGGGATAAAAAAATCGCAAAGTTCCTAATTAGCGCGTATCAAAGTCATTTGTTTAATTTGTGGTTAGAAAATCGCATAAGATTTTGTCAGATTCTGCGTTTTGCGCCAAATGAAGCGAAAAATCGTTACAAAATTACACAAAGCGACTTAAAAGATTTGCAAAATCAAGCGCATTTTTTTAAGATTCTGCGTGGCGATGTGGCGTGCGAATTTCCGCAAGGGAAGTTATTTTACACAAACGCAGAATCTGCGCCTTTATTTAGCGCGCAAAAACTCGCGCCCACAGGCATTTTATACGGAGGTAAAATCCTAAAAGCAAAGGATTTTGCGCTAGAATTTGAAATGCCATTTTATGATGAGATTCTGCGAAATGAGATTGGCGATAGGCGTGTGGCGTGGGTTTTCCCGCAGAATCTAAATTTTATCTACAAAAAAGAAGTCGCGCAAGGGGAATTCAACTTTTCGCTACCAAAGGGAAGTTATGGGACGATATTTTTGGAAATCCTGCAAAACACAAAGGATTTTGCGAGTAAAAACGCAGAATCTAGCGCAGATTCTGCGATAAAAAGGGGGTAAAATGCGAGTAAAAGGACGATTTGAGCGAATTATAAAACAAAATCAAAAAAAGACAAATTTGGTTTTGGTGACTTATATCGCGATATTTGCGGTGATTGGGCTGCTTGTGGATATTGTGCGGATTGATGCAGAGTCGCTTGGCGGGGGATTTAGCGATTTGCTATCTTTTAGAGAGATGCCCGTTGTTACGCTATTTATGGGCGTAATCGCGCTTGTTATCATCGCAGTTATGATTAAAAATTTTAAAAAAATTATGCTTAGCGGAAATCAACACAAACTAATAAATCCAAATCGCGTCTTATCCCGCAAAGAGCAAGAATTATGCGATATTTTAGATGAGCTTTTAAAAGCGTCAAAAACGCCCTTTCGCCCTGAATTGTATTTGATGGAGGCGCAATATATGAATGCCTTTGCAAGTGGGTGGGATAAAAATAACTCGATAATCGCGCTTACAACGGCACTTGTGGATAATCTCACGCACGATGAAATAAAGGCGGTGATGGCACACGAGCTAAGTCACATTCGGCACGGCGATATTCGGCTGACTTTGAGCGTGGGGATTTTAAGCAATGTAATGCTTCTTGTGGCAAATTATGGGGTGTTTCTCTTTGCTAGTAGCAATCGCAATTCAGGCGCAAATGCCGCGCGAATGATTTTGCTAGTGCTACAATTTATTTTGCCTATTTTTACGATTTTGCTTCAAATGTATTTAAGTCGCTCGCGTGAATATATGGCAGATAGCGGGGCGGCGTATATGATGGAGGATAGCGCGCCGATGATTTCTGCGCTACAAAAAATTAGCAAAAGTTATAATACAAGCGATTTTGGCGATATCAATCCCACTCGCAGGGCGGCGTATATTTTTGATTTTAAAGAGAGTTTTAGCACGCACCCAAGCATTCAAAATCGCATAAAGGCGTTAAGTAAATGAAGCGATTTTTTGATGAGTTTTTTGCGGAAATTGGCGAAGATTCTGCGCGTGAAGGACTTTTAAAGACGCCTGAGCGGGCAATAAAATCGTGGGAATATTTATACAGCGGATATAAAAAAAATCCGCTTGATTTATTAAACGCCACGCAATACGCCGAAAACTACGATGAGATGGTGATTTTGAAAGATATTGAGTTTTATTCGATGTGCGAGCACCATATCTTGCCATTTTTTGGAAAGGTGAATATTGGGTATTTGCCCGATTCAAAGCTCGTGGGAATCTCGCACCTTGTGGAAGTTGTGGAGATTTTTGCAAGGCGATTGCAAATTCAAGAGCGACTAAATGAGCAAATCACAGAGTGCATTTGGAGTGCGCTAAATCCCAAAGGCGTGATGGTTGCCATCGAAGCGACACATCTTTGTATGGCAATGCAGGGCAAGAAAAATGCGAAAATTGTGACAAGCTCAGTGCGCGGGACTTTTAAGAAGGATGCGAGAAGTAGGGCGGAGTTTATGGCGCATATAAAGGCGTAAATTTAATGTTGCGTGGATACAATTTGTTCTGGGGTAATCATTTGAATTATTTTTGCATAAAACCGCGCTCGATGAACCCCCAAGTTCTATTTCGCTTGTTTTGCATAAAAACGGCGCAAAGCCACACCGCCATTACTTCGATTGAGATTCTGCGAATCGCAGAATCTAATAAACAAAATGACGAAAATCTCGCAATGACGAAAAAAGCTCGCAGATTCTGCGAAATTTGCATTAGATTCTGCGTTTTTATAATTTTTCGTGCGAATCGCAGAATCTATATTGCCATAAAGTCGCCCAAAGCGCGACTTCTCGCATTTTCAAAACAATGCCACTATTGACACGCCCTACACACTCCGCTGAAAATCACCGCCGTATCATCAATCTTACTATACCCGCTTTTTTCTTCGCAATACGCGCGAAAATCGCTCATATCCAAGTCAAAATCTTCTAATTTATCGCAGATTCTACAATGCAGGTGGATGTGCGGATTTTTATTCAACTCGTATTTTTGCTTTTGTGTGGGCGTTTTGATACTCTTTAAAACTTCGGCATTTTGCATTAAAAGGATATTTTTATAGATTGTCGCAAGAGAAACGCGCGGTATGCGCTCTTTTATAAGAGCGTAAATGTCATCCACGCTTGAATGCCCGTTTTTATAAATCTCATCTAAAATCGCCACGCGCTGGGCGGTTACCTTCAAATGTTTGTCTTTTAAAATTTTTGTAAAATCTATGCTACTCATTATGTCGCCTTAAAAATTTGTGATTTGAAAAATGCGGATTATATAATAATTTTTATCGTATTTCAAAGGGGCGATTTGTTTATTTTTGAAAAAAATTGTAGAATCTGCACTTTTTTAAACGCAAATTTAAGGGGAGAAAATGTTTGATACGCTTACAAATTCGTTTAAGGGCATTGTTAGCAAGATTCGCTTCCAAGATGATGAACGGGCATTAGCGCGGAGTTTGGACGAACTAAAAAAGATTTTGCTTCGCAATGATGTCTATCACAAAGTCGCAAAAGAAATCATCGCGCAAGTTGAAGGCAAGTGCAAGGGCGCAATCGGGCGCGATAATTTTAAGAGTGCGCTAGAATCCGCGCTTTATAGCGTTTTTAGCGGGACTTATGGATTCACCTACGCGCCCAAACCTCCTACAATCGTGCTTATGGTAGGGCTTCAAGGCAGTGGCAAAACGACAAGTAGCGCGAAACTTGCAAACTATCTCAAACTGCGTGGCAAAAAGGTGCTTTTGGTATCCTGCGATTTGCAAAGATTAGCGGCAGTTGAGCAACTACGGCAATTAGCAAAAGAAATCGAAGTGGATTTTTTTAACGCAGAATCCACGCAAAACGCAGAATCTAGCGCAGATTCTGCGAGTGTGCTTCAAATCGCACAAGATTCCGCAAAATACGGCGAATCCAAACTTTATGATGTTGTCATCATCGACACGGCGGGGCGTTTGGCGATTGACAAAGATTTGATGAGCGAATTACAAGCGATTAAAAGCAAAGTTAATGCAAATGAATCATTTTATGTTTTAGATAGTTTGAGCGGACAAGACGCCGTGCGGAGTGCGGATACATTCAATAAAGAGATAGGTTTAAGCGGTGTGATTTTAAGCAAATTTGATAGCGATACAAAAGGCGGCATCGCGCTCTCTGTCGCAAAGCAAATAAATGTCCCCATTCGCTTTATCGGTAGTGGCGAAAAAATGGCGGATTTGGATATTTTCTTGCCTGAACGAATCGTGGGGCGACTTATGGGCGCGGGAGATGTGGCAGGATTTATTGAAAAAACCACCGCCGTAGTCGATGAAAAAGAAGCAAAGGCAATCACCAAAAAAATCAAAAAAGGCACTTTCACATTTACGGACTTTTTGGCGCAACTTGAAAATATCAAAAAAATGGGTTCGATGAAGTCGCTCATTTCGATGATGCCCGGACTTGGCGCGATGGGCGATGCGCTAAAAAATGTCGATATTGACAACTCACGCGAAATAAAAGTCATAAAGGCGATGGTAGCTTCGATGACGCCAAAAGAGCGCGAAAATCCCGACATTTTAAATGGCTCTCGCAGAAAGCGAATAGCACTTGGCGCGGGGCTAGAAGTCAGCGACATAAATCGCGCTTTAAAGCAGTTTGATATGGCTGCAAAAATGGCAAAGCAGATGACTTCCCCAAATGGCGTAAAAAACATTATGAATATGATTCAAGGTGCGAATCTTAATAAAATGCGATAAAATTTTGCTATAATTCGCGTTTTTTAAAAAATATTAAGGAGAAAAAATGGCAACAGTGATTAGACTAACTCGTGCGGGGCGTAAAAAAAAGCCCTTTTACAAAATCGTAGTTACAGACAGCAGAAAAAGGCGCGATGGCGGGTGGATTGAATCAATCGGCTACTACAATCCGCTAAACCCAGATTTCAAAAAAGTCGATAAAGAAAGGCTTTCTTATTGGATAAAAGTGGGCGCGAAAATGAGCGATAGAGTGAAAGAAATCACAAAATAATTTTGGTTTGTGGCAAATGATTAAAGATTTTATTCAATCCTACGCGCAAAAAATCGCCCTAAATCCAAAGCAGATTATGGTAGAAGAGAGTATTGATTCGCAACATAAGATTCGCAATATCACAATTTACGCAAGTAGCGCAGATGTAGGGCGATTGATAGGCAAACAAGGCAAAATGATAAGCTCCATAAAAACGCTTGTATCGGCGTGTAAGGCAAAGGACGGAATGAGTTGCAAAATCGTTGTCGAGGCGATTTAGGCGAATCTAATGCAAATTTGACTTTGGATTCGCGCGAATCTAGTGGCGATTTGTGCGATTCGCACAATCTAAACGCCGATGATTTTGGCATTTTGGTGGCAAAATGTGGCAAAACCATTGGGCTAAAAGGCGAGATTCGGCTCATCATTTATAGCGATTTTGATGAAATTTTCACAAAGGGCAATGTGTTTTTGGCAAGGGATTCGGCGCACGATTCACGGCACACAAAGCAAACCACCACTCGTCATTGCGAGGCGTTTGAGCGAAGCGAAAACAACGAAGCAATCCACGAATCAAAAAATGGATGGTTACTTCGCTTCGCTCGTAAATCCTGTGGATTGCCACGACTTGGCTGCGTCAAGTCTCGCAAAACGAGGCAAAGCCGAAGTTTCTTTAGTAATGACGGCTTATTTCTCACGCTAAAATCTTTCAATCCACATAAAAAAAGCGCGACATTTGATGAAATTCAAAGCATTGATAACGCAAAAAATCTCACTTCGCTTTTGCTTTATTCTAGCGAATCGTTGAGCCAAAAATATTGTGCGCTTAGCGAAAATGAGCATTTTTGGTTTGAAATCATCGGTATGCGCGTGGTTGAAAATGATGAGATTATCGGCATTGTGAGCGACATTGAGCGAATCGGAAGTGTGGATTATTTGATTGTGGCAGTGAGTGCCGAGATTTGCGCGAAATATCCGCACATAAAGGCAAAAAAATTTTATATCCCATATATTTCGCGCTATATTTTGCGTGTAGAAAAAGGCGCGAATCTACCGCAAGATTCGCAAGATTCGCCCGAATCCAAAGGCAATATTTTTACGCAAGATTCGCTAGGCATTTTGGAGAATTCATAAATGCGATTCACATTTCTAACGCTTTTTTCTAACCTAATCAGCGGATATTTTAGCGATTCGATTTTAAAACGCGCCATTGATTCGCAACTCATCGAAATTGAAATCATCGATTTTCGCGCATTTAGCACGGACAAGCACAAAAAAGTCGATAATTATCAAGCAAGTGGCGGTGCGGGGCTTGTGATTTGCGCTGATATTTTGGAGAGTGCGATACGCAAAATCGCCACGCCACAAAGCCATATCATCTATCTTACGCCTGTGGCAAAGCCTTTTTGCAGTTTTGATGCGAAGCGTTTGGCGCAAAATCAAAGCCATATAATTTTCATTTGCGGGCGTTATGAGGGCGTTGATGAGCGCGTGATTGAGGCGTTTGTCGATGAAGTTTTTTGCATTGGCGATTATATTTTGACGGGGGGCGAGATTGCAAGTTTGGTGCTTTGTGATTGCATTTCACGCCACATTCCACAAGTTTTAGGCAATGCTGAATCTTTGCAGGGTGAGAGCTTTGAATCAAACCTTTTAGAAGCCCCCATTTTCACAAAAAATATGAATAATGAAAAAAATATTGCAAATTTAAGCATTCCTTTAGAATATATAAAGGGAAATCATAGTAAAATTCGCACTTTTAAACAAAAATTAGCAGTTGCAAAGACGAAATATTTTCGTCCAGACCTGCATAAAAGGACATAACAATGCAAAATAAATATATTGAAGCGTTTGAAAAAGCGCAGATTAAGGATAAAAAAGTCCCTAATTTTAGGGCGGGAGATACGCTAAAAGTCGGCATTATCATCAAAGAGGGCGATAAAAGCAGGATTCAGTATTTTGAGGGAATCTGTATCGCCGTGCGTGGCAGTGGCGTGAATAAGAGCTTTAGGGTGCGAAAAATCGGCGCAAACAATGTGGGCGTGGAAAAAACCTTTCCGCTTTATAGCGAGGGGTTGGATTCAATCGAAGTTGTCCGCAAAGGCAGTGTGCGCCGTGCAAAACTCTACTATTTAAGAGACAGAAAAGGCAAAGCCGCGCGTATCAAAGAACTCCGCAAACAAGATTCAAATAAAGATAGCGCAAAAAGCGCGAAAAAAGGTGCTGAATCTAACGAATCTGCCGAATCAAACAACCCCGCAAACCCCGCATAATATTGTGGATTCGCCCCTTGCAAGGCGAATCCAAAGGCGAATCTGTGTTAAAGTAAGGAAACAAAAATGACATTTTTAGAATTAGCCGAAGCGGTTTTGAAAAAAGCAGAAATGCCGTTAAATTATAGGGAAATGTGGGAAAGTGCGAAAAATATGGGGCTTGATAAAGAGCTAGGTAGCGATGGCAAAACGCCAGAGGCAAGTTTGTCGGCACAACTTTTTACAAATATCAAAGAAAAAAGCGATTCAAAGTTTTACAATCCAAGCAAACGCCCCACGACATTTTGGCTCAAATCCCGCGCAAATGAAATCATCGGCAAAGAAACACAAATCGAGCAACAAAACCAAGCCACGCAAGAAAAAGAGCTAAAAAGCAAGGAAAAAGGCTTTTTAGAAATTGACTTGCACCCCTTGCTTGTGAAGTTTTTGTTTGAGAGTGAGAAATTTAATCTATTTTGCAAGACAATCAACGCAAACAAAAGCAAATCCACAAAAGCAGGGCTAAATGAGTGGATTCACCCCGATATTGTCGGCATTCATTTTCCTTTTGATGATTATCAAAACAACACGCTAGATTTACTCCGCAACATAAGCAAATCTAGCTATAAAATCTACTCATTTGAAATCAAACGCTTTATCAATAGTGCGAATCTAAAAGAGTGCTATTTTCAGGCGGTGTCAAACTCTAGCTTTGCAAATGAGGGCTATTTGGTAGCCTATGAAATCAAAGACGATGAGGAAGTGCGCAATGAGCTATCGCGACTAAATGCAAGTTTTGGCATAGGCGTAGTGGAGCTAAAAGATGAAAAAGTGCTTTTTAATGCACGAACGCGGGAGCTAGACATTGAAACGCTTGATATGCTAGTGCAAAAAAATGGGGATTTTAGAGAATTTATCGAAAATGTCAATAAGGACATTGCGACAAACGACCCAGAGCGTATCGCTAGAGGCAAATATGATGAGATTTTTAGCGATGAAAAGATAAAAGCACACAAGGCAAAATGCAACATTGTAGAGTAGATTCGCACTATGAACTCTCCCCGCACTACGCGCATAAATCAGCTCTATGAACGGCTTAAAAATTCTAACGGCATTAGCCCTAGCGATTTGGCGCGTGAGTTTGGCGTCAGCACCAAAACCATTCAGCGCGATTTTGCAGAGCTACGCAATTTGGGCGCGTATAAAGTCGGGCATTTGCTTTGCCTTGACAAGAAACGCGCTACTGACGCCCTAAAAAGCGATGAGCGAATCATACTTGGCATTTTAAGCAAACTCGCCAAAAATAACGGCACGGATTTTTATCTAAAAGCCCGTCCCCTGCTTACAAAGCTAACCCAGCAATTAGACCAGCCCATTCACATAAGTGCGCAAAGTGAGAGTTTGGAGGACGATGATTTGGTGCATTTTGACTTTATCGAAAAGCTGATTTTAGAGCGCGTGGAGCTTGGATTTGCCTACCACGACAAAAGCTATCAAATCAAACCCATAAAACTCGCGCATTTCGATGGATTTTGGTATGTGTTAGGGCTTGATAGCGCGGATGACGACATTTTTAAGAAGTTTTATTTTAAGGATATGCGCGATTTGGTGGCTTTGGAGCGCAAATTTGCGATTAGCGATGAAGTGGAGCAACGGCTAAAAAAAGCGCATAGCGCGTGGTTTAACCTAAATGAGCCGTTTTTGGTGCGACTGCTAATTGATGCAGAAATCGCCAAATACTTCAAACGCAAGTGCATAAATGGCGCAATTTTGACAGCGCAAAAGGACGGTAGCGCGATTTTGGAGCTAGAAATCTCGCACATTATGGAAATAAAGCCACTAATCTATCAATATATCCCGCACATTAGGGCAATAGAGCCAGAATGGCTAAACGATGAGCTAAAAGCTGAAATTGTGGGATATGTAAATTCTATCTAATATCGCAGAATCTACAAAAATAAACTGACAGCTTATTGTCTATTTTTTACGCTACATTGCAAATATAAAATTTTTAAGGATAATCTATGGATTGCAATCAAATATTGTTAGATTCTGCGAGTTGTGGCGATTTGAATAAGATTAAAGAGTGCCTATTGCAGGGCGCAAATATAAATGCGAAAACTCCATTTGGCAGAACTGCCTTGCTAAATGCCACTGAAAATGGGCATTTGGAAGTGGTGCGATTTTTAGTCGTAAATGGCGCGGATATTACTAGCAAGGATAGTTGCGGTATGAGCGCGCTGATGGAAGCGGCTCAATGGGAGCGTTATGCAATAGCGCAATTTTTGCTAGAAATGGCGCAGAGATTCACGCTACAAATAATGATGGCAAAACTGCCTTGCACTTTGCGATAGAATTTCAAAATTGCGATATTATTAGACTATTAATTGAGCGCAACGCAAATATAAACACCAAAGCAAAAAACGGCTGGAATGTGCTAATGGTGGCGGTAGCGTGCAAGGATAGAGATTTGATAGATTTTGTTTTATGGCGTGGTAGTTTGCAAATAGATATGTTGCTAATATGCGATGCTATCGAGCTAGCAAGGGAGCTAAATTATGCTGATATGGAGGATTATTTATATTCACAAGCGGATATGGATTTATGGAAATATTGGAGTTTTTATATATGATTTAAAATAATTTAATCAACTTAAAAAAGTGCGAATTTGTCGTAAATTTTATATTTAAATTAGCGTGAATCTAAATAGTAGATTCTGCGGATTTTTGACTTTTTTTGTGCTAGATTCTGCGAATCGCAGAATCTGAACGCAGAATCTCGCACGAAATTCGTAGAATCTAAAAAAAATTGTCATTCTGAGCAAAGCGAAGAATCTTAAAAATTTATCCGTCATTGCGAGGCGCACGAAGCGAAGCGAGTGCAACGAAGCAATCCATAATAAAAATTAAAAAAAATAGATTGCCACGAAAATGCTACGCATTTTCTCGCAATGACGGAATATATAGATTGCTTCGGCGAATCAAGATTCGCCTCGCAATGACAGAAAAATAAAAACGCTAGATTCTGCGAATCAAACAAAAATCGTAGAATTCACCGCAGATTCTGCGAATCGCACGAAAATCGCAGAATCTTGCATAATTTTCGCAGAATCTGCCCTTTAACGCATTATTTTATTCACGCGCTCGATGACTTCATCAGGCGTAATCAGCTTCATACAATTATGATGTTTCAGCGGACATTCGCGCTTTTTGCACGGCGCACAGGGCAAATGCTTATTTAAAATCACCGCATTATCCACCCACGGCGAAGTTTCAGTCGAATCTGTCGCACCAAAAATCGCAATTAGTGGCACACGAAACGCCGCAGCGATGTGCATAGGACCGCTGTCATTGCTTATAAAAATATCCATTTGCGCGATATAATCAACTAGCTCGGTGATTGAAGTCTGCCCGATTAGATTGTGAAATCGTGGGTTTTGCGCTAGATTCGCTGACAATCTCACACTATCATTGCCAAAAACAAACACCGCGCAATCATTTTTCAAAAAATGCAAGATTATTTCTACGAAATATCGCTCTTCCCACCGCTTCGCGCTCCCATAAGCTGCGCCCGGATTTATGCCAATGCAAAGCAAATCATCGCTTTTAAAGCCTTTAAGTCCGCGATTTTCTAGCCTTAAAGGCGTAGATTCGCACGAAATTTCGCCCATATTTTTTATCAGTTTTTTGCCACAAATTTCATTTACAAGATTTATATAACTTGCCACTTGATGAAGCCCACGCACGAATCTAATGCGCCTATTTAGCAAAAATGGACGCACATTTTTTGTATATCCCACGCGAATCTTTGCGCCTATGAGATAAATCAAAAGTGCCGAAAAAAAGTGATTTGTAAAATCCACCGCAATGTCGATTGCACCGATATTGTCGCGAATCTCACTCGCAAAATTTTTTGTCGCCACAAATCGATTTTTGAGATTATTTTTGCGCCCATTTTGCGCCTTTTTGGTTGAATCTATAAAGATTTTCTCCACGCGCAAATCCCTACTATAAATCCCGCAACTAGCCTCCGTGCCGACTAGATAAAATTTCGCGCCCACAAAATGCGCCTTTAACATTTCAAACGCAGGACTTACCATAACCGCGTCCCCAAGCCAATTTGGCAATCGCAACAAAATCTTTAATTCCCGCGAATTCATTTTGCAAATCCCCCAAAAATTAAGGTAAAATTTAAAGGTAATTTTAGCTAGAATCCGCAATTTTTAAGTTTAAAATTTAGGATTTTTTAAAAGTATGGCGACTGAAAATAATATCATTACCCCGCGAATTTTGAGCGGATTCAAAGATAGACTGCCAAATGAAGCGTTTGCCAAATATAAACTTTTGCGGGTTTTAAGCGCGGAGTTTGAAAACTTTGGGTTTATGCCCATTGAGACGCCACATTTGGAGTATGCGGATATTTTGGTAAAGCAAGGCAGCGAAGAGATTCAAAAAGAACTCTATCGATTCAAAGACCACGGCGGACGCGATGTGGCACTGCGATTTGACCAGACCGTGCCACTAGCGCGATTTATCTCACAGCATAGAAGTGAGTTGGATTTGCCATTCAAGCGATATGCAATCGGCAATGTTTTTCGTGGCGAACGCGCACAAAAAGGGCGATATAGGGAATTTACGCAATGTGATTTTGACTTTATCGGTAGCGATTCAATCGCCTGTGATGCGGAAATCGTGCAAGTGATTTATGCGTCCTTATGCGCTTTGGGGATTGATGAATTTACCATTTGGCTAAATAATCGCAAGATTTTGAATGGAATCTGCGCTCATTTTGGCGTGAGTGGCGAGATAAATGCGATTTTGCGAATCATTGATAAAATCGATAAAATCGGGCGCGAATCCGTGTGCGATGAGCTATCAAAGATTATCCCCGCAAAAACAGCAAGGGATTTGATTGAAACGACAAGCATTAAGCAAATAGGCAATGCGGAGGAATTTTTTAGCGAAATCGCGCATTTAAAGGCGTGGAATGATGAGTTGGCACAAGGAATCGCAGAGATTGAGCGCGTGTATGAGATTTTGAGTGGGTTAAATATGGATAGAGACTGCTACCGCGTGAATTTTGCAATCGCGCGTGGGCTAGGATACTACACGGGCATCGTTTATGAGACTACGCTAAATTGCCACAAGGATTTAGGAAGCGTGTGTAGCGGGGGACGATATGACAATTTGGCGGCGACTTTTTCAAAAGAAAAAATTAGTGGCGTGGGTGCGAGTATCGGCATAGATAGGCTACTTGTGGCACTTGGCGAAGTCAAAAAACAGCCCACCGCACGAGTGCTAATCATCTGCCTTAATGAAAAGCACTTAAATTACGCCTACAAAATCGCCGAATCTTTCCGCCGTAGCAAGATTCCAAGCGAAGTTTATCCAGACATTGCCAAAATCAAAAAGCCCTTTTCTTATGCGAACTCCAAAGGACACGAATTTGTCGCAGTCATCGGCGAAGATGAAATCAAAAGCAACGGCATAACGCTAAAAAATATGACAAGCGGAATGCAAATGAATGGCATTTCGCTATTAAAAGCAATCGAACTTTTGAGGGCATAAAATGGGCGAATGTGGCGTGAATCTAGCGCAATTTATGGCGAATCTAGGCGCGAATCTTATGAAACCAAAAGGGCGCAAATGAAATCAATCACAATCGGCACAAGGGGAAGCGTCCTAGCCCTGTGGCAAGCAAATTTTATCAAAGATAAATTAGCAAATTTGGGCGTGTGCGCAGAGCTAAAAATCATCAAAACCACAGGCGATAAAATTTTGGACGCACCACTTGCAAAAATCGGTGGCAAGGGACTTTTTACCAAAGAATTAGAGGACAAATTGCTAAATGGCGACATTGATTTAGCCGTGCATTCGCTAAAAGATGTGCCTGTAATTTTGCCAAGCGGTTTGCAACTCGCCGCAATTACAAAGCGCGAAGATGTCCGTGATTGCTTTTTAAGCGATAGATTTGCGGAGCTTAAATCGCTACCACAAGGCGCAAAAGTCGGCACGACTTCACTACGCAGGGCAATGCAAATCAAAGCTATTCGCGCTGATTTGGAGACATTGAGCCTTAGGGGCAATGTGCAAACGCGCCTAAATAAGCTAAAAAGTGGCGAATTTGATGCAATCATTTTGGCAAAGGCAGGCGTGAATCGGCTAGGTATTACGACAAATGAAGTGCGATTCATCGTGCCATTTGCGACAAGCGCAACGACTTCTATTTCAATGATACCCGCTATGGGGCAAGGTGCGCTAGGGTTAGAGTGTAGAGAAAATGATGAGATTGCGGACATTTTGGCAAAGCTAAATCACGCGCCCACGCGCATAGAATGCGAGGCAGAGAGAGAATTTGTGCGCCTTTGCAATGGTGGCTGTCAAGTGCCTATTGGCGTAAATGCGAAGTTAAGTGGCGAATCGCTTGAAATTCACGCGATTTTGGGACTGCCAAATGGGGAGAAAATTTTGCGTGAATCTATTTTTGATTCGCACGAATTAGACACAACTTCAAGCATTCAAAACGCCAAAGCCCTTGCGCAAAAATTATTTGCCATTTGCGAACAAAAGGGCGCGAAACCCTTGCTAGATGAAGCCCTAGCGATGATAGAGGATTACTTTGGATAGAAGCTACAAAAACGCCTTTTTTTACTACTCATTTAGCGATTGCGCCTATATAGAGGGATTAGAGACGCGCTTTCATTATGCAGCGATTGAGCAATGTAAAGAGGAATTTTACAATGCCCTTTTAGAGCGCGGGTGGCGGAGATTTGGCGAAATGTTTTTTGCGCCGTTTTGTGATTTTTGCGATAAATGCGTATCGATTCGCTATCTTGTGGGCGATTTTGCACTCTCACAAAACCACAAGCGAATCTTACGCAAAAACGCCCACATTCGCATCGAATTTCAATCGCCCACTTACAACGCCGACAAAGTCGCACTCTACAACAAATATCACAGCCAAATGAATATCAAAAAGGGCTGGGAATACAATCAAATCGATAGGGATAAATACAACTATATGTTTGTCGATGGGCGCGGGAGTTTTGGCAAGGAAATCTGCTTTTTGGACGATGAGAGGCTTATCGCGGTGGCGTTAGTGGATATTTTGAGCGCACACAAGGCGATGAGCGCGATTTATTTTTTTTACGACCACGATTATGCGAATCTCTCGCTTGGGACATTTTCGCTTTTAAAACAATTTGAAATCGCAAAGGATTTGGGCGTGAAATATCTCTATCCGGGATATTGGATTAAAAATCATCGCTCACTAGGCTACAAAGAGCGATTTAAACCATTTGAATATTTGCTAAACCGCCCAAATCTTTATGAAATGCCCGAATGGCGAAAATATCTCCATTCGTCATTCTGAGCAAATAAAGTGAAACAACCATCCAAATCACACGAATCTAAATTAGATTTGCTAGATTCACAAGATTTGCTTGAAACATTGCATTGCCAAATCTACGCTACAATGCTAAAAATCACAATTTTTGTGTGTTTAATTCGCCTTAATTGGCAATTTTCTAATCTTTTCTAATCATTGCCTTGAAATGCAGATATATAACACGCGGTAAAAAATCCCACAAAACCCAAAGCAATCGCACAAGTAACTACAATTTCCATTTCACAGCCTCCCTATATCATCAATGATTTTTTTGATTTTTTTTAGCAAGTAGCGCAATGGCAACACCCAAAAATACCACAAGCACAATGCTTAAATATAGCAAAAATGTAGCCATCGTATCATATTGCGTAGCAATAAATGCCACAACAGCGATAAATATCGTTACGCAATAATTCTGCCACCGCTGATATTCTGCTAGTAGCCTATCTTTTTTATCTTTTTTGCTCATCGCAAATCCTTTGCATTATTTCAAAGATATTTTTGTAATTATATCGTAAAATTTACAACATAACGCTAAATACTCTCAAAGCCCTAACAATCCTTAAAAACATCAAAGCTCCAAAGCCTTTGATTTACTTTGTTGCCGAAATATTACCAAAAATTAAACTTAAAAGACACTTAAACACAAGCACTTTATTTTTATTTTGCCCTTTGATTTGCTTGTCTGTTATAGATTTGGCTTTTTTTAGATTTGCGTGGTTTGGATACTTCACGCTGTCGCGCTCAGTATGACGGATTCGGTTTGGATTGCTTCGGCTTTTGCAAAGCCTCGCAATGACAATTTTTTTGCATTAGATTCACGCGAATCTTAAATCATTTTTCGCTAAAATCGTAAAATTTATTTTAAAAAAATCAAAAGGATTTGGATTATGGATTGGAATTGTGAATTGCGCGAATCTGCCGCAGTTGGTGATTTAGAAAAAGTCAAAGAATGTATCGAAAACGGCGCAAATGTGAATGCGAAAGATTATGTCGATCTCTACACTGCTTTAATGAAAGCTTCGCAAAATGGACATTTTGAAATTGTGAAATATCTAGTCGAAAATGGTGCAGATGTGAATGCGAAAAGAGAGCATAGTGGCGAAACTGCTTTAATGTTGGCTTCATATAATGGACATTTTGAAATCGCTAAAATTTTAGTTGAAAATGGTGCGAATGTGAATGCGAAAAATAAATTGGGCAACACTGCTTTAAGGTGGGCTTCACAAGAAGGATATTTTGATATCGTTAAATATTTAGTAGAAAATGGTGCAGATATCGATAACGCTTATAGTGGTGATATTAAAACAAAGGCTTTTTTAGATTTGTATCATAATTTTATAGAGTTTGCCAAGCAAGGCGACTTAGAAAAAGTCAAAGAATGTTTAGCAAATGGTGTAATTATAGATGCAAAAGTTGATGACAAAACCGCTTTAATGGCAACTTCGCAAAACGGACATTTGGAAGTTGTAAAATATCTAATATCGCAAGGTGCGGATACGAATGCTAAAGGCAATAGTGGCAAAACTGCTTTAATGTTGGCTTCAAAATGGGGACATTTTGAAATTGTGAAATATTTAGTCGCAAATGGTGCAGATGTGAATACGAAAGATTATGGCGATACTGCTTTAATGTATGCTTCACAAAAAGGACATTTTGAAATTGTAAAATATTTGGTAGAACACGGCGCAGATGTGAATGCGAAAGATGGCATTTTGGGCCACACTGCTTTAATATATGCTTCAGAAAATGGGCATTTTGAGGTTGTAAAGTATTTGGTTGAAAATAGTGCAAATGTAAATGCTAACTCTTTATGCTGTGCTTCAGAAAAAGGATATTTTGAAATTGTGGAATATCTAATTGCGAATGGCGCAGATGTAAATGCGAAAAATAGTTATGGCACAACTGCTTTAATGTGTGCTTCACAAGAAGGACATTTTGAAATTGTGAAATATTTAGTCGAAAATGGCGCGGATGTAAATGCGAGTGATGATTCTTGTAAAACTGCTTTAATGGAGGCTTCATACAAAGAACATTTTGAAATTGTGAAATATTTAGTTGAAAATGGTGCAGATGTAAATGCGAAAGATAAATGGGGTAGAACTGCTTTGGATTCAGCAAAAACTGATGAAATAAAAAGATATTTAGGACAAATACAAGATTTTATAGACTTTGTCAAACAAGGCGACTTAGAAAAGATTAGAGAATGCCTAGCAAGTGGCGTAAATATAAATATGGTAGATAGTAGTGGCAAAACTGCTTTAATATTGGCTTGTCAAAATGGGAACTTTAAAGTCGCAATCACTTTAATATCAAGTGGTGCGAACATAAACGCAAAAGACAAAAATGGCAAAACCGCACTAAACTACTCCGCAGAGAGTGGCAATGTAGAACTAATGAAGCTACTTTTGGCGCAAGGTGCGGATACGGGAGCAAAAAAGTAAGCGCAAAATAAAAAAACACAAATTTTTAAGCTAAACTTAAATCGCAAGTAATTAGAATCCCAAAAAGGCAATTTTGCAAATCAGCTGTATAAGGATTAAAAATGGCAAAATTTATCGTAATTTTTCTAATCACCGCCCTATTTTGCGTAGCAATCTACGCGCTAAATTGGAGCAAAATCATCTCACTTTGCTTTGGCGCAGTGGCAAATCTCCGCTTCCCAGCCACGATACAGAGCTTTATCAACGCAAAATATGTGGCGTTTTTCAATATCTCTTTGAGCGAATTTCCGCCACTTGAATCGTATAAAAGCCTAAATGAGCTTTTTACGCGTGGCTTACGCAAAATGCGCGATTTTGACAAACAGGACAATATCATCATTTCGCCTAGCGATAGCCTTGTGATTGAGAGTGGCAAAGTCGCGCAGGGCAGGGCGTTGCAAATCAAGGGCTTTTCTTATGAAGTCGCGCCACTTTTGGGCGTGAGTGCGAGAGATTTGCCCACAAATCTCTACTATGCGAATCTCTACCTTTCGCCGCGCGATTATCACCGCTATCACGCGCCTTGCGATATGTTTGTAGAATCTATCGTGCATTTTACGGGCAAACTCTTGCCCGTGCATCAAAAATCGCTAAACAAAAATCAAAATCTCTTTATTCGCAATGAGCGCGTGGTTTTACGGGCACGAATGAAAAATGGCGCGAAAATTTATTTTGTCGCGGTGGGTGCGCTAAATGTGGGACAAATCGTCTTTTATATCGAGCCAAAATTGCAAGAAAAATTTAGCGAAAAAAAGAGAGAATTTTTCTACAAAGAGCCAAAATTTGTCCGCAAGGGTGAGGAATTAGGAATGTTTAAGATGGGCTCTACGATTGTGCTATTTGTCGAAGCTAGGGGCAATTCGTCTCTTAAACGACCTATTTTACCTTTTGCGCGGGAGTTTGAAAAATTCTCGCTCGATGAACCATCAGCTCTATCTCACTCGAATTTTTCGGCACAACCCACAAAACAAGGCGAAGACGAAGTTTCTTTATCAAATCTCGCGCAAGATACTAGAATTGCGGAGGATTCAAATGATTTGTCATTGCGAGATTCTGCGAAGCAAAATCGTGGCAATCCATTAGATTCTACGAAAAGCACGAAAATCGCAGAATCTAGCGAAAAATCATCAGATTCTGCGAATTTGACAAAAATCGCAGAATCTAACACAAAAGATGATTTGTGCGGAAGTATTGTGGATGAGAAATCGGGGTTGCGCAGTTGTGAGCGAGGAAATAGAACTGATGGTTCATTGACGAAGCGAACAACAAGTCTCCCCGATTTATCGCCACAAGACAACGCACCTTGCATAGAAATCTTTAAGCAAGGCGAAAAGATTCGCTTTGGCGAGGCACTATTTAAGTTAAACTAGCGCGAGATTACCTAAACTCCACGCTTTTCACACCAAAGACATATTCATAATTCGAGTATTCTAGCTCTCTTTGTCGTTTTGGATGATTTGGCTTGAAAAATGTGCTTATCATAAAATAATCAACCTTAAATTTTTCCGCACCATACACGATTTCCGCATTTTCTCCATAAATATTTTTCTGCGCCTCCACAAATTCAACTAGCGCATTCCATTTGATGCGCAAATCGGCGTATTGATAAATCGTGTAGGCAAAAAATACAATCATCGCACCACACAAAATCACCATAATTTTTTTAGAAAAAATATAAGTTTTGAGACTTAACGCGCAAATGCAAATTAGCAAAATCAAATCCGCACTTCTAGCGCGAAGTGGCAGATTTTTGGCAAATTGCAACTGCGTGAATGCTAACGCAATCCACACGCAAAGCGCGATTAAAATGATTTTGTTTGTGGCGGTGGGATTTATGCGAAAAATATAACATTGCATTGCGATTAAAATGATAATTCCACCCATCGCATTTTCTACCAAAAGGGCGCAAAATAGGCAAAATGACAGCACAAAAAGTGTGATATTTTTGTATAAAATTTTGGCATTATAGATTTGAAAAAATGCGCAAGAAAATATCAAAAGTAGCGCAACAAGTGGCGTTTGATTGGCAAAATTGCCTAGCACTAAATAGATTCTACGAAGTTTTTCTCCAAAGTCTAATCCCCAAAGTTCGCCCAAACTCAAATAATCATATCTTGTAATTTCGGTTGCGATTCGCGCAGTTGTGCCCGGTGCGGTGATTAAATACAGCAATCCTATTACAAAAAGCACAAATGAGATTTTGTAATAAATTGGCAGTTTTGTGCCCTAAATCTTGGAGGCGCAAAATAGCGCGATATAGGCGAATATGCCAAAGACAGCAAGGGTTTCGTTGCTTGACGCACTAATTAGACTTAAAAGCAAAAGGGCGAAAATTGTGATTTTAGATTCTAAAAATCGCGTGATTTTTGCACTACGATTTTGCAACAAAAATATTTTTATATGAAGCATTATTAGCACAATGCCAAGTGCGCCCC
The DNA here is from genome assembly GCF_053654655.1 of Helicobacter sp. 23-1045. Lineage (NCBI taxonomy): Bacteria > Pseudomonadati > Campylobacterota > Epsilonproteobacteria > Campylobacterales > Helicobacteraceae > Helicobacter > Helicobacter sp. 23-1045. The sequence continues at coordinate 150,194 of NZ_JBSIUR010000001.1, forward strand.
AAAGGTAGTTTGCGCTCCCATCGCCCCACAAAAAGATTGCCTCAAAGGCACTTGCGCTGCAAAGTAAAAACAATAAAACACAAAGCAAAAATATGTCTTGCAGATTAAATGTTCGCCTAAAATCCCAAAATAAAAGCGCAAATAATCCCACCACGAAACTCGCGCCCAAAATCGCGTTAAAAAAATCAAAAATATATGGATTTAATCGCACGATATACGCGCCATAGAGCATTTCATAAATTCGCGCATTCCAGCTGTGATATGAATATATTAGCGATTGAATGCCATTGCTTTGATTTAGAAGGACATAATCATCGCCTATGAGTGGCACAAGTGCGTTTAGCGCGAATAAAAATGCAAAGATGGATAGGCAAATTGCAAGGGTGATTTTGGTTGAGATGGGTTGTAAGTCGCTATTTTTGGGTGCTAACGGGGGGGGGGATTTATGAAGTTTTGTTGAAAATTTTGCTGAAAGTTTCATTTGTGTGAATCCTTGAAATATAAAATCAAAAATTGCGATTGTAGCAAAAATGCGTTTAGATTCGGCGATTTATGCAAAATTCGCAGAATCTCGCACGAAAAAAGTCAAAAATCGCAGAATCTAATGTAAAATTTTAAACTTTCACTTGACATAATGGATTTTATTTCGATAGAATTGCGACTTTTATTTTTAAAAATCCTAAAAATTTAAATTTTGCTGGCTTAGCTCAGTTGGTAGAGCATCTGCCTTGTAAGCAGAGGGTCGGGGGTTCAAGTCCCTTAGCCAGCTCCATTACTTTAAGCATACAAAATGCAGTGTTAGGACCAATTTTTAGTGTTTTTGGGTGAGTTACTCAAGTGGCCAACGAGGGCAGACTGTAAATCTGCTGGCTTTCGCCTTCCGTGGTTCGAATCCACGACTCACCACCATTTTTATGAAATGGATTTGCGGGAATAGCTCAGTTGGCTAGAGCATCAGCCTTCCAAGCTGAGGGTCGCGGGTTCGAGCCCCGTTTCCCGCTCCAAAAGGCTAAAATTATATTTGGGAGCTGTTTAGATTCTCACAAATATAATATTATCCTTGCAAATTGCGCCCATATAGCTCAGTGGCAGAGCACTTCCTTGGTAAGGAAGAGGTCGGCGGTTCAATCCCGCTTGTGGGCTCCAGATTTTCGGTAACGATTTAATTCAAACATAAGGAGAAATGTTATGGCAAAAGAGAAGTTTAACAGAAGTAAGCCCCACGTAAATGTGGGCACAATCGGGCATGTCGACCACGGCAAGACTACGCTTAGTGCTGCGATTTCTGCTGTGCTATCGCTAAAAGGCTTGGCAGAGTTGAAAGATTACGACAATATCGACAACGCCCCTGAGGAAAAAGAGCGCGGGATTACCATTGCGACTTCGCATATTGAGTATGAGACAGAAAACCGCCACTATGCACATGTGGATTGCCCCGGACACGCTGACTATGTCAAAAATATGATTACAGGTGCGGCACAAATGGACGGCGCGATTTTGGTAGTATCAGCTGCCGATGGTCCTATGCCACAAACTAGGGAGCATATCTTGCTTTCTCGTCAAGTGGGCGTTCCGTATATCGTGGTTTTCTTAAACAAACAAGATATGGTAGATGATGCGGAGTTGTTGGAACTAGTTGAAATGGAAGTGCGAGAACTTTTAAATAAATACGAATTTCCCGGCGATGATACGCCTATCGTGGCTGGTTCTGCGCTAAAAGCATTAGAGGAAGCCAAAACAGGCAAAGTTGGCGAATGGGGCGAAAAAATCCTAAAACTAATGGAAGAAGTGGATAAATTTATCCCCACTCCACAAAGGGATACTGAAAAATCATTCCTAATGCCTGTCGAAGATGTGTTTTCAATCGCTGGACGCGGGACGGTCGTTACAGGGCGAATCGAACGCGGTGTGGTAAAAGTGGGCGATGAAATCGAAATCGTAGGGATTCGCGACACTCAAAAAACAACCGTTACAGGCGTAGAAATGTTTAGAAAAGAGCTAGACAAAGGCGAGGCAGGCGATAATGTCGGCGTTCTTTTGCGAGGCACTAAAAAAGAGGAAGTTGAGCGCGGTATGGTGCTTTGCAAACCCGGCTCAATCACTCCGCACACGAATTTTGAAGGTGAAGTTTATGTCCTATCAAAAGATGAGGGCGGACGCCACACACCATTCTTTAAAGGCTATCGTCCGCAATTCTATGTGCGAACTACCGATGTTACAGGCTCAATCACTTTGCCTGATGGCGTTGAAATGGTAATGCCCGGTGATAATGTAAAAATCACCGTTGAGCTAATCAACCCAATCGCGCTTGAAGAAGGCACACGCTTTGCGATTCGCGAGGGTGGTAGAACGGTTGGCGCAGGTGTGGTTACAAAAATCATCAAATAAAGGTTTTTAGAAAATGGCTAAGGGAAATGTAATTAAAATCGGGTTGAAGTGTTCTGAGTGTGGCGATATAAATTACTCTACCACAAAGAATGCAAAAACAAATACAGAAAAACTGGAGCTCAAAAAGTTTTGCCCTAGATTGAATAAGCACACGATTCATAAAGAGGTAAAATTAAAGAGTTAGATTTGTGTGGATTTTGGGGTTAGATTCTGCGATATTTCGCAGAATCTAGCATATTTACCCTCAATCGCAGAATCTAGATTCTGCGAATCTAATCCACATAAAAGGTCAGTAGCTCCAATGGTAGAGCATCGGTCTCCAAAACCGACTGTTGGGGGTTCGAGTCCCTCCTGACCTGCCACTTTTCTGTTTGATTGAGATTATATTAGAGTTTAAGTGGACATAGCTATTTATTTTAAAATGGAGTTTTTATGAAAAGACTAATTACGGCGTTGAGATTGGCAAAAGACGAATGGGATAAGACTATTTTCCCCACAAAAGAGCAGATGCGTAGCGCACACATTTCGATTCTATCAGTGGTAACGGTGATAACATTATTTCTAGCGTTGGTAAATGTCATACTTGATGCAATCGTATCTAGCATATTATAAGGAAACAAAATGGCATTAGAATGGTATGCGATTCAAACCTATTCAGGTAGCGAAAAGTCCGTGAAGTTGGCTATTGAAAATCTTTTAAAAGAAACAAATATGCTTGATAAAATGGAGCAAATAGTTGTGCCCACAGAGGACATTGTGGAGTTTAAAAATAACAAGCGCAAAGTAACGGCGCGAAGCCTCTATCCGGGCTATGTGTTTATCAAAATCGATTTAAGCACGGAGCTTTGGCATTTGATTCAGTCCCTGCCACGCGTGGGGCGATTCATAGGCGAGGCAAAAAAACCCACACCGCTTAGTCAGCAAGACATTGATGTGATTTTAGAAAAAGTCAATAATCGCGCCGCACCAAAGCCCAAAGTTTCATTTCATCAAGGCGAGTTTGTGCGGATTATCGATGGAGCATTTTTGAATTTTACAGCCACAGTGGAAGAGTATGATATGGAGCATCGCAAATTAAAGCTAAATATTTCGATTTTTGGCAGAAATACGCCCATTGAAATACCTGATTCGCAAGTGGAAAAGATTATATAAAAATCATCTAATTTAAACGAAAGGATACAAAATGGCAAAAAAAGTAGTCGGTGAATTAAAATTACAAATCCCAGCAGGAAAGGCGAATCCCTCCCCACCCGTAGGTCCAGCTTTGGGGCAAAGAGGCGTGAATATTATGGAATTTTGCAAGGCTTTTAACGAAAAGACAAAGGATATGGGCGATTTTAATATCCCTGTGATTATCACGGTTTATCAAGATAAAAGCTTTACATTTATCACCAAAAAACCGCCCGTTACGGATTTAATCAAAAAAGAAGCAAATATTAAAAAAGGCTCGGACAATCCGCTAAAAAACAAAATCGGTAAGCTAACTAACGCACAAGTCGAATCCATCGCCAAAACCAAAATGGACGACTTAAATGCAAACGACTTAGAAGCCGCAAAGCAAATCGTTTTAGGCAGTGCGCGAAGTATGGGCGTAGAAATTATTGATTAGGGAGTTGTGAATGAAAAAAATAGCTAAACGGATACAAAATCTTAACGCGAAATTAGAAAAAGGCAAGATTTATGACTTGACTAGCGCGACTACAAAGATTAAGGATTTGGCAAGTGCGAAGTTTGATGAGACCGTTGAGATTGCCATAAGGCTTGGCGTAGACCCGCGCCACGCTGACCAGATGATTCGCGGGGCGGTTGTTTTGCCGCACGGCACGGGCAAAAAAGTGCGCGTTGCCGTTTTTGCCAAAGGTATCAAAGCAGATGAGGCAAAAAACGCAGGGGCGGACATTGTAGGCGATGAGGATTTGGTAGCGACAATTCAAGGTGGCGAGTTAAACTTTGATATGGTAATCGCAACGCCTGATATGATGGCTCTTGTGGGCAAAGTCGGTAAGATTTTAGGACCAAAAGGGCTTATGCCAAACCCCAAAATCGGCACGGTTACGATGGATGTCGCCCAAGCTGTGAAAAATGCCAAAAGCGGACAAGTGAATTTTCGTGTGGATAAAAAGGGCAATATTCACGCACCTGTGGGCAAAGCTAGTTTTGAAGCCACAAAAATCAAAGACAATCTTGTGGAGCTAATCAAAATGATAAACAAATTAAAGCCCACAAGCGCGAAAGGCAAGTATATCAAGCGCACTTCTATTTCATTAACGATGAGCCCGTCTTTGGAGATTGATTGCTTGGAGTTGGCGGATATTAAGTGAGATTCATACTTGAATCGTGCGCTAGATTCGCATAATTTTGCGCGAATCTTGCGTTAGATTCAAAGCTGAATCAAAAGCGTTTTTTAAAACTTTATCTTGGGACTTGAGACTACAAGGGAGTTTTCTTAATTCTTTGGCTTTGAATCTTGGCGGATTTCACGCTAGAAACCCAAAAGATTCAAAGCAAAAGTCCTTGTATAGGTCGGTCTGAAAGGAGGAAATATGACAAAGCAAAGTAAAATCGAGCTTGTGAATGCTCTTAGTTCCCACTTTTTGGATTCAAACATTATTGTTTGCGATTACAAGGGATTAAGCGTAAAAGAGTTAGAAGTCTTGCGGCGCGAGGCATTGAAAGGCGAATCAAAAGTGCAAGTGATTAAAAATACCCTTGCAGGAATCGCCTTTAAAAATGCCAAAATTGAAGGCATTGCGCTAAAAGATACTAATATCTTTATTTGGGGCAAAGACCAAATCGCGCTTTCAAAAGTCGTCCAAAAATTTGCGGACACTAATAGCGAAAAATTCACTATAAAAGCGGGATTTTTTGATGGCGCAGTGGTGGATAGCAATCATATCAAAGCTATATCCAAATTGCCCAGCAAAGAGGAACTTATTGGTATGCTTCTATCTGTATGGAGCGCACCAGCAAGGTATTTTGTAACAGGCTTAGATAATCTAAGAAAGCAAAAAGAAGCTAGCTAAAATTAAGGAGTAAAAAATGGCTATCACAAAAGCAGATGTTTTGGATTATATCTCTAATCTTTCAGTATTAGAGCTTTCAGAGTTGGTAAAAGAGTTTGAGGAAAAATTTGGCGTAAGTGCAGCTCCCACGGTCGTAGCAGGTGCGGGTGGAGGCGCAGCAGGTGCGGCAGCAGCGGAGGAAAAGACAGAATTTAGCGTCATTATCACTGATAGTGGCGATAAGAAAATCAATGTCATCAAAGTTGTGCGCGAGGTAACAGGACTTGGGCTTAAAGAGGCAAAAGACGCTACCGAGCAAGTGCCACACACGCTAAAAGAAGGCGTAAATAAAGAGGAAGCCGAATCTATCAAGAAAAAGCTTGAAGAAGCAGGCGCGAAAGTAGAGATTAAGTAAATCTCTTTGGATTTAGATTCTGCGAGATTCGCAGAATCTATGAATTTTTAGTATTTTAACGGCTATTTTTTAGCATAGAAAACAGCCTTTATAATATCACAGCAAAAAGAGGATAAAAAATGCCAACACAATCACAAATCAAATCAGGAAATAGACTGCGACTAGGTTTTAGCGAAGCACAAGATGGATTAGACATACCCGATTTATTGCAGTTGCAACGCAATAGTTATGATTCATTTGTCAATGTGAAGCACCCAGAGGAAAGCGGGATAAATAAAGTCTTTCAATCCGTTTTCCCCATTCACGATACGCAAAATCGCTTGACTTTGGAGTATTGCGGTTGCGAATATGGCAAACCAAAATACACCGTGCGCGAAGCAATGGAACGGGGAATCACTTATGCAATCCCGCTTAAAATCAAAGTGCGCCTTATTTTGTGGCAAAAGGACGAAAAAACAGGCGAAAAATTAGGAATCCAAGATGTAAAAGAGCAGAGCATTTTTGTGCGTGAGATTCCGCTAATGACGCCAAAAACTTCATTTATCATAAATGGCGTTGAGCGCGTTGTTGTAAGTCAGCTCCATCGAAGTCCGGGCGTAATTTTCAAAGAAGAAGAATCCACCACTTCATCAAACAAACTCATCTACACAGGGCAAATTATCCCCGATAGAGGTTCGTGGCTGTATTTTGAGTATGATACAAAAGATACGCTAGTAGTGCGAATCAACAAAAGACGCAAAGTGCAAGTAACCATTTTGCTTCGCGCTTTGGGCTACAATAGGCAAGATATTATACGAATCTTTTATCCGCTCATTGATGTGAAATGCGAAAAAGACAAATATTTTATCCCATTTAACCCAAGCGATTTGGTAAATAGCGTGGGCGGGAAAGTTAGCTTTGATATTGTGGATAAAAAAGGCAAGTTGATTTTAAAAGAAAACACCAAATTATCGATGAAAAAAGCAAACGAATTGCGCGATGGTGGATTGGATTGGATTGCTTATCCGCGCGAAGTGTTGGAGGGCAAGTATTTTGCCGAACCCATTGTGGATAAAAATGGCGAAGTGATTTTTGATTGTCTAACTCAAATCGATGAGACAAAGCTAAAAAAACTCTCCGAGCTAAAAATCACAAAATTTAAAATCGTTAATAGCGAAGCACCGGGCTGTGATTCGGCGATTATCAATTCATTTTTAACCGATGTCGAATCGCTAAATTTGCTCCGCAAAGCCGAAAAAATCGATGATGAAAATGATTTAGCCGCTATTAGAATCTATCGCGTGATGAAGCCCGGCGACCCCGTTACCAAAGAAGTTGCGCGAAATTTCGTTCAACAGCTATTTTTTGACACTGAGCGATATGATTTGACAAAAGTCGGGCGAATGAAAATGAATCACAAATTAGGGCTAAAAGTGCCTAGTTATGTAACGATTCTAACGCGTGAAGACATAATTGAGAGCATAAAATATCTCATCAAAGTCAAAAACGGAATGGGGCGAATCGATGATAGAGACCACTTGGGAAATCGTAGGATTCGCGCCACAGGTGAGCTTTTGGCAAATGAATTGCATATTGGGCTAATGAAAATGCAAAAGGCAATTCGCGACAAATTAGTTAGCACGAACACAGACCACGAAAATATAATGCCCCACGAGCTAATAAACTCCAAAATGATTACAAGCACGATTTTGGAATTTTTCACAGGTGGGCAACTTTCGCAGTTTATGGACCAAACGAATCCATTAAGCGAAATCACGCACAAACGCCGACTCTCCGCGCTTGGCGAGGGCGGACTTGTAAAAGAGCGCGTGGGATTTGAAGCGCGCGATGTGCATCCTACGCATTATGGGCGAATCTGTCCTATTGAAACGCCAGAAGGGCAAAATATCGGGCTTATCAATACGCTATCGACTTTCACGCGCGTAAATGAGCTTGGATTCATCGAAGCACCATATCGCAAAGTCGATGGCGCAAAAGTAACCGATGAGATTACATATATCACGGCTTCACAAGAGGAAGGTTTAGTCATCGCACCAGCTAGCACAAAAGTCGATGAAAATGGCAATATTATCGAAGATTTGATTGAGACTAGAAAAGATGGCGAAATCATTTTAAGCGAAAAAAATAAAGTTGATTTGATTGACTTAAACCCGCGAATGCTTGTAGGCGTGGCAGCTTCGCTTATCCCATTTTTGGAGCACGATGATGCAAACCGCGCACTTATGGGCTCAAATATGCAGCGACAATCTGTCCCGCTACTAAAACCTGATGCACCAATCGTTGGCACGGGCATTGAAAATATCGTGGCACGAGATTCGTATGAAGCGGTTAAAGCGCAAAGAGATGGCGTGATTGAGCTAGTGGATAGTCGCAATATTTATGTGATGGGAGAGGACGAAAATGGCGCATTTATCGACCATTATTCATTGCAAAAAAATCTCCGCACAAATCAAAACACTTGCTTTTCGCAAAATCCTATTGTCAAAAAAGGCGATAAAGTTGTCAAAGACCAAGTCATCGCAGATGGCGCAAGTATGGATATGGGCGAACTTGCCTTGGGAAAAAATATCCGCGTAGCCTTTATGCCGTGGAATGGATATAACTTTGAGGACGCCATTGTTGTAAGTGAAAAGCTAATCCGCGAGGACGCATTTACTTCGATTCATATCTATGAAAAGGAAATCGAAGCGCGTGAATTAAAGCAAGGCACAGAGGAAATCACCTCTGATATCCCTCAGGTAAAAGAAGAGGAAATCGAGCATTTAGATGTGAGTGGGATTGTAAAAATTGGCACTTATGTCAAAGCTGGAATGATTTTGGTAGGCAAAGTCTCCCCAAAAAGCGAGGTAAAGCCCACACCTGAGGAGCGATTGCTTCGCGCAATTTTTGGCGAAAAAGCTGGACATGTGGTAAATAAATCGCTTTATTGCCCGCCATCAATGGAGGGCGTGGTTGTTGATGTGAAAATCTTTACCAAAAAAGGCTATCAAAAAGACGCAAGGGCGATTAAGGCTTATGAGGACGATAAAAATCGCTTGGAAGCCGAGCACCGCGATAAAATCGTAATGTTAGATAGAGAGGAAATGTTACGAATCAGCACCCTTTTAGGCAAAGAAAAATTAAGCACTGCCACAAAAGTAAATGATAAAAGCTACAAAAAAGGCGACATTGTCAAAAAAGAGGACATTGCCACTATGAATCGCTTTGCGCTAAATGCCTTTGTGAAAAACTATTCTAGGGCATTGCAAAGGGAGTTTGAGCAAATCAAAAATAATTTCTTGCAACAAAAGAAAATTTTAAATGATGAATACAACGAAAAACTCTCCATTTTGGAAAAAGATGATATTTTGCCAAGTGGCGTTGTGAAAAAAGTCAAAGTCTATATTGCAACCAAACGCAAACTAAAAGTCGGCGATAAAATGGCGGGGCGACACGGCAATAAGGGCATCGTCTCTATCATCGTGCCTGAAGTGGATATGCCTTATACAAAGGATGGCAAAAGCATTGAAATCGTGCTAAACCCGCTTGGTGTGCCTAGTCGTATGAATATCGGGCAGATTTTGGAAATGCACTTAGGGCTTGTAGGCAAAAATTTGGGCAATCAGATTCAAAGCATTTTTGATTCAAACAAAGCGAATTTTGTCAAAGAATTGCGCACCAAAATGACGCAAATCGCCCAAATCTCAAAGCAAACGCAATCTCTAGAATTTATCAAAAAATTAAGCGATGATGAGCTGATAAATTACGCAAGAGATTGGAGCAAAGGTGTGCGATTCGCAACGCCTGTGTTTGATGGCGTAGATGAGGAATCATTTAGCAAACTCTTTGAACTTGCAAAAATCGATATGGATGGCAAAAGTGAGCTATATGATGGCAAAACGGGCGAAAAAATCCGTGAGCGCGTAAATGTAGGCTATATGTATATTTTGAAATTGCACCATTTGGTTGATGAAAAAGTTCACGCACGAAGCACAGGACCTTATAGTTTGGTTACGCAACAGCCTGTGGGCGGGAAAGCTCTTTTTGGCGGACAGCGATTTGGCGAAATGGAAGTGTGGGCGTTGGAGGCTTATGGTGCATCGCACACGCTTAAAGAAATGCTTACCATTAAATCCGATGACATTGATGGCAGATACAACGCATACAAGGCAATTACAAGCAATAAATCCGTAGGCGAATCTGAAATACCACAAACTTTCTATGTGCTTACAAAAGAATTGCAATCTTTGGCGTTAGATGTGATAATGTATGACAAAAATAATGAGCCTATGCCATTATTAGATGAGAGCGATTCGCGTGAGCGCAAGTTGCGTAAGGATTTTGCGTCATTACAATTAGTCCTTGCAAGTCCAGAGACGATTCGCTCTTGGAGCTTTGGCGAAGTCAAAAAGCCAGAGACTATCAATTACCGCACTTTGAAACCTGAGCGAGATGGGCTATTTTGCGCAAAAATCTTTGGACCTGTGAGAGATTATGAATGTATTTGCGGGAAGTATAAAAAGAAACGATTCCGCGATACCGTAATGGTGTGCGAAAAATGTGGCGTGGAAATCACCACTTCAAAAGTGCGCCGTTCGCGTATGGGGCATATTGAGCTTGTAACGCCTGTGGCGCATATTTGGTATGTAAATTCACTGCCTAGCCGAATCGGCACACTTTTGGGCGTAAAAATGAAAGATTTGGAGAGAGTGCTTTACTATGAAGCATACATTGTAAAAAATGCGGGTGAGGCGTTTTATGACAATGAAAACACCAAAAAAGTCCAAAAATACGATGTGCTAAATCAAGAGCAATATGACGCATTGCATAAGCGATTTGAACATACGGATTTTGTCGCAGAAATGGGTGGCGCAGCGGTGAAAGAGCTATTAGAAGAGCTTGATTTGGTGGATTTGCTTATGCGGTTAAAAAATGATATTAAAAACACAGAATCCGACACAAAGAAAAAGACGATTGCAAAGCAATTAAGGGTGGTTGAGAATTTCATCAACTCCAAATCCAAGCCAGAAAATATGATGCTAACCGTGCTACCTGTTTTGCCACCTGATTTGCGTCCTTTGGTTGCGCTTGATGGCGGAAAATTTGCCGTTAGCGATGTAAATGACTTGTATCGCCGTGTGATTAACCGCAATCAGCGATTAAAAAGGCTTTTGGAGTTGGATTCGCCTGAAATCATTATTCGCAATGAAAAGCGAATGTTGCAAGAAGCTGTCGATGCGCTCTTTGACAATGCGCGAAACACAAATGCCGTAAAAGGCGCAAACAAACGCCCATTAAAATCTTTGAGCGAAATTATCAAAGGCAAACAAGGGCGATTTAGGCAAAATCTACTTGGCAAACGCGTGGATTTCAGCGGACGAAGCGTTATTGTCGTAGGACCGAATCTGCGAATGGATCAATGCGGATTGCCTAAAAATATGGCATTAGAATTATTCAAACCGCATTTGTTGGCGAAGTTGGAGGAAAAAGGCTACGCCACGACTTTGAAACAAGCAAACAAAATGATAGAGCAAAAAAGCGATGAGGTTTGGGAATGTTTGCAAGACATTGTCAAAGGCTATCCTGTGCTTCTCAATCGTGCGCCGACTTTGCATAAGCAATCAATCCAAGCATTTCACCCAAAACTCATCGAAGGCAAGGCAATTCAGCTTCACCCGCTTGTGTGTTCGGCATTTAACGCGGACTTTGATGGCGACCAAATGGCGGTGCATGTGCCTTTAAGCCAAGAAGCGATTACAGAGTGCAAGATTTTAATGCTTAGCTCTACAAATATTTTGCTCCCAGCAAGCGGAAAAGCGATTGTCGCACCTAGCCAAGATATGGTTTTGGGGCTTTATTATATTTCATTAGAGAAAAGCAATGTCAAAGGCGAACACAAACTCTTTGGCAATATCGATGAGATTATGATTGCGCTTGATTTTGGCGAGTTGGATATAAATGCGAAAATCCGCACTTATGTGGATAATCGCCTTATTTACACCACTGTGGGTAGAATGATGATTTATTCGATTTTGCCTAGTGGAATCCCTGTGGATTTGTGGAATCGCGTGATGAAAAAGAAAGACATTAGCAATCTAATCGACTATGTCAATAAAGAAAGCGGAATGTCTGCGATTGCTAGATTTTTGGATAATCTAAAAGATTTAGGATTCAAATACGCCACAAAAGCGGGGATTTCGATTTCTGCTTATGATGTCATCGTCCCAAATGACAAGCAAAATATTATCGATGAGGCTAAAAAGCAAGTTCGCGCGATTCAAACGCAGTTTGACAAGGGGCTTTTAACTGAGCAAGAGCGATACAATAAAATCATTGACATTTGGACAGATACAAGCAACAAAATGGGCAAAGATATGATGAAGCTAATCGAATCTGACAAAGATGGATTTAACTCCATTTATATGATGGCAGATTCGGGTGCAAGAGGTAGTGTGGCACAGATTCGACAGCTATCCGCAATGCGTGGGCTTATGGCAAAGGCGGATGGCACGATTATTGAAACTCCCATTATTTCAAACTTTAAAGAGGGCTTAAATGTGCTTGAATACTTTACTTCAACGCACGGCGCAAGAAAAGGGCTAACTGATACCGCGCTTAAAACGGCAAACGCTGGATATTTGACTAGAAAGCTAATTGATGTTAGCCAAAATGTCAAAATCACAATGCACGATTGTGGCACTCACGAGGGCATTGAGCTAACAGACATTACCGTTGGTAGTGAGCTAATTGAGCCATTAGAAGAGCGAATCATAGGGCGTGTTTTGGCTGAAAATGTCATCGACCCGATTACAAATGAAATTTTAATCATCGAAGGCTCTTTGATTGATGAAACAATGGCTAGAAAAATCAAAGAAGCCGAAGTGAAATCCGTTGTGATTCGCGCTGCCACCACTTGCAAGGCAGAAAATGGCATTTGTGCGAAATGCTATGGTTTGAATTTAGGCGATGGCAAAATGGTGCATATCGGCGAGGCTATCGGTATCATCGCAGCGCAATCTATCGGCGAGCCCGGCACTCAGCTGACTTTACGCACATTTCACGTGGGAGGAACAGCATCAAGGGCGCAAGAAGAGCGACAAGTTGTCGCGGAAAAAGAGGGATTCATTCGCTTTTATAATATTAAAACCTATAAAAACAAACAAGGCAAAAATATCATCGCAAACCGCCGAAATGCCGCGATTTTGCTTATCGAGCCAAAAGTCAAAGCCCCATTTGATGGTGTGGTAAAGGTTGAAAATATCCACGATGAAACGGTGGTAAGCATTGTAGGCAAAAAAGAAACGGTGCGCTATGCGGTGCGAAAAAGCGATGTGGCAAAACCAAACGAGCTTGCGGGAGTTAGCGGAAAAATCGAGGGCAAACTTTTTATCGCGCACGGCAATGGCTACAATATCAAAAAAGATGGCAGTATCATTGAAATTATCAAAGACGGGTGGAATATCCCACATCGAATCCCTTATGCAAGCGAGCTAAATGTCGAGGACAACGCGCCAATCGCGCAAGTAATCACCGCCAAAGAAAAGGGCATTGTGAAAATTTACAAATTAGTCGGCAACACGCTAGAGCGCATTAGAGATGTAAAAAAAGGATTTAAAGTTACCGAAAAAGGCATTTTTGCCATAATCGCTGATGAAAACGACAGAGAAGCGACACGGCATTATCTTGCGCGTGGCTCTATTTTGCAAATCAATGACAGCGCAAATGTCGAAATCGGCGCAATTATCGCCAAACCTGAATCCGAAGAGCAAAAAATCATCGCGCAGTGGGACCCTTACACTACGCCTATCATCGCTGAAATCGATGGCGTGGTGAGATTTGATGATATCATCGCAGGACTTACCGTAACTGAGCAAGTTGATGAAATCACAGGACAAAGCAATTTGGTGGTGAATGAATACTTGCCACAGGGCGCAAAACCTGCCATTATCATCACAAACAAAAACGGCGAATCCAAACGCTATCCAATCGACCCAAAAACTTCGATTGTGGCAAGTGAGGGCGCAAGTGTTTATACGGCGGATATTATCGCTCGTGCGCCAAAGGCGATTGCAAAATCAAAAGACATTACAGGCGGTTTGCCACGCGTAAGTGAGCTTTTTGAGGCGAGAAAGCCAAAAGATTCTGCGGTTTTAGCGGAGATTGATGGTGTTATTAGCTTTGGTAGTCCGCTGCGTGGCAAAGAAAAGATTATCATCACTTCGCAAGATGGGCGAGTCGCAGAATATTTGATTGACAAAAATAAGCAGATTTTGGTGCGTGAGGGCGAGTTCGTGCATTCGGGCGAAAATATCACAGATGGCATAATTTCTAGCCACGATATTTTGAAAATTTTGGGCGAAAAGGAATTGCATAAATATATCGTTAGCGAAGTGCAGCAAGTTTATCGTCGTCAGGGCGTGACGATTGCCGATAAGCATATTGAAATTATCGTTAGCCAAATGCTTCGCCAAGTTGAGATTGTCGATAGTGGCGATACGCGCTTTATTGAGGGCGATATCGTAAGCAAGCGCGCTTTTAGGGTTGAAAATGAAAGTAAGATTCGACTTGGTGGTGAGCCTGCGATTGCAAAGCCGATTTTGCTAGGCATCACAAGAGCATCTGTTGCGAGTGATAGCATTATCTCTGCGGCGTCTTTCCAAGAGACTACAAAAGTCTTAACGGAGGCAAGTATCGCTGCAAAAGTTGATTCGCTAAAAGATTTAAAAGAAAATGTGGTGCTTGGTAGAATGATACCTGTCGGCACGGGTATTTACAAAGATAAAGCCTTTAAGGTTAAGGGCGTTGAATCGTAGATTCTGCGTTTTAGATTCTGCGATTCGCAGAATCTAATGCAAAAAATCATAATTTTTGCTTAATTTAAGCAAAATAAAAGATTAGATTTTATACAATTTCAGCTTTTTTAAAGGCAAATTTTAATTTATAGAAAGGAACAAAAATGCCAACGATTAACCAACTCATACGCAATGAGCGCAAATCTTTAACCAAAAAGTCCAAATCCCCTGCGCTAATGGATTGTCCGCAAAGGCGGGGCGTTTGCACTAGGGTTTATACAACCACACCAAAAAAGCCAAACTCAGCGTTGCGAAAAGTCGCCAAAGTAAAGCTCACAAGCAAAATCGAAGTCATTAGCTATATCCCCGGCGAGGGGCATAACTTGCAAGAGCACTCCATTGTGCTTGTGCGTGGTGGCAGGGTTAAAGACTTGCCGGGCGTGAAATATCATATCATTCGCGGTGCGCTAGATACCGCTGGTGTGGCGAAGCGAAGCGTATCGCGCTCAAAATATGGTGCGAAAAAAGCAAAAGCAACCGAAGCAAAAAAATAACATAAAGGATTGTTAAAATGAGAAGACGAAGAGCTCAAAAAAGAGAAGTGTTAGGCGACCCTATTTACAACGACAAAGTCGTTACGAAATTCATCAACAAAATGATGTTAGATGGCAAAAAAAGCGTTGTGGAAAAGATTATGTATGCCGCGCTAAATAAGATTGAGGAAAAGACAAACGAAAAAGGCATTGACATTTTTCAAAAGGCATTAGAAAATGTCAAACCTTTGGTGGAAGTGCGCTCACGCCGTGTGGGCGGGGCGACTTATCAAGTGCCTGTGGAAGTGCGCGTAGAGCGACAGCAATCGCTTTCAATCCGCTGGATACTCGAATCTACACGCAAACGCAATGAGCGCACGATGATTGATAGACTTGCAAATGAGCTAATTGACGCGGCAAACGAAAAGGGCAGTGCGTTTAAGAAAAAAGAAGATGTGCATAAAATGGCAGAGGCAAACAAAGCCTTTGCGCATTATCGCTGGTAAAATTCGCAATATTACATTAGAAAAAAGGACTTAAAATGGCTAGAAAAACTCCATTAAATATGCTACGAAATATCGGTATTGCCGCACACATTGACGCGGGGAAAACCACCACAAGTGAGCGAATCTTATTTTATACAGGCGTTAGCCACAAAATCGGCGAAGTGCACGATGGCGCAGCGACAATGGATTGGATGGAGCAGGAAAAAGAGCGCGGGATTACCATTACAAGCGCGGCTACGACTTGCTTTTGGAAAAATTACCAAATCAATCTAATCGACACTCCCGGACACGTGGATTTCACAATAGAAGTGGAGCGTTCTATGCGTGTGTTGGATGGCGCAGTGGCGGTGTTTTGCTCAGTTGGCGGAGTGCAACCACAAAGCGAAACCGTTTGGCGACAAGCAAACAAATACGGCGTCCCGCGCCTTGTTTTCGTAAATAAAATGGATAGAATCGGCGCGAATTTTTATAGTGTCGAATCGCAAATCAAAGAGAGATTAAAATCAAACCCCGTGCCTATCGCCTTGCCTATCGGCGTGGAGGATAATTTCAAAGGAATCGTTGATTTGGTAGAGATGAAGGGCTATATTTGGAATGATGAAACTATGGGCGCGAAATATGACATAGTTGAAATCCCCGATGATATGAAAGAAATTAGCGCGAAATACCGCGAAAAGCTAATCGAATCCGCTGCCGAGCAAGATGAAATTTTGATGGAAAAATACCTAAATGGCGAGGAATTAAGCAAAGATGACATTAAAAAAGGCATTAAAATCGGCTGTCATTCTATGGCGATTATCCCAATGCTATGTGGTTCTAGCTTTAAAAATAAAGGCGTTCAAACTCTGCTTGACGCAGTTATCGACTATCTCCCTGCACCCACAGAAGTAGCGGATATTAAAGGTATCGACGCAAAAACTGACGCCGAAGTCCAAGTAAAATCAAGCGATGATGGTGAGTTTGCAGGACTTGCATTTAAGATTATGACTGACCCATTTGTGGGGCAACTTACTTTCGTGCGCGTGTATCGTGGAAGTATTGAAAGTGGAAGCTATGTGTATAACTCTACGAAAAACACCAAAGAGCGCGTGGGGCGACTTTTGAAAATGCACTCAAACAAAAGAGAGGATATTAAAGAAATCTATGCGGGGGAAATTTGCGCGTTTGTGGGGCTAAAAGATACGCTCACAGGCGATACGCTTTGCAGTGAGAAAAATCCTGTGATTTTGGAGCGAATGGAGTTCCCTGAGCCCGTCATCTCAATCGCTGTTGAGCCAAAGACAAAAGCAGACCAAGAAAAAATGTCATTAGCACTTGCAAAACTAGCCGAAGAAGACCCAAGTTTTAGAGTTAAGACTGATGAGGAAACAGGGCAGACGATTATCTCTGGTATGGGCGAATTGCACTTAGAAATCATCGTAGATAGAATGAAGCGCGAGTTTAAAGTCGAAGCCGAAGTGGGCGCACCGCAAGTGGCATTTAGAGAGACGATTCGCGCCTCCGTTACACAAGAGTGCAAATACGCTAAACAAACGGGCGGACGCGGACAATACGGACATGTCCATATCAAATTAGAGCCAAAAGAAGCGGGTAGTGGATATGAATTTATCAATGAAATCAGCGGTGGTGTCATTCCAAAAGAATATATCCCTGCGGTGGATAAAGGGATTCAAGAGGCAATGCAAAGCGGTATTTTGGCGGGGTATCCTGTGGTGGATTGTAAGGTTACGCTTTATGATGGTAGCTATCACGATGTGGATTCAAGTGAGATGGCGTTTAAAATCGCGGGTTCTATGGCATTTAAGGACGCTTGTCGCAAGGCAACGCCCGTGCTTTTAGAGCCGATTGCAAAGGTTGAAGTCGAAGTGCCAGAGGAATATATGGGCGATGTCATCGGTGATTTGAATCGCAGACGCGGACAGATTAACTCTATGGACGATAGAATGGGCTTAAAAATCGTAAATGCCTTTGTGCCACTCGCTGAAATGTTTGGCTACTCGACAGATTTGCGCTCAGCTACGCAGGGTAGGGCGACTTATAGTATGGAGTTTGACCACTATGGCGAAGTGCCGACTAATATCGCCAAAGAGATTATCGAAAAACGACAATCCTAAAAGCGCGAAAGCCCAAAAATGAAACTAATTTCGTGGAATGTAAATGGGCTTCGCGCTTGTATGAATAAAGGCTTTATGGATTTTTTTGATTCGCAAAATGCGGATATTTTTTGCCTCCAAGAAACCAAAATGCAAAAAGAGCAAGCCGACTTTTCTTTTTCAAATTATCACGCTTTTTGGAATAGCGCGGTGAAAAAGGGCTATTCAGGCACTTTGATTTTATCGCGCCAATCGCCCATCGCCGAATCTTATGGCATAGGAATCGATTTGCACGACAACGAAGGGCGCGTGATTGCGTTAGAATTTCAGCAGTTTTTTTTGGTAAATGTCTATGTGCCAAATTCTCAGCGCGAACTTGCACGGCTTGATTATCGTATGCGCTGGGAGGACGATTTTCGCGCATTTCTTAAAGGGCTTGAATCTAAAAAACCCGTAATTGTCTGTGGTGATTTAAATGTCGCACACAAAGAAATCGACTTAAAAAATCCCAAACAAAACACCAAAAACGCAGGATTTACAAAAGAAGAGCGCGAAAAATTCACCGCACTTTTGGATTCGGGCTTTATTGATTCATACCGCCATTTTTACCCGCACAAAACGGACGCTTACACTTGGTGGTCGTATATGGGCAATGCAAGGGCAAAAAATATCGGTTGGCGGATTGATTATTTTTTACTATCAACCGCCCTTGCGCCAAATCTAAAAAGCGCGGAAATTTTTAGTGAGATTTTAGGTAGCGACCACTGCCCTGTGGGCATCACACTCGCATTTTAGGGCAAATATGGGCAAATACCAAATATGAGCAAATAAAAATTAAGCGAATCCAAACTATGAGCGAATCAAAGCCCACACTTGCCATAATTGACACCTTTGGATATTTTTTTCGCAACTTTTACGCCCTGCCAAAGCTAACTAGCAAGGACGGCTTCCCCACAGGCGTTTTGTTAGGCTTTGTCAATCTCATCAATCAACTCTTTGAGGACAAATCCACGCACTTAATTTTTGCACTAGAAGGGCAGGGCGAAAAGTGGCGCAAAAGCATTTATCCAGCATACAAGGCGAATCGCAAAGAGGCGGACAAGGATTTAATCGCCCAAATCGAAGTGGCGATTCGCTGGATAGGCGCGATGAATCTCTCCCAAATCGCAATCGATGGCTTTGAGGCAGATGACGCGATTGCCACGCTTTGCCGACTTGCCAAGCGCGAAAATCTCGCTGTCCGCATTGTTAGCGTGGATAAGGACTTGTATCAGCTAATCGATAGCAACACGCACATTTTTGACCCCGCTAAAAAGCGCGAGATTCACGAGGCGGAGTGCTTTGAAAAGTTTGGCGTGAATCCCGCGCAGTTTGTGGATTATCAAAGTTTGGTGGGCGATACAAGCGATAATATCATAGGCGTGAGTGGAATCGGCGCAAAGGGCGCACAGAGCCTTATTAGCGAATTTGGTAGCCTTGATAATCTCTATGCGAATCTCTCACAAATCCCGCCCAAAATGGCGACAAAAATCAGCGCGGGTAAGGATAGCGCGTATCTTAGCCAAAAGCTCGTGCGATTGCGTGATGATTTATTGCAAAATTTTGCCTTTGATTCGTGTGTGAAACCTGCGCAAAATCCGCTATTTTTAATCGAATCTGAGTTAGAAAAATACAACATAAATATTTTGGATAAGATTCGCAAAAAAACAAAAAATCCGTCAAATTATGCGATTTTCGCAGAATCTAATGAAAATAAATCCGTGCGAAGCACCGAATCTCACCCGCTTCGTGGTGCAAAAAATCGGATTGAAGGTTGCAGTAGTGCAACCACCGATTTTTTGCTAGAAGCGAAAGCTGGGCTCTCCCCTAAAAGCGAAAAGCGGCAGCTTTTGGGGACACAATCAAATAGTCGGGGGGAGCGGGAGCGAGGTGCAGCCCTTTTGCGAGAAAAAACAAACGAATCTAATCTAAAAAACGGCGATTTTATCGCAGATTCTGCGAATCGAACTAAAATCGCAGAATCTACTTCACTTCGTCATTGCGAGGCACGAAGTGCCGAAGCAATCCAAAAAAATAATAATATGGATTGCCAAGATTTTGCTACGCAAAATCTCGCAATGACGGAAAATAACGCATTAGATTCTGCGAATCCACAAAATCAAAATGTATCTGCGATTCGCACGAAAAACGCAGAATCTAAAATAAAAAATACCCACCCCCTAGCCCCCTCCGCAAGGGAGGGGGGATTTTTGGATTCAAACTCCGCAAAAGATGGGGGATTTATCGCAGAATCTAGCACCGAATCTCGCCATTTTTGTCATATTGAGCGAAGCGAAATATCTCAAAAAAACAGAGATTCTGCGCTACACGCTTTGTGTTTCGCTCAGAATGACAAAATAAATGTAGATTCTGCGAATCGCAGAATCTTGCACGAAATCGCAGAATCTAATACAAAAAATACCCACCCCCTAGCCCCCTCCGCAAGGGAGGGGGAATCCACCACAAAATCCATCGATTCGCTTGAAACGCACCTAAAAGATTCACAAAAAATCTGCATTTTAGATTCGGCTGAACTTTTGAAAATCATCGATTCAATCCCAAAAGACGCACTTGTGGCATTTGATACCGAAACCGATTCGCTTGATTCAAATACCGCAAATATCGTGGGATTTTCTTTTGCATTTGAGCTAAATCGCGGATTTTATGTGCCACTGCGCCATAGCTATTTGGGTGCGCCTAGTCAAATCGCTAACAATGACGCAAAAACCGCACTTTGCAAACTTTTCTCCCACGAAATCATCGCGCACAACGCAAAATTTGACATTAAGATTATTTGGCATAATTTTGCCCTTGACATTTCGCGCATAATCGATACTATGCTTTTGGCGTGGCTTAATAGTAGCGATTCGCCTTGTGGGCTTGATTTTTTGGCAAAGACGCACCTAAATTACACCACGATAAAGTTTGATGAAGTCGTCCCCAAAAAGGCATCATTTGATATGGTGGCAATCGACAAGGCGACAGATTATGCCGCGCAGGACGCGCTTTGCACCCTTGCGCTGTATAAATATTTTTGTGAAAATTTAAGCGCGGATATGTTTGACATCGCAAAGCATTTGGAGTATCCCATAATTAAGATTTTGGCAAAAATGGAGGGCGCGGGAATTGGCGTTGATACGGAGTTTTTTGGTAGTTTGCGCGATGAGTTAGAATCTAAAATTAGTCGTTTAAGCAAGGAAATTTTCACACTTTGCGAAGCGGAATTTAATCTCAACTCGCCCAAACAATTAAGCGAAATTTTGTTTGACAAACTCGGGCTAAAAAAGGGCAGGGCGTTGAAAAACAGCGCGTTTAGCACTGATGAAAAGACGCTTGAATCATTGCGCGATTCACACGCGGTAATCCCGCTACTGCTTGATTATAGAGAGATTAGCAAGTTGCTAAATACCTATGTCGCGCCTTTTTTAAGCCTAAATAAAAATCGCAAACTTTACACTTCGTTCGTGCAGACGGGCACTAGCACGGGGCGACTTGCGTCAAAAAATCCAAATTTGCAAAATATCCCCGTGCGTAGCGACATAGGGCGCAAGATTCGGCAGGGATTTATCGCAAAGCAGGGATTTAGCTTTGTTTCGGCGGATTATTCGCAGATTGAGTTGCGACTTTTGGCGCATTTTTCGCGCGATTCATCGCTATTTGAGGCGTTTGAGAGTGGCAAGGATATTCATTTGGAGACGGCAATCAAGCTTTTTGGCGATGAAGTGAGCGCGAAAGCAAAGCGAAATATCGCAAAGAGCATAAATTTTGGGCTGATTTATGGTATGGGTGCGCGAAAACTCTCACAAAATCTCAAAATCCCGCAAAATGAAGCAAAATCATATATCGATAGCTATTTTACGAAATTCCCTACGATTAGGGACTTTTTGGCGGACAAAGAGCGCGAGATTTTGCAAAATGGCTATGCGGAGAGTTTGCTAGGGCATAGGCGCAAGTTTGATTTTACGCGCACGGCGGATTATGAAAGGGCGGCGTTTTTGCGCGAAGGCATAAATGCGATTTTTCAAGGCAGTGCGGCGGATTTGATAAAATTAGCGATGATTGAATGCGATAAATTTTTTACGCAAACATACAAAAACGGCGAAGTCGCGCTTTTGTTGCAAATCCACGATGAGCTGATTTTTGAAGTGCGCGATGATTTGGTAGAGCGCGTGGCAGATAAAATCAAATCAATTATGGAGGGCGCATACAGGCTAAATATCCCGCTTACCTGTGGCATAAGTGTCGGCAAAAATTGGGCAGAGTTGAAGTAGGGCAGAGCGACAACTAGCGACAAAAGGAATAATTTTAGCTTGAAAAATAATAAGGATTTAAAAAATTGATGGATAGACAATTATTTTATTTAGTCACATTTTTGCTCTCATTTAGCGTGGTGATGGCATATTCGCTAAGTGTTTATGCGGTGGATTATTATGAATATGGCGCATTTCACTTTTTTATACGGCAGTTTATAGCGGTTAGTTTTGGGATTTTGATAATGTGGATTTTATCGCAAATACCGGCAGAAAAGCTTATTACAAAGTTTGGATTTTTCGTGCTGTTTTCATCGGCACTGCTTCTTGTGGCGATGCAGTTTTTGCCTGAGAGCTTTGCGACAAGTGCGGGCGGGGCGAAGCGGTGGATACGGCTTTTTGGCTTTTCTCTTGCGCCTAGCGAGTATTTTAAGATTGGATTTATTATGTTTTTGGCGTGGAGCTTTTCTAGGCGATTTGTGGGGCAGAAAAAAGAGAGTTTGTGGAGTGAGATTTTGACGCTTTTGCCTTATATTGTGGTTATTTTTGGATTTATTATTGCATTTATTGCTATTATGCAAAATGACTTGGGGCAGGTTGTTTTGATGGCGATTATTTTTGGAATTATGCTGTTATTTGCTGGGGGGAGTTTGAAACTATTTGGTGTGATTGTGCTTAGCTCGCTAATACTTTTTATTACAGCGGTGGCTAGCTCGCAAAACCGCATTGCGCGAGTGAAAATGTGGTGGGGAAATATTCAAGATTATGTAATTAGCTTCCTACCGCAGAATCTAGCCGAAAATATCCGCGTTGATAGCTCACCTGAGCCATATCAAGTGTATTATTCGCTTTCTGCCGTGAGTAATGGCGGGATTTTTGGCAGAGGGTTAGGCGATGGGAGCATAAAGCTAGGATTTTTAAGCGAAGTGCATACCGATATCGTGCTAGCGGGGCTATGCGAAGAGCTTGGGCTGATTGGGCTTGGGATTTTTGTGATTGTATTTGCGCTGATTTTGCATAGGATTTTAAAAATCGCAAACCACGCGCCAAATCATATTTATTCGCTATTTTGCATTGGCGTGTGCGTGAGCTTTGCCTTTTCATTCCTAATAAATGCCTTTGGCGTGGCGGGAATAATCCCTATAAAAGGCATTGCCGTGCCGTTTTTAAGCTATGGTGGAAGTGCTGTTGTGGCAAGCTGCATTTGCATAGGAATGGTGCTATCCATCAGTAAATCTAAATTAAAGGACTCATAAATGAAAATAACACTACTACACTACACACCATTAGATATTTGTTCTCACGCTATTAGAACTTGCTGGCAAAGCTTTGATAAAAGTGATAATGGTGGAGAGATTGATAAAGCATTGATAGATAGAGTAGGAAATAAATATAAGCATTCTAGCACATTAGAACACCTTTCTTACAGCTTTTATATACAAGGTATATCTAGAGCTTGCCTACAAGAGTTAGCAAGGCATAGAATAGCTTCTTTGAGTGTTAAATCAAGCAGATATACTTTAAAGGAACTAATGAAAGAAGAAGTAAGTTTCTTTAAAGGTGTAACTAACAAAGAAAGAATTGAAAAATATATTGTTTTAACTAATGATGAAAGAGTGAATCATTGTAGCATTCAAGCATTAGAGAATTTACGAATGTTAGTTAGAAATAAAGTATCTAATGACATTGTTAAATATGCTATGCCTGAATGCTATAAGACTGAATTAACTTGGACTATCAATGCTAGAAGCTTGCAGAATTTCTTATCTTTAAGAAACTCTAATCAAGCTTTGTGGGAAATAAGGCAATTAGCTAGTGAGATATATTCAAAAATACCTGCAACTCATAAATTTATTTTTGAAAAATGTGTGGAAAATAGTTAGATTCTGCGTTTTTGTGCGAGATTCTGCGATTTGAGATTTTTTCGCTAGATTCTGCGAATTTTTTGTGCTAGATTCTGCGAATTTTTAGATTCTGCGTTTTGAAATTTTTTTTCGCTAGATTCTGCAAATTTCGCATTCAGATTCTGCGTTTTTGGTTTAAAATCGCAGAATCTGCGTTAATTTTACACAAAATCGCAGAATCTATCCACCCAAAACTCCCACTTGTGCTTTGAGTTTGTCGAAGTTTTGCTCGATATTTTTTGAAGTGCTATCGATATTTTGCGATAACTCATAATTACTATTTGAAAACTCCGCAATCTCCGCCACACCGCAGATTATCGCCTCTATGTGCGTTTGCATTGAGTGCGAATTTTGAATAATGCTTTTTGTGGTGGTGAAATTATCGTTAAAAATATCATCAAAGGATTTGATATTTTGCTCTACGACTTTGCCCCGCGCGAGTAAATCGCCCACCACTTGCTTTGTCTGCTCTAATCCATTTTTGTTGTCATCGACTTTTTGCGTAATTAGCGCGATATTTGTGGTAATGTCGCCAAGCGAATGATTTGTCCGCTCTGCGAGTTTTCGCACTTCATCGGCGACTACGGCAAATCCCCTCCCGTGCTCTCCCGCCCGCGCCGCCTCAATCGCGGCATTTAGTGCCAAAAGATTCGTTTGCTCGGCGATACCTTTTACGGTCTCTACGATATTTACGATGGACTGCGTATTGCCCTCTAACTCTTCAAAATGCGCGAGTAACTCCGCATTTTGCGAGAAAATCTGCTCGATTAAATGCGACAGAGAGCCAATTAGCGTCTTTATCTCATTTGACACCTTCATCATATCCTCTTGCTTGTCCTTTGTGGATTGGACTTGGGTGCTAAACTCGCCTAAAAGATTTTGTATAAGTCCTGCATTTTGCGAAGTTAGGGCGACTTTGTCATTCATCGATTTGCTTTTTTGGTGGAGCGAATCGCTTATGAGTGATAGGCGATTGATATGCCCTTTGACGGCGTTTGCCTCGCTGTTTATGGTATTTATCGTGGCATTTATTCTATCTTTGAATCCATCGATGGCGACTAGCACATCGCCATTTTCCTTGCACCACGAAGTATCAATCTTGCTTTTTGAATCTAACTTCATCTCTTGCAATTCTTTCATCACCGCCTTTGTCTTATCTACGCCATTTATTTTCTCATCAATATCGTGCAAAATTAGCGCGACTACCGCGATAAATTGAATGATTTGCCCGATGATATTATCTGTGAAAAATAGCGCATTTATGATTAAAAGCACCATACCGACAAAGTGAAGCACCCGCATACGAATATAAAGCGAAGATAGCATAAAAACCTCCGAAAAAATAAAATTTATTATATTATAGCATTGTTGAAGTTTGCATTAAAATTCGCAGAATCTGATAAATTTCGCAGAATCTACTTCATTTTTTGTAAAATTTCTTTTATTATTCCTTCGGTGGTGGTAGATTCTGCGTTTTGTAGCATTTTTAAAATCTCGCTATTTTTAAAGCCAAGCGATTCAAGCGCATTTAGCGCGTCAATCTTGCTTTGCGGGAGATTTAGTTGCGCGATAGCTCCAAGTTTTCCGCTAATTTCTACGATGATTCGCTTTGCCATTTTCTCCCCAATGCCGGGCACTTTTTTAAGCGTGGCAAAGTCATTGCAATTTGCGATATTTAAAAATTCCGCAGGTTTAAACGCAGAGCAAATACTCAAAGCCACCTTTGGTCCTATGCCGTTGATTTTTATTAGATTGTCAAACAAATCCTTTTCGTCCTTGTTTAGAAAGCCGAACAGCGCGATACTATCCTCACGGATAATCTGCGTAATCAAAAGCGTATCATTTTCTTTCACGCAAGAAAGCGCATTTAGCGACATTGAAACTTCATAAATCACGCCATTTACATTAAACAAAACGCCACTTACACCGCGCTTATACACGCTTCCAATCAAACCCGCTATCATTTCACAACCTTTGCTATCATTTTTTTAAAATCCTTGATTGTTGATTTCTTCATCGCTTTCACTTCTAAAAATCTTGTGATGAACTATGCACTTTTCGCCTGAATCAAAGCAATATTTGCCTATGCCTTTGATGATGGTTTTGCTTTGATAGACTTTTGGCGAAATTAGCTCAAAAATCACATCATTATATTTTAGCCACCCGTCCTTGCATAAAAACTCCGCGCTAAACACGCTTTGCTGATATTCTCTAATGGTGTTTATGATGATTGTGTGCTGTTTTGCGATGGATTCAATCTCTGCCTTTGTCGCCTTTAAATTATGCACGATTTCTAAAAACGCCTTATAATTATTTAGCACATATTCTGGCGTGGCGCGGTTTTTGGATTTATTATCCTCAATTTGTGCTTTTAGCTCTCGCGCGGTTTTGGCAAATTTGTTGTATTGATAAGTTAGGGCGGTTTCTCTTTTCTTTAAAATCTGCTCGTTTTTTTGGTTTGATTCAAGTTCATTTAAAAGCGATTGAATCTTTTGCTTTATCTGGCGACTTGCAAGGGGCGTGAAAATGATTTTATTGTCGCTACCTTTTAGGCAATCCACCACCAATTTCGCGCTAAATTTCACATTTGCGCCCGAAAAAAGCTCAATTATGTTGATATTGTTCGCGCAAATTTCGCCACCATTTGCCTTTGCGATTTCTACATTTTCGCCATTTACGATTCCGCCCTCTAATGCGGTGATATTTGCGCATTCACAATCCAAAATCCCTCTATGTGTGGCGATTTGCGCTTTTTTGCAAGTCATAGTCGTGGTTTTGTGCGTTTGTCCGCTGATTTCGATTTCATTTGCGACTAAATTCGTATTTGCCGCTAGATTGCCGCTAATGCTGATTTGATTTGCGATTAGATTCACGCCACTTTTTAGCGCGTCCTCAAACTCGCCTCCAGAGCTAACGACAATTTTGCTTTTCGTATCCACATCGCCCAAAAAGTTGTAATTGTCCTTTAACTCGACATTTTGGAGCGAAATTTCATTGCTAAAAGAAAAGTGATTTTTCTCAAAAATAACAAAGCCATTTTTAGCGGTGGTGTATTCGTAAATGCCGTTTTTCTCGCTTTTTTTAATCTCATCGCTACAACTTGGTGGGAGCGAAGTTTTTGCCTCAGGGGTTATAATTTCGCCTTTTAGGTTGCGCCCGATTTTGCCTAGCTTTGCCAAAGCATAAGTGCAGATTTTGGTATTTTCTTTTAGCGCAATCACATTTTTTTTTGCCAAATCAACCCCCGCGATAAAAAAATCGATTTTGCCCTCTTTTGAATCTATGAAATTTTGAGAGCGCAAAAGCTCTATGCAAAGAGTGCTTTTTAGGGGCGATTCTGCGTTTTTGAGTTTTTCATAGAGCAAATTTTTTTGTGCGTTTGTTTTGCGTAAAATGATGCCTTGTGAAATTTGGGCGACTTTGATTTTTTCAAATAGCACTTCAAAATCTTTGATATTTTGCGGGGGCTGAAAGTCTTTTTGAAAGATAATGTGGGCAGATTCTGCGTTTTTTGGCACTTCTAAATGAAAATCTTGCAAGGTTTTTGATTGCGTTTTGAAAATCCGCACTTCATAAATTTGCTTAATTTGCGTATTTTTATCTTCAAAAATCTCATCGCTAATCTCATCTACTAGCTCAAATGCGCCACTTTTTGGCGTTTTGACAAATGATTGAATTTTAAGGATTTTAACGGCAAGTTTCGCTTTCTCAATGCCCTTCTCTGCGCTAATCTTATTTAGCAAATAAGCGATATTTTCGACATTTTGCACAAAACCTATCTCTTTTAAATGCTCCATTTTTTATAAAAACTCCATTTGCCCCCGAAAAATTTATGCGGAGATTGTAGCGAATCTATGCTATGAATGCGCTTAAAAGATTTGCGTTTTTGGGGATTTTTGAGCGTTTTTTTTGAGCGTTATGGCGTGGATTTATGATACAATTTCAAAATCTTATTTTTGGGAGCTTATGATGACGCGAATTATTATAGATAATGTTAAGGAAGAGTATATCTCGGCGTTTAGGGACTTTGCGGAGAAAATGAATGCGACACTTAGCGCAGAATCTGATATTTGTGAGTTTGGATATAGCCACGAGCCAAATGATGAGACGATAAAGGCGTTGCAAGAGTGTGAAAATGGCGATGGTGGCGAGATTGTAGAGAATTTTAGTGCGATAGATTTTCATAAGCGAATGTTAGCGGAGTTAGAGAATGAAAACGGAGCTTGAAAATGCCTATAAGCGCGATTATAAAAGGATATTAAAGCAAGGCATTTTTGGCGAGAATGAGCTTTTTGAGTTTGATATAATCACAAAAACTTTACTATCAAAAGAGCCACTCGATAAAAAATACAAAGACCACGCGCTAAAAGGCGACTACAAGGGCTACCGCGACTGCCACATAAGCTCTGATTTAGTCCTAGTGTATAAAATCCAAAATGACACACTCTATCTCTCACGCATAGGCAGACATAGGGATATTTTTAAGAAATATAGTTAGATTAAAGATTCGCCCTTTACGACTTTAACCATAGCTTTGCCGTAGATTCTAATGCTTTTTTATCGCCAGAAGCATAATAATAAACTTTTGGCGTTTGTAAAATCGCAGAATCTGTGATATATTTTTGCTTTAAAAACTCCACAATCGCCTCACCTGAGTGAATCAAAATAGGTTTATTTTCAAAATATGCACGAATTTCACTTGCGATTAGCGGAAAATGTGTGCAAGCCAAAATAATCGCCTCTGGCGCGGATTCGCCCCTAAATCGATTACCAAAATAATACCTAAATGTCGCCTCCAAAATCTCGCCACTCAAAATCCCCTCTTCGACTAATGGCACAAAAAGCCCCGTTTGCAAACTCACCAAATTTTCATAGCCCAATTTTCGCAAATGTTTTTCGTAGATTCCGCTCTCTGTCGTGGCTTTTGTGGCGATGATTAGAATCTTTGCATTTTTACTCTGAATCTTATTGCTAATGCTAAGGACGCCTGATTCAACCACGCCGATTACGGGAAATGGCGCGATTTTTTGCATTTCATCTAGCGCGTATGCACTCACAGTGTTGCAACCTACGATTAGCATATCGATTTTGTGCGGGATAAAAAAATCCACGCATTCAAGCGAAAAGCGCACAATGGTGGCTTTGTCCTTGTTGCCATAAGGCACTCGCGCCGTATCGCCATAATAGATGATTTCGCTAAAAAGCTTTGAATCTAAAAGCGACTTTAAGACGCTCAAACCGCCCACACCGCTATCAAAAACGCCGATTTTCAAAACTTACTCTTGCTCATTCATTTTGCTTAAAAATTCATCATTGCTTTTTGAATCTTTCATTTTGGAGTAAATCAGATTCAACGCCTCAATGTCGCCTAATTGTTGCATAAAGTTGCGTAAAATCCACACTTTTTGGAGTTTTTCAGCCCCTAAAAGCAATTCATCTTTTCTTGTGCCGGATTTCAAAATATCAAACGCAGGGTAGATTCGCCTATCTGCGATTGAGCGCGCTAGGACGATTTCGCTATTGCCAGTGCCTTTAAACTCTTCAAAAATCACTTCGTCCATTCGACTGCCTGTATCAATCAACGCCGTTGCGATGATTGTGAGACTCCCGCCCTGCTCGATATTTCGCGCACTACCAAAAAATCGCTTTGGCTTGTGAAGCGCGTTTGCATCAACGCCACCGCTTAAAACCTTGCCACTTGAAGGCGTAGCAGCGTTATATGCCCTTGCAAGGCGCGTGATTGAATCAAGCAAAATCACCACATCTTTACCACTCTCCACGCGCCTTTTTGCGCGCTCCAACACAAGCTCAGCGACTTTGATATGATTTGACGCTGGTAAGTCAAAAGTCGAAGCATAAACCTGCCCTTTCACGCTTCGCTGCATATCGGTAACCTCTTCTGGGCGTTCATCGACTAGCAAAACCATTAGTTCAACTTCGGGGTGATTTGCGCTAATGCCGTGTGCTAGTTCTTTCATAAGCTCCGTTTTCCCTGTGCGTGGGGGCGCGACAATAAGAGCCCTTTGCCCTTTGCCGATGGGTGAGAATAAATCTAAGATTCGCCCCGTTACTTTTGAACTATCATACTCTAATTTCAACTGCTCTGTGGGGAATAAAGGCGTTAGGTTGTCAAAAAGTGGGCGATTTTTTGCCTCTTCAAGCGATAAATGATTGATTGCTTCAATCTTTAAAAGCGCGTAATATCGCTCTTGTTCTCGTGGTGGGCGCACTTGCCCTGTAACCAAGTCGCCATTTCTTAACGCAAATTTGCGAATCTGTGTCAGCGACACATACGCATCATTTTGCGAATCGGTGAAATTTTCATCTACACCGCGCAAAAAGCCGTAATTTTCATTTGCAATATCCAAAATCCCGCTAAATAAAATATATCCCGCTTGATTTACTTGCGTTTTCAAAATCTCAAACATCAAGTCCTGTCTGCGGTATTCTTGCGGGTTTTCTACGCCTAATTTGTTTGCGATTTCAATCAGCTTTGCTAAACTTAAAGTTTTTAATTCTTCGATTTTGTAGGCGTCTGCGGGAATGTGGCTCTTGCGATTATCTCTATTTTCTCGAATCTCTTTGCCGTTGCCGTTTTCTCTTGCGCCGTTATTGTCTTTTGTAGCCATTTTTGTCCTTAAAGATTTTAGTGGTTTTGAAAAGTAGAAGTGCGAATTTTAGTTGCTATTTTGTTAAAAGTCAATACTAGCGCAAAAAATCTGCAATTTTTGCGTTGATTTCCGCAATGTCGGCGATATTTTGTAGCGTATCTAGTGCGCTCTCATCGCCGAATCGCTCCACAACCTTAAAAATCTGCGTTGCAATATCGCCAAAAATGATTTTATTTTCCAAAAATTGCGCCACCAAAATATCATTTGCTGCATTTAGAATAATGCCTAATTTTGGGCATTTTAGAAGCGAATCTTTGAGCGTCCAAAGCGGATAGCGATTTGTATCAATTTTTTCAAATCGTAAGTTTAGATTTAGCAAATCCAATTCTTTGATAAATGCCTTGCACTTTGCCTTTGCGCCCAAAAGCGCGGTTGCGATGGGCAATCGCATATCATTGCTACTTAAATGCGTGATTATTGCGTTATCAGCGCTCTGAATCAGCGCGTGAATCGTTGAAGTGCGCTCAATAACGGCGTCAATGTGATTTGTGTTTGAATTTACGCCCTGATTCGTGGCAAGATTTGCATTTAGATTCGCGCCAAAAAGCCAATATGCCTCCAAAATCTCAAAAAGTTTATTTATCATTGTCGCGCTATCGATTGTGATTTTGCGCCCCATAGCCCAAGTGGGGTGATTTAGTGCGGATTTTGCGCTTTGGTGCGGGATTTCACTCAAAGGCAAATCGCGAAACGCCCCGCCACTTGCGGTAATGATGAGTTTTTTAATGGTTGATTCGCCACTAATCCCGTCATTGCGAGAATTGCGTAGCAATTCGTGGCAATCCAAATTAGATTTGTGGATTGCTTCGTTGCACTCGCTAACGCTTCGTGCGCCTCGCAATGACGAAAAAAAAGCAGATTCTGCGAAATTCGTGCGATTCGCAGAATCTAGTGCAGATTCTGCGTTTTTTGTCGCAGAATCTAGCAATTCTTTTAGCGCGAAATGCTCACTATCCACAGGCAAAATTCGCGCTAAATTTTCGCCCCCCATTAAAAATCCCGCCACAACCAAACTCTCTTTATTTGCCAAAGCAAGGGTTTTACCACATTTGATAGATTCAATGCTAGGATTCACGCCACTAAATCCCACAAGCGCGTTTAGCACGAGTTTTGATTCGGAGGTATTTATCGCCTCTAAAATCCCGCTTTCACCACAAAGCACACGATTTATGCCACGAATCAAATGCTTTTTTTTGCTATCTTTTATAACGACAATTTTTGGGCAAAACTCCGCAATTTGCGCATTTAAAAGCTCAATATTATCCCCTGCACAAAGGACTTCAACGCTTAAATGCTCCGCCCTTGCGATTTGCAAGGCTTGTGTGCCGATACTGCCAGTAGAGCCCAAAAGTATCAAATTTTATTTCACCCATTCAAGCAAAAATATCATCATTACCGCGCCAAACAAAATCCCATCAACTCTATCTAAAACGCCGCCGTGTCCGGGCAAAATATTGCCACTATCCTTGACATTTGCGATTCGCTTTAACATACTCTCAAATAAATCGCCAAAAATCGAAATAGATGCCACACACACGGATATGAAAAACGCGCTTATAAAGCCGATTTTATCAGCATTTATGTCGAGCGTTATGATAGAGCCTATGAGTGTGCCTACCAAACTTGCGACAATTAGCCCGATTAACGCGCCTTCAATGGTTTTTTTGGGCGAGACGGGGGAGAGTGGCGATTTGCCAAATGCTTTGCCACCAAAATACGCACACGAATCGCTCAAAGCAACGATTGCGATAAGCCATACGATTGCCATCGCGCCAAAATTATCATAAATCCCAAAAAGGCATAGAAATGGAATTGTAGGATAGATTAGCACCGCGTAGTCCTTGCTTTTTGTGCGATTGTGAAATGCGTTATACGCGGCAAAAATCGCCAATGCCAAAATCCCAATATACAAAGGCGAACCCTTATAAAAATACGCCACAATCCACACAATCCCCGCAGTCGCGTATAAATGAATCCGCTCTTCAATATCAAAAAGTTTGCAAGATTCAGCAAGGGCAAGCAGATAGCAACCCCCAAGCACCGCCCAAAGCAAAAATTTGATATTTAGCACGATGATTAAAGCTATGATTGCCACCAAAATCGCGCCTGTGTAGTATCTAGCGAAGTTTTCGCCACTTATTTTTTCTAATTTGTCTTTGAAAAAATTTGACATTTTGTCCCCTTTAAGCTAAAAAACATAAAATTTCAAATTCTAAAAACGAAATCGTAGCAAAAAATCATTAAAATTTTTAAGGGAGTGCTTTTGGATTCATTTGATATTATTGTGGTAGGTGGCGGACACGCGGGAGTTGAAGCGAGTTTGGCTTGTGCGAAAATGGGGCTAAAAACGCACCTTTTGACTTTGCTAGTGGATTCAATTGCGCTAGCAAGTTGCAATCCAGCCATCGGCGGACTTGCAAAGGGACATTTGGTAAAAGAGATTGACGCGCTAGGCGGGGCGATGGGCGAAATCACAGACATTAGTGGGATTCAGTTTCGCACACTAAATGCGTCAAAAGGACCCGCAGTGCAAGGCACAAGGGCGCAAATCGATATGGATTTATATCGCATAACAGCGCGAAATATGCTTTTGGCGCAAGAAAATCTCACTATTTCGCAAGAAATGGCAGTTGAGATTTTGCTAGAAAATGGCGTGGTGTGTGGGATTCGCACGGCTATCGGCAAAAAATACCTTGCAAAAAAAGTCATTTTAACCACAGGGACATTTTTGGATGGCAAAGTCCATATCGGCGAATCCATCTCACAAAATGGGCGATTTGGCGAATCTAGTGCGGTGGCTTTGTCGCAAAGTTTGCGAGGTTTGGGGCTAAATGTCGGGCGACTAAAAACGGGCACTTGTCCGCGCGTGAGCGGGAAAAGCATTGATTTTAGCAATTTGGAGCGACATAATGGAGACAGCAATCCCCCGCATTTTAGCCATAAAACGCGCGATTTTAACCCCACGCAATATCCTTGCTATATCACTTACACAAATGAATCTACGCACGAGTTTATCCGCGCAAACTTCGCTCGTGCGCCACTTTTTAGCGGACAGATTAAAAGCGTGGGTCCTAGATATTGCCCAAGCATTGAGGATAAGGTAAATCGATTCGCCGAAAAGCCACGCCACCAGCTATTTTTAGAGCCACAAACAAAGGCGCAAAACGAATATTATGTCAATGGGCTTTCTACTTCACTGCCTTTTGATGTGCAAGAGGCGATGATTCGCACAATCGCAGGGCTAGAAAATGTCGAAATTACGCGCTTTGGCTATGCGATAGAGTATGATTTTGTCCAACCCACCGAGCTTTTTCACACGCTTGAATGCAAAAAAATCAAAAATCTCTATTTGGCAGGGCAAATCAACGGCACGACAGGCTATGAGGAAGCCGCAGCACAGGGGCTTATGGCTGGAATTAACGCAGCTTTAAGCGTGAAAGGCGCACCTGAATTTATCTTAAAGCGCAGTGAGGCTTATATCGGCGTGATGATTGATGATTTGGTAACCAAAGGCACAAATGAGCCATATCGCGTTTTTACCTCCCGTGCGGAGTATCGTTTGCTTTTGCGCGAGGATAATGCGATTTTTCGCTTATCAAATCGCGGAAAAGAGCTAGGATTGCTTGAAAATATCGATGAGATTTTGGCGGATTCAAATGCGATAAAGGGCGCGATTGAATTTTTGGAGCGCAAAATTTATACGCCAAATGCGGAGTTTTTGGCATTTTTGGAATCTTTGGGAGAGGATAAAATCAATGACGCCACGCAAGGGATTCAAATCGTAGGGCGCAAAAGTTTTGATGAATCAAAGTTGCAAAAATTTGACGATAGATTCGCAAATCTATCGCTCCGTGCGTTAAAGGAAGTGCTAATTGAGTGCAAATATTATCACTACATAAAAAAGCAAAATGATGAAATCGCAAATTTGGATTTGACGCTTGGCGTGGAGATTCCGCGTGATTTTGTGTTTGATAAAATACCGGGTTTGAGTGCGGAAGTCATCGAAAAACTAAATAAATTTCGCCCCAAAAATTTGCGCGAGGCACTAGCGATAAGTGGCGTAACGATGGCGAGCGTTGATGTGTTGCATTTATATATCCACTTGCGAAATAAACGCTGACAATTTGTTTTAGTGCAATTTGTGTCTTGGGTAATCATTTGCTTTGTTTTGGCACAAAATTTCGCTCAATGAACGACTAGTTCTATTTCGCTCATTTCGCGCCAAAACAACGCAAAGCACTACCGCCATTACTTCGATTGTTTTTCACGCGATTTGGCAATTTGGCACGAATCTAAAAATAAAAAAAATCGTCATTGCAAGATTCTACAAAGCAAAATATCGCAGTGACGAAAATATCCCAGATTCTGCGATTTTGCAGAATCTAAGAAAATATTTAAGTGTTTTTATGTAAAATTACCGCTTTTATAAAAATATTTTTAAGGTTTATGTGTGAGAGTTTTGCATTTATGTAGTTCGGATTCTGGTGGGGCGGGGAGGGCGTGTGCGCGCCTTCATAAAGCACTGCTAGAAGCGGGGATAGATTCTATAATGTTAGTGCAAAATAAAACGGGCGATTCTCCGCACACATATCGATTAGCGCGAAGCAAAGTGCAAAAGGCATTTGAAAAAATCCGTCCATTTTTATCGCAAATCCCACTTTCTTTTTACCCCAAACGGCACAAGGATATTTTTTCTCCGCAATTACCATTTTTTATCCCAAAAAATAGGGCGTTGCTAAAATATATAGCGGAGTTAAAACCAGATATTGTGCATTTGCATTGGGTTGAAAGTGGGTTTATAAATATCAAAGATTTAATTAAAATTGACGCTCCAATAATTTGGAGCTTACACGATGCTAACCCCTACACAGGCGGCTGCCACATAGTGGCAGCCGCCTGTGTAGGGGTTAGCATCGGTTGTAAGAAATGTCCCCTGCTTGGCGGAAAAATGCCTTATGATATTAGTTACTTTTCATTTAAGCGAAAGCAAAAAGTGTATAATAAAATAAATATCACTATAAATGGTCTATCGCGGTGGATTGCTAAATGCGCCAAAGATTCTGCGCTTTTTAGCAATAAAAGCATTATAAATTTGCCAAATCCGATTGATACAAGCATATTTGCCCCCATTCCAAAAAATATCGCTAGACGCCTTTTAAATATT
This sequence comes from Helicobacter sp. 23-1045, assembly GCF_053654655.1. NCBI lineage: Bacteria > Pseudomonadati > Campylobacterota > Epsilonproteobacteria > Campylobacterales > Helicobacteraceae > Helicobacter > Helicobacter sp. 23-1045. The sequence continues at coordinate 185,930 of NZ_JBSIUR010000001.1, forward strand.
CCAAATTCGCAAAAAATAATCGCATTTGGCGCAATAGCACCGATGAGTTTGGAGCGCAAGGGATATGATGACTTAAAAAATGCCCTGTGTTTGTTGAAAGATAAATCGCGTATCAAGTTGCTGATTTTTGGTGCAAGTGATGGAGGGGAAATTGAGGGTATTGAAAGCAATTATTTGGGGCATTTGAGCGATGATATCGCATTAAAAATCGTGTATAGCGTGGCGGATGTGGTGCTTATGCCAAGTCATATTGAGAGTTTTGGGCAAGTGGCGGTGGAAAGTTTGGCGTGTGGAACGCCTGTGGTGGCGTATAATACGAGTGGATTAAAAGATATTATTTCACACAAGCATAATGGATATTTGGCGAATTTGATGGATGTAGATGACTTGGCAAGGGGATTGGATTGGATTTTAAATTTAGATTCTGCGAATTATGAAGTTTTACGCCAAAATTCAAGAGATAGTGCCACAAACTTTGATTTTGCAAAAATCGCCCCGCAGTATGTTTCTCAATACCAAAAAATATTAAATGGGGGGGGGCAGCACAGAGAATTCTTATTAGAGTTATTGTCCCTTGCGCTAGATTCTGCAAAGAAAAATATTTATTACATTGGATTTGGGGCGATTGATGATATCCCGCGCAAGGGTTATGCAGAGTTTTTAAAGGCATTAGCGTTATTAAAAATTCCTTATAAATTAGTCATTTTTGGCGCAAATAATAATACTTTTGGCGCAGAATCTATTGCCTTTGGGCGTTTAAGTGATGATTATAGCATTCGCCTTGCGTATAATGCGTGTGATATTTTTGTCGTCCCAAGTTTGGCGGAAAATCTAAGTAATGCCATTATGGAGGCACTTTCTTGTGCTGTGCCTGTGGTCGCCTTTGATATTGGTGGCAATGGCGATATGATATCACACAAGCAAAATGGATATTTGGCAAAAGATATTGGCGATTTGGCGTGTGGGATTGAATGGTGCTTAGATTCTGCGAATTATGAAGTTTTGCGCCAAAATGCAAGAGATAGTGTAATAGCACATTTTAATTCCGCAAAAATCGCTAAACACTACATTTCTCAATATGCAAAAATTGCAAATAGGGGGGGGCAGAAAGGTATAAATTAGTAGTAAGGTATAAATTAGTAATTTTCCTCCATCTTTCTTTTAATCAAATATCAACCAAATCACATTCAAAGGCAGTGGCGTGAAAGTGCTGCATTTAGTCGCTGGTGAGTTATCTGGCGGAGCAGCAAAAGGTGCGCTAAATTTGCATAATGCACTTTTGGATTTAGGTGTAAAAAGTCACATTTTAACCACTGCAAAAGATATTCAAAACCACCCAAATATTAGCAATCTCAATAAATATCAGGCATTTTTTTACGCAAAGATTGATGGCGGTATTTCTCGCATTTGCGGGAGTAAAAATATTTTTAGTAATAATTTTTTTGGATTTAATATTTTAAGGCACAATGTATTTCAAAAAGCAGATATTATCCATCTCCATTGGATAAATAACGGATTTATCTCACTATCCACCATCGCCAAAATCAAAAAACCGATTGTGTGGAGTGTGCGCGATATGTGGGCGTTTAGTGGCGGATGTCATTATGCTATCGCTAATAATGCGCTATGTTTCAAATATCAAACTTCGTGCAAAAACTGCCCTGCGTTGTCGCCAAAGATAAAGATTCTGCGAAATTTGGCGCATTTTAATCAGCGCACCAAAATTAGGCACTATCCGCAGAATTTGCATTTTGTAGGCATTAGCAGTTTTATTAGCGAGTGTTTGCAAAAAAGTGCCATCACAAAAAATGCACTCATAAGCACAATTGCGAATTGTATCGATGAAAGCGAGTTTATGCCTATTGATAAAAATATCGCAAGGCAGATTCTGCGACTTAACACACATAAAAAAATCATTTTATGTGGGGCAAATGCGCTAGGTGATTTTTATAAAGGATTTTCGCATTTTTTAGAAGCGCTGAAATTTTTGCCAAAAGACAAATATTTTTTGTGCTTTTTTGGCAAATTAGATAGGCAGAAAATCCCGCAAGGATTTGAATTTAAGAGTTTTGGTTATCATAATAGCAGTCTTGCTTTGCGTTTGATTTATAGTAGCGCAGATGTATTTGTCGCTCCAAGTCTGCTAGATGCCGCGCCAAAGACTATTATAGAGAGTTTGTCTTGCGGAACTAGCGCGGTTGCGTTTGATAATAGTGGCGCAAGGGATATTATTTCACACAAAATAAATGGATATTTAGCGACATTTGATAGCACAAAAGATTTGGCGCGTGGCATTGAGTTTGTGGCAAATAATGCTTTGAATGCAAGGAAAGGCATATTAAAATTTAGTGCGAAAAATATCGCAAAGCAATATTTAGCATTATATGAAAAAATGCTAAATGGGGGGGGGCAGAATGAGTTAATATTTATCGCAGAATCTAATCCAAAATTCGCAGATTCTGCGATATTTGTCATTGCGAGACTTGACAAAGTCAAGTCACAGCAATCCAAAAATAATTATTTAGATTCTGCAAAAATCGCAGAATCTAGCACAGATTCTGCATTTTTTGCAAAATCTCATTTTAGGACTTTTTATGCTGCGTAAAAATCTAAAAGTCCTATATTCCCACGATATTTTTTCAATGCAGTTTGTCGGAGGTATTTCGCGCTATATTTTTGAATTATTCATCCGCAATAAAAATGCCAAAATCCCGCTTCTTTATAGCGAAAATCTCTATTTAAACAAAAATAAAAAAACAAAAGATTTTAGAGGCAAGGTGCGTTTAATTAGCGCGCTAAACGAACTGCACGAGCGATTTATCGCAAAAAATATTTTTGAAATTTATCACATTAGTTATTATAAAAAAACGCGAAATCGCCCCAAAGGCGCGGTTTTTATCGTTAGTGTTTATGATATGATACACGAGATTTATGCAAATTCTTATTTCAAAAATGATAGCAAAACTTCCGCCTTAAAACGCGCTAATTGCGAGAGTTGCGATGGGATTATCGCTATTTCTCACACGACAAAAAGGGATTTAATCAAATTTTTTGGCATTGATGAAAAGAAAATAAGAGTAATTTATTTAGGGCATAGTCTGCAAAAATCGCAGAATCTTCCGCAAAATCTCCCGCAAAATTACATTTTATTTGTCGGCACTCGTGGCGGATATAAAAATTTTGCCAATTTTGCAAAGGCGATGGCAGAAATTATCGCCTTTAATCCGCAGATTACGGCACTTTGCGTTGGGGCTGAGTTTTCTAGTGATGAAATCAACTTTTTGCAATCGCTAAAAATAAAAGAGCATTTTGTTGCCATCCAAGCAAAAGAAGATGAATTATATGGTATTTATAAAAATGCGCTGTGCTTTGTGTTTCCGTCATTTTATGAGGGATTTGGCATTCCTATTTTGGAGAGTTTTTTTGCGGAGTGCTTGGCGGTTTTGAGTGATATTGAGGTTTTTAGAGAGATTGCGGGGGATTGCGCGATTTATTTCAATCCAAATGAGGCGCATTCCATCGCAAATGCGATTTTGGATGGCATTCAAAATAAAAATTTAAAAGCACAAAAAATCGCACACGCAAAAGAGCGATTAGAAATGTTTGGCTGGGAGGCGACCTACAAACAAACGATTAAATTTTACAGAGACATAATAAATACTAAAAACGCAGAATCTGTCCTCAATTCGCCTTTAGAGAAGCATTCCGCAGATTTGCTAAATTTCGGGCGTTCGCAGACCGCTAGTCTAGTCTCACGCCCCAAATTTAGCAAAAACTACGAAAGCCATCCCGAAAATCCTTCCGTTGTTTTAAGAGTAGATTCTGCGGTAGATTCGTTATTGCGAGATTTGCCAAAGGCAAATCGTGGCAATCCAAAAAATAATTATTTAGATTCTGCGAAAATCGCAGAATCTAATAAACAAAATGGCGAAAATATCGCAGATTCTGCGAATCGCACAAGATTCGCAGAATCTAGCGCAAAAATTCCAAAATTCGCAGAATCTACAAAGCAATCTCAACCTTCCACGTCCAAAATCGCCCTAATAATCGGTGCTAGCGGACAAGATGGATATTTTTTGATGAAACTCTTATCGCAAAAAAATTACATCATCCATATTTTCGTGCGAAAAGTGCCAAAATACGATGATTTGTGCTTTATCCATTATGATGATTTGTATTTTGATGGGGCAGATTCTGCGATTATTTATCATTATGGCGATGTGAGTGATTTTAGTTGCATTATTGATATTTTAGGCAAGGTGCGACCAAATGAGATTTATAATCTAGCAGGCATTTCAAATGTTAAAATTTCCTTTTCGCTCCCGCAAAGGACGGCAGATTCCATTGCGCTAGGCACACTTCGCATTTTAGATGCCATAAAGTTACTAAATCTAAATGCCAAATTTTATAATGCGTGCAGTAGCGAGATTTTTGGTTCAAGTGATGGTGTGCTAAATGAAAACTCGCCATTTAATCCAAAATCTCCCTATGCCATCGCAAAATTATATGCTTTTTATATGGTGCGACATTATAGGGAGGCATATAATATTTTTGCGACAAATGGCATTTTATTTAACCACGAAAGCGAACTGCGAAGCGATGAGTTTGTAAGCAAAAAGATTATTAAAGCGGCACTAAAAATCGCCTTTGGTTTGCAAGAGAAATTATATCTTGGGAATTTGAATGCAAAGCGGGATTTTGGTTACGCAAAGGATTATGTAGAATGTATGCACTTAATGCTTCAACACAGCGCGCCAGAGGATTTTATCATCGCCACAGGAAAGCAAACAAGCATTAGAGAATTTTGCAAAATTGCCTTTAAAAAAGTCGGCATAGATTTGCACTTTATCGGCAGTGGCGTGGATGAAAAAGGCGTAGATTCTGCGAATAATAAAGTGCTAATTGAGGTTAATCCAAATTATTTTCGTCCGCTTGATGTAAAAAGTTCGCTTGGCGATGCAAAAAAAGCACAAAAGATTTTAGGGTGGAATCCAAAAAAGACAAGCATTGAAGCGATGATAGAAATTATGATTAGATATGAAGCAAAGATATTGCGCCAAAAAATGCAAATTGGGGGGGGGGGGGCAGAATGAGTTAAAATTCGCAGAATCTCCGCTAGATTCTGCAACAATTTGCGTAAATTTCGCAGATTCTGCCAGAATCTTATATAAATCCACGAAATATCGCATTTTTTACACGCCATCAAATCATTTCGCAAGGTGCGCATAAATGGCGTATTTAAGAAATCTAACAAAATCCCTGCGAGATAAAATAGCGCGTTTAATTATCCCGCCCTTCCCACCAAAGGCAAAAAAGCGACTTTTGATTATTCGTATCGATGCAATCGGAGATTTTGTGCTGTTTTCGCCATTTTTAGCGCAAATACGGGAGTTTTTTGGCGATTATCACATTACGCTACTTGCAAATAACTGCGTGAAAAATTTGGCACTTGGATTGCATAGCAAAAATATCGATGAGTTTATTTTCATCTCGCCAAGGCAGTTTAATCGCAGTCTTTTTTATCGCATTTCATTTTTGCACTCGCTTAAAAAACGCCATTTTACAATTTGTCTAAATCCCATTTATTCGCGCGATTTGCTTTGCAAAGAGATTATTTCTTACATAAATGCGCAAATTTGCCTAACGCCAAGCGGAGATGATAATAATCTCCCACTGCATTTAAAAAACGCAAATGACAAATACTACACGGCACTTTTGCCCTGCAAAGATGGCGTTTTGTTTGAGTATTATCGCAATGCGGAGTTTTGCAAAAATGCCTTTGATTTTTTAAAGCATTTCGCAGAATCTAGTGCAAAAAATCCAAATTTTGCAGATTCTGCGCCACATTTCGCAGAATCTATCCCAAAAGCGAAATTAGATTCTGCGCTTTTGCCAAAATTGGAGAGTTTTGTGGATGAAAATACGTTTGAAAAGTTGCGCCAAAATTATTGCATTTTATTTATCGGTGCGTCTGCAAAATATCGCAAATGGAGCGTTGAAAACTTCGCAAAAGTCGCAAGGCATTTGATTGCAAAATACAATCAAAATATTGTCATTTGTGGCGGGGTGGAGGATAAAAATAGCGCGAAAATTTTGGTGGATTTGATAGATTCTGCGAATGTGCTTGATTTTAGCGGGCAAACCTCGCTAATGCAACTTGCCTCACTTGTGTATAATGGCAATCTTATAGTTAGCAATGAAACAAGTGCAGCGCATTTCGCAGTCTTTTTAGACACAGCGATTATCGCTGTGTCTAATGGCAATCATTTGGGGAGATTTATCCCCTATCCAAAAAATATCGCTACTAAATATTATCCTGCATTCCATCCTTTTATAAAGGCAAATATGCGAAAATACCGCGAGTTAAGCAATGCCTTTGCATATAAAAGTGATTTGGATATAAATGAAATTAGCGCAGAATCTGTGATAAAAATTATCGATGAAATCTATCAAAACGGAGGAAAAAATGAAAAATGACTATTTTAGCGCAAGAGGCGTAGGGTGCGGTGATTATAATGACGCGAAATTGGCGCATTATTTCAAAGAAGTGATAGAAGGTCTGCCAGCAAATGCGAGGATTTTGGACTTTGGGTGCGGATTTGGGCAAATTCTAAATGCGATAAAACATAATAATTTCGCGTGGAATTCGCAAAATGCTAACGGGGGGGGGGATTTAAGTAAAAACTATCAATTACTTGGCATTGATATAAATGAAAATGCGATTGAAGCGTGCAAAAATTTAGGCATTGATGCGATAAAAGTGGATGATATTTTGAAGTTTTCCCCAAAGCAAAAGTTTGATTTGATAATAACTACGCATTGTTTGGAGCATTTGGAAAAAGGGCAAATCATCCCAATTTTAGCGCATTTTAGGGAAATGCTAAATGAAAATGGAAGCATTTTTATCGCCGTGCCAAACGCACAAAGTGCCACAGGTGCTTATTGGGCGTATGAAGATTTTACACATAATACACTTTTTACTGCGGGAAGTTTGATTTTCGTGCTGAAAATGGCGGGATTTAGCAAGGTGGATTTGATTGACAAAGATGCACTCGCTGGAAGCAAGGGGATAAAAAGGATTGTTAGAAAAATCTTTTTGCGGATTTATAGAAGCAAAATTGCTTTTTGGAATAAAATCACAAATTCCGCCTTTCACGCGCCAAGTCCGCAAATTTTTAGTTATGAAATAAAGGCAGTGGCAAAAAAATAATATTAGATTCTGCGAAATCGCAGAATCTAGCGCAAAAATCTGTATAATTTCGCTTTTATTTTATTATGAAAGATTTTGCGATGGAGAAAATTTCAGTAATTACGGTCGTCTTTAATGACGCAAATAATATTATAGAGACGATGAATTCAGTCCTAAATCAAACTTATGGCAATATCGAATACATCATCATCGATGGCAAAAGCACCGATGGCACGACAGAAAAGATTGCGGAATACATCAAAACCATCGCAAATATCACAAAAAATAATGGCGAGTATTTAGAAGCGACAAAAAAAGATAATGCAAATTTTAGTTTGAAGTTTCTCTCGCAAAGCGATAGTGGCATTTATGATGCGATGAATAAGGGCATTGATTTAGCAAGTGGTGCGTGGTGTAACTTTATGAATTCTGGCGATAGATTTTATAATAATAGCGCGATTGAACGCATATTTGCGGCATATCGCGCTGGGGGGGGGCAGAGTAGTATTATTTATGGCGATACAGAAATTATCTATGATAATCTTAATCGCAAAATCCTAAAAAGCACCACGCAAAAGCACAAATACCGCCATCATTTCATCCACCAAGCAGCATTTATAAAATCAAATATTATGAAATCCTACAAATACGACACAACCTTCAAAATCGCAGGCGATACGGACTTTTTTACCCGCTGTTATAATAATGGCGAGAGTTTTAGGCATTTTGATGAGATTGTAATATCATTTAATGTCGAAGGGGTGAGTTCGCGTCTATCGTGGTTGATGTTTAAAGAGGATTGCATAATTGGATTTAAATATAATAAATTTTTCCCCTTGCGACATTTTGCGTATTATGTATTTTGGGTCGTGCCTCGTGTATTTACGCGAAATATTATCCCAAGCAAATATCGCAACAAAGCACGGGTATTTTTTGGTAAAAAAAGACATTAAATATGCTAAAATCGCGAGTTAGATTCTGCGAAATTATGCGAGATTCTGCGATTTGAGTTAGATTCTGCGAATTGGAGGCAAGGGATGAAAAAAATCAAAGTAATTTATGGCGATATCGCGTTAAAAATTAGTGATAAAATCTCTAAAATACCGCACTTTAAGTCAAATCCAGCATTTAGAATGCCATTTTGCCATCAAAGTGCGTTTGTAAAAACGGAGTTGCTTAAAAAATATAAATTTGATACGAACTTTAAAATTTGCGCGGATAACGACTTTTTTACCAAAATTTATCATTTGGAAAATGTGCGATTTTTTAACTCAAAAGAAATTGTTGCATTTTACGATGGGAGCGGGATTTCCGCAAAACCAAGTGTGATATTTTTCAAAGAGGAAATTCGCATTATTGCAAAATACAATAAATTATATATCCCCATATTTTGCGTAAAATTTCTAAATATGCGTCTAAAATATTTTATAAAAACGCACCTTCCGCAGAATCTAAGCATAAAGTTGCAACTTCACATTAATGCAAAACGCTAGATTCTGCGAAATGTAAATTTTGGCGTAGATTCTGCGAAAATATGCGAGATTCTGCGATAAAATTCGCATTTTTCTATTTTTACTTGTTATAATTTTACAAAAAATCGCAAAAATCGGAGGTTGCCTGTGAGTGTTTTGGAGCAAGAGTTTATAAAAGCGGTGATTGAAAATAACGCACCCAGCGTGAAATATTTGATTAAAAACGGCACAAATATCGATGCGGTGGATAGTGATGGCTGCACCGCGCTAATGTGGGCGTGTAAAGATGGCAATTTCAAAATGGCAAAGTTTCTAATCGAAAATGACGCAAGATTAGATATCCGCGCAAATAACGGCTATACCGCGCTTATGTTTGCCGCACTTAGTGGCAATAAAGCCGTTGTTTCGCTACTTTTGGATTTGAATGTCGATGTTAATGAAAGCGATAATGACGGGTGGAGTGCCCTTATGAGCGCGGTTAGCGAAGGGCACATTGACATTGTGAAAATTTTGGTAGAAAATGGCGCAAATGTCAATGCCAAGCGAGATGACAGCACCACCGCGCTAATGCTTGCAAGCTCATTTAATCATTTAGAAATCGTGCGATTGTTGCATAAAAATGGCGCGGATATTAACGCCGCTGATGAAAATGGGTGGAATGCGCTGATGTGGGCGTGCTCATTTAACCACCTAAAAATCGTGCAGTATTTAGTCAAAAACGGCATAAATATTAACGCTACGCGAAATGACGGCTACACCGCGCTAATGAGCGCGAGTTTTAAGGGGCATTTTGAGATTGTGAAATTTTTAGTGACAAATGGCGCGGATGTAAATTCGCATAAGACTGATGGCTACACGGCTTTGATGAGCGCGAGTTTTAAGGGGCATTTGGGAATCGTAAAGTTTTTAGTTGAGAGTGGCGCAAATGTAAATGCAAGCAAAAATGACGGCTATACGGCTTTGATGAGCGCGAGTTTCAAAGGGCATATTGAAGTTGTGCAGTTTTTGCTAGATTCAGGGGCGGACTTTCGCTCAAATAATGCGTGGAATGCCTTTATTTGGGCGGCTGAAAAGGGGCATTTGGAGATTGTGAAACTTTTGCTAAATAATGGCGCAGATATCGATGACATCGATAATGATGGCAACTCCGCGCTAATGCTCTCCGCTATTGAGGGGCATTTGGAAGTGGTGAAATTTTTAGTGGCAAATGACGCCTTTATCAACGCAAGGGATTACAACAACGCAACGGTGCTTATGAAGGCGACAAATAGCGGGAATTTGGATTTGGTGTGCTATTTGGTAGAAAATGGTGCAGATATTTTTGCAAGTGATATCGCCGGAAGCACGGCATTTAGCATAGCGCAGACAAATGGCAATAATGACATAGCGCAATATCTCAAAAAAGAAGGACACCGCCAAATGGAGGCGAAACGCAAGCAGGCAGAGAAATTAGCACAGCTTGATAAAATCATATAAAGGGGAGATTGAATGATAAAAATTACAGAAAATTCATTGCGTGATGGACATCAGAGCTTACTTGCTACGCGTGTTCGCACGGAGGATATGTTGGAAGTGGCGCGGATTTTTGAGGAAATCGGCTTTTATAGCGTGGAAGTGTGGGGGGGCGCGACTTATGATACTTGTTTGCGCTATCTTAAAGAAGACCCTTTTGAGCGACTTTACAAGTTTAAAGAGATTTTCAAAAAAACGCCCCTTCAAATGCTACTTCGTGGGCAAAATTTGGTAGGATATAGGCACTATGCCGATGATGTGGTGAGAGAATTTATAAAGCTTTCAGCACAAGGCGGAATCGACATTTTTCGCATATTTGACGCGCTAAATGATAGTAGAAATCTAAAAACCGCAATCGATGAGGTAAAAAAGCAAAACAAAATCGTGCAAGGCGCAATCAGCTACACAACTTCGCCCATTCACACGATTAAGGGCTTTGTGGCTTATGCCAAAGAGCTAGTCAAAATGGGAAGCGATGAAATTGTCATCAAAGATATGGCAGGGCTAATCACGCCTTTTGATGCTTATGAGTTAGTCAAAGCATTAAAGGGCGAAATTAACAAACCAATCGTGCTTCATACGCATAGCACGGCGGGATTTGGATTTGCATCGCATTTAAAGGCGATAGAAGCGGGAGCGGAAATCGTGGATTTAAGCAACTCTGCCTTTGCAAGTGGGACTTCGCACCCTTGCACTCAATCAATGGTAGCCACACTCAAAGGCACAAAATGGGACACCAAATTAGACATTGCCAAAATGGAAAAAGCCGCCGAAATCTTGCGCCGTGTGCGTAAAAAATATAAGAAGTTTGAATCGCATTATAGTTTGATTGATACGCGTGTGCTTGTGAATCAAATCCCCGGCGGTATGATTTCAAATCTAGCAAATCAGCTAAAAGAGCAAAACGCGCTAGATAGAATGGACGAAGTGCTAGATGAAATCCCTGCTGTCCGCGCAGACTTTGGCTATCCGCCACTTGTTACGCCTAGCTCACAAATCGTAGGCACACAAGCCGTCCTAAATGTCCTAACAGGCGAGAGGTATAAAAGCATTAGCAAAGAGGCAAAGAATTTGGGGCGTGGATTTTATGGTAAAAGTGCCACTGAGATTGACAAAAAGCTAAAAAGCAAACTTGTGGCTTTGAAAGAAGAATTTATCACCAAACGCCCAGCGGATTATTTATCGCCTGAAATATCAAAGGCAAAGAAAGAAAGCAAAGATTTTGCGCTTTCCCAGACAGATGTCATAAGCTACGCAATGTTTGAGGGCGTGGCAAAGACATTTTTGGACGAGCGCAATCACAATGCTTTGAAACCTGAGCCAATCGAATCTTTTGAAAATATCGCGGAGGATTTGGCAAAAGAGTTTAAGATTATCGTAAATGGGGAGCAGTATGGCATAAAGATTGAGGGCTCTGGCAGGACTACAAATGGCGTGAAACCCTTTTTCTTGCGACTTGATGGGGAATTAAGGGAAGTGTATGTAGAGCAAGATTCTGCGAATAGCGCAGAATCTACCACGCAAAAGTCGCCCAAAGGCGCGATTATCGCAAATGATGAAAATCACATTAGCTCAAATATGCCCGGCACCATTCGCAAAATCAATGTCAAAATCGGCGATAAAGTCAAAAAGGGCGATGTTGTGGCGATTGTAGAGGCTATGAAAATGGAAAATGAAATCACCGCGCAAAAAAATGGTAGCGTGAAAAATATCTTTGTGGATTTGGATAGCGCAGTGGTGGCGAATCAAGCGATTATGCTAATCGAATAGGACGAATCTAAATGCAAAATAATTGCGTTAAATCTCAAAATCTACATAAGATTCGCATAGATTCGCATAGATTCGCATTAGATTCACGCAAATTTAGGAATTTTTATGACTTTTGAATCTATGCTTTTTGCCTTTTTGCTAACGCTAATCGCTGGGATTAGCACGGCATTTGGGGCATTTTTGGCATTTTTTAAGACAAAAGATGAGACGCGCGTCCTATCCTTTGGGCTTGGATTTAGCGGTGGGGTTATGGTGTATTTGAGTTTTGTAGAGATTTTGCCAAAATCTATCGACTATTTTTTGCGAATAGATTCAAGCAATGCCGAATCGCTTGGCATTTTGTGCTTTTTTGTGGGTATGATTTTGGCATTTGGAATCGACATTTTAATCCCCAAAGATGTCAATCCCCACGAGCTAAAAAGCCAAAATGAAGTCTATTGCGAACTAGATTCGCGAGAACGCCACATTTCACGCAACAACGCCATAAAACGCACGGCGATTTTTACGGCAATCGCAATTACGATTCACAACTTCCCTGAGGGCTTTGCGACTTTTATAAGTGCGTTAGATAGCTTTGCCTTTGGCGTTAGCATTGCGGTGGCTGTGGCGATTCACAATATCCCTGAGGGTTTGGCAGTGTCTTTGCCGATTTATTATGCCACAGGCGATAAAAGACAGGCGTTGAAACTCACGCTTTTATCTGGGCTATCAGAGCCACTTGGCGCGGTAATCGGGTATTTTTTACTTGCGCCACTTTTGGGCGAAGCCACACTTGCCATTAGCTTTGGAATCATCGCTGGGATTATGGTTTTTATCTCAATCGATAGCCTTTTGCCAAACTCCAAATTAAGCACCAAAGGGCACGAATCAGTGGCTGGTGTTTTCTTTGGGATGGGCATAATGGCAATTAGTTTGCTAATCTTAAAATAAATGGAGGCAAAAATGCAAAATGTTTTTAAAAGCGCGGATTTGCTAGACAAAAACGCGGTAGAGCGATTTAATTTAAGCAATGAAATTTTGATGGAAAATGCCGCGTGTGCGATTGAGCGAATCATCGATGAGCGCGTATCTGCGCCAAACGCGCTAATAATTATCGTGTGTGGCAGAGGCGATAATGGCGCGGATGGATTCGCCCTTGCTAGGCGTTTGAGTGGCAAATACAATGTCAAAGTTTTTGCGCCCGAATCGCTTCAATCTCGCACACAAAGCGAACTCAATGCTTTGCAAAAAGCGCGATTTGAAGCGGTGGGCGGGAGTTTTGTCGATAAACTTTTTTTGTGTGATATTGTTGTGGATTGCCTTTTTGGAAGCGGATTTAGCGGGGAGTTGGATTTACAAATGGGCGATTTGATAGCGCAAATGAATGCGGTAGGACGGCTAAAAATCGCCTGTGATATATCAAGCGGACTTTTAGCGACAAATGCAGAATCTAAAACAAAATTTATCGCAGAATCTAATCTTTTCGCAGAATCTAGCGCAAAATCCCACAAAATCGCAGAATCTAGCACAGATTCTGCGATTTTCAAAGCCGACATTACAATCGCAATGGGCGCATTAAAAATTGCGTATTTTAGCGACTTTGCAAAGGATTTTGTAGGCGAAATAGCCGTAGCAAATTTAGGCATTTCGCGCGCAAACTATGAAAGCGATTCACATATCAAATTGCTTGAAAGGCGCGATTTAAAACTCCCGCACCGAATCGCAAAAAACACACACAAAGGGCGATTTGGGCATAGTTGCGTAATCGCTGGGGAAAAAGAGGGTGCGTGTATTTTAAGCGCACTCTCTGCATTTGCCTTTGGTAGCGGACTTGTAAGCATTATTGGCGAGGTGAAAAATCTCCCGCACCACATTATGAATGCCACGCAACTGCCAAATAACTGCAACGCAATCGCCTTTGGTATGGGGCTTGGCGCGAAAATACAGCGTTATAATTTTGATTTTTTGGGGAAAATCCCATCGGTGATTGATGCGGATATGTTTTATCATAACGATTTGCGCGGGATTTTAGAAAAGGGCAATTTGGTGCTAACCCCGCATTTAAAGGAATTTAGCTCTATGCTAAAAATTTTGGGCTTTGGCGAATTTAGCATTAAAGAGATTGAGCGCAAAAAAGTGGATTTGATGATGGATTTTTCGGCGCGTTACCCAAATGTCGTGCTACTGCTAAAAGGCGCAAATGTATTCATCACACAAAAAGAAAAAATCTACATAAACACGCTAGGGTGCAATAATTTGGCAAAGGGTGGCAGTGGCGATGTGCTAAGCGGACTAATTGTCGCGCTTTTGGCGCAAGGATATTCGCTACTAGATTCGGCTATCAATGCGTCTTTGGCGCATTCTTTGGCTTCGCAAAAGATTCAAAGCGACTTTGGATTAGAGCCTATGGATTTAATAAATGCGATAAAATCATTATAAAGGATAGAAATGCAAAATGATATTTTAAAAATTGGCGACATTGAATTTAAGTCGCGTTTGATTGTCGGTAGCGGGAAATACAAGGACTTTGCAACCACGCGTGAAGCGACTTTGGCAAGTGGCGCGGAGATGATAACTATTGCCGTTCGGCGCGTAAATATCACCGATAAAAATAGCGAAAATCTTATGGATTATTTCAAAGATAGCGACATAAAATTCTTGCCAAACTCCACTGGTTGTACAAGAAGCGATGAAGCGATTGCGCTTTTTAATGTGGTGCGCGAGGCGACAGGGATTCGCACAATAAAGCTTGAAATCATCGGCGATACCGCAAAAACGCTTTACCCTGATATGATTGAGACGCTTTGTGCGTGTGAGATTTTGGCAAAGGATAATTTTGTCGTTTTTGCCTACTGCAACGATGACCCGATAATGGCAAAACGCCTTGAATCCGCTGGGGCAAGTGCCGTAATGCCCCTTGCTGCGCCTATCGGCTCGGGGCTTGGGATACAAAATCGCTACAATGTCGCCTTTATCAAGGACGCCGTGAAAATACCCGTGATTGTCGATGCGGGAATCGGCTGTGCAAGCGATGCAAGCGTGGCTATGGAGCTAGGGGCGGATGCTGTTTTAAGCAATAGCGCGATTGCTTTGGCAAAAAATCCTATTCTTATGGCAAGGGCGATTAAAAATGCCGTGATTGCGGGACGACAGAGCTATCTAGCAGGGCGAATCCCGCGCAAACCTTATGCCACCGCAAGCTCGCCAATCGATGGCGTTGTGGCGTGGTAGGGTGGATTTGGCGAAAATCAAGCGAGATTCTGCGAGATTGAAGCGATTTTTGAGTAAATCGCAGAATCTAGTGCGAAAAACGCAGAATCTAATGTAAAATTCAAGCGAGATTCTGCGAAATGTTGCTTTTTTTAAGTAGATTCTGCGAAATTAAAGTGATTTTTACATAAATCGCAGAATCTAACATTATTTTTTTCTTAACATTACCATAATTTTTTTTAGCTATAATTCGCGCTTAAATTTTGCAACAATTTTGCAAACGCAAAAAAGGAAGCGCGTGGAACTCGCATTAGTTAGTCTATATGAAAATCTGCCCTATCTTGCGGCGTTTTTGGCAGGTATCCTTACATTTTTAAGCCCTTGTGTTTTGCCACTAATCCCGCCCTATATGAGCTACATTGGGGGCGTTTCGGTGAGTGAGTTAAAGGCGCAAAATCGCCTTTTTATATTTCAAAAGGCAGCTCTCTTTGTGGCGGGATTTTCGGTGGTTTTTATATTGCTTGGCATTAGTTTTAACTCGCTTTTGGGGCGATTTTTAAGCAATCCTATCGCAAATTACATCGCTGGGGGCATTATCATTATCTTTGGGGTGCATTTTTTAGGCATTTTTCGCCTTGCTATTCTCTATAAAACAAAGCGATTTGATTTTGTGCGAATCGCGCAATCTATCCCATTTTTGCGCATAATTGCGCCATTTATTTTAGGCATAGGCTTTGCGCTTGGGTGGAGTCCGTGCGTAGGACCGATTTTAGGCTCGATTATCGCGCTAAATAGCATAAGTGTGAGCGGTGGCGGAGTTGCCTTGCTAGTGATTTACGCGCTTGGGCTTGGTGTGCCGTTTTTGCTAACTGCGCTTTTGATTGAGCGACTTTTTAGCGTGTTTGAGCGCATAAAGCGATATTATCGCGTTATTGAAATCATCAGCGGGGCGTTGCTTGTAACAATCGGCGTTGTGATTATTTTGGGCGGATTAGATAGAATCGCCGTAGTTTTTTCGTAAAAAGGGGACAAAATGCAAATCATAAAAGGCAAAAATCAAAGTGTGGCAATCGAAAATGGCGTAATTGTGGGCGTAGATTCTGCGAACGCAGAATCTTTTGGCTCACAAATCGCAGAATCTAGCGAAGTTTTGGATTTGAAAAACGCGCTAATCGCCCCGCAACTCATTGATTTAAATGTCTATCCTAAAAATAAATCGCTCTTGCGCACTTCGATTTTGTCGCTTGGAGAAAAGGCAAAGCGCGGTGGTGTGGGGATTATCGCGCTAAATTCTGCGAGTAATCCTGCAATCGACAATGAAATGGCAATGGAGTTTGTAAAAAATATCAACGCAGAAGTGGCGATTTTGCCACTGATTAGCTCAAATGTGGCGGATTTTGGTGATAAAGGTGCGAATCAAAAAGGCGATTCAAAAATCTGTGATATTACGATTTTAAACGCGCTTGGGGGCGTTGGGATAAATATTGACAGCGCAAAGGACGCAAACACCATTGACAAAGTCGCCAAATACGCCAAAATGCTTGACATTCCGCTTTTTATAAACGCAAATGACAATTTGGGCGGAATGATAAATTATGGCGAGTTAAGCGCGAAATTGGGCATCCCCGCGCGAAGTCCGCTTAGTGAAATCAAAGAAGTGGCAAAAATGCTTGAAGTGGCGATTTTTTATGATATAAAAGTCGTTTTTAGCGCGATTAGCGAGATTCGTAGCCTTTCACTCATAAATGAAGCCAAAAAGCACAATCCGCGCATTTTCGCCGAAGTTTCGATTCATCATTTGATTTTGAATGAAAGCGCGTGTGAAAATTACAACACTAGTGCGAAAATAAATCCGCCCCTAAAAGACAAAAAAACGCGCGAAAAGCTATGCGAATCCCTGCAAAATGGCGAGATTGATTTGCTTACTTCGCTGCAATGTGCGCATTTTAACTCCAAAAAAGAGTTGCCATTTGGCAATGCGGAGTATGGGATTGACGCAATCGCGCATTATTTTGCGTTGCTTTATAGCAATTTGGTTGCGACAAAAATCATAAGTTTGGAGCGACTATTTGAGATTTGCGCTGAAAATCCAGCCAAAATCTTAAATCTAAATTGTGGCAAAATAGAGCAAAACAAAGAAGCGCGACTTATGGCGGTTGATTTGGATTCAAATGTGGCGGTGGATGGCGCGTTTTCGCCGTATAAAAATGCGGATTTGAAGGGGGAGATTCTGCGATTTATTTAACGCAGAATTTAGCAAAATGAAGTTAAAATCGCAGAATCTAATGCAAATTTCGCAGAATCTAACCCACCCCCTTAATCCCCCTCCGCAAGGGAGGGGGAGAGTATTGGCAAAATCTCCGCAAGGGAGGGGGAGAGTAATAGAGAAAGCCCCTCCCCTTGCGGGAGGGGTTTGGGGTGGGGTATTCTCCACAAAAGAGAATGTGGGTTTAGATTCTGCGGATTTTGTGCGATTCGCAGAATCTTTGAGATTTTTCGCTTCGCTCAGAATGACAAGCGATTCGCAGAATCTAGCGCAGAATCTAAAATCTTAAAGGACAAAAAATGAAAGAAAAAATCTTAAATGTTTTAATGCTGATGGGCGATGAGCTACTAAATGCCATCATTGTCGGCTCAAAGGCGATTTTTATCTTAATCTTTGGGTGGTGGTTTGCCTACTTTATCGCGGGGCGAGTGCGAAAAATTTTAATGCGCGTTTTAAAAGATGAAATGCTTGCGGGATTTTTATCAAAAATCGCCTTTGTGGGGATTATGATTTTAGTGGTGGTTGCGACACTTGGCACGATGGGCGTTCAAACGACTTCAATCATCGCGGCACTTGGCGCAGCGGGATTGGCGATTGCGTTAGCACTAAAAGATTCGCTTTCAAACCTTGCAAGTGGCATAATGCTAGTAATTTTTCGCCCATTTACAAAAGACGATAGGATTGAAACCGCCGGTATGATTGGCGTGGTAGAAGAAATCTCGCTTTTTCACACTTATATGCGAACAGGCGATGGCAAATTAGTCATTATGCCAAATACGAGCGTTGCCACAGGGCGAATCATAAATTACACCAAAAAGCACACACGCAGAATCGGACGCGATGAAGCCCTGCCACTCGCGATAAATAGCGATAATATCATCTTGCGAATCGATTGGCTAATAAGCGTGGGATACACAAGCGATATTGAGCGCGTGAAAAAGGTGATTTATGATGCCGTAGAATCTACCGAAAATATCGATAATGGCGCAACAAATGCGAGTAAAAAAATCTTTGTAGGCGTAAATGAGCTTCAAGCAAGTGGCATTGAATTTGCCGTGCGGGCGTGGGTTATCGATAATGGCGCATTTGGTAGCACAAAAAGCAAAATGATAGAAAATGTCAAAAATGCCCTAGATTCTGCGAAAATCGAAATACCATTTAATAAATTAGATGTGAATCTAATAAAATAGGATTATTATGGCGATTAAAGAACTTCAGCTAATTGGCGCAAGTGCGGTGATTTCGTGCAATAAGCATTTTGAGATTATCAAAAATGGCGGGATTTTGTTTGATGGGGATAGGATTTTAAAAGTGGGCGATTATAATGCGCTCCAAAGCCCAAAGATTAAAAGCAAGTTTTATGAATCCTGCGTCATTACGCCTGCTTTTATCAATCCGCACATTCATTTTGAATTTAGTAGCAATTTTAGCACACTAAATTACGGCAATTTTGGCGTGTGGCTTGATTCGGTTATGCAAAAAAGGGGCGAATTATTTGAAGATTCGCAAAAATATATAAAAAATGCAATCAAAGAAGTTTTGCGCTCTGGCACAGCTTGTGTAGGCGCGATTAGTAGCGTGGGAGCGGATTTGGAGGATTTAAGCACAAGTCCGCTAAAAGTGATATATTTTAATGAGATTATGGGGACAAATCCCGCGAAATTTGATACGATAAAAGAAAATTTTGAGATTAGATTAAAAAAAGCAAAATTGCTAGAAAATCCGCGCTTTAAAAACGCAATCGCGCTTCATTCGCCTTATTCGTTGCATAATGATTTGGCAGAATTTGCGATTGATAAAGCTAAAAAAGGCAAAATGCTAGTATCGGCGCACTTTATGGAGTCGCGTGAAGAATTGCTGTGGTTGGACTATGGCAAGGGCTATTTTAAGGACTTTTTCAAAAATAATTTGGGCGTTGAATCTGCAAAGCCATTTTACACAAAACGCGCATTTATGGAGCTTTTCTCGCAAGTGCCTACGCTTTTTGCGCATTGTCTTTATTTAAATAATGATGATTTTGAATTTTTGAAACGATTAGATTGCGAAATCATCTCTGCGCCCCGCTCAAATCGCCTTTTAAATAATCGCTATTTTGACTTTTTTAAGGCAAAGGATTTTAGATTTAAGCTCATTTTAGCCACAGATGGCAGAAGCTCAAATAATTCGTTAAGTTTGCTTGATGAGGGGCGAATCGCACTTTTTGGTTACCCGAAATTTGATGTAAATGCCCTTGCAAAAGAGATATTGCTAGGAATCACGCGCAATATCGCCAAACGATTTGGCTTTAACAACGGCTCTTTGGAGAGAGGCAAGGCAAGTGATTTGGCGGTATTTTATGTCAAAGATATTGAAAAAAGCAATCAAGTGGCACTGCATTTCTTGCTCCACGCAAGGGAGGCAATGGATTTATATATCAACGGAAAAAGGATAGACATTGAAGGCATTTAAAACAATATGGCGATTTTTTGTGTTAAAACCGCTAAATTTCATTCAAAATTATTTTAAAAGTTGCTTATTTATTTTGCTAGTAATCGTGCTTTGTGCGGCATTTACGCCACCGCAAACGCAAAACATAAATTTGGCAAAAATCTATTTAGAAGGTCCCATTTTTAGAAGCGATTTATTTGCCACACAAATCGAATCGCTAAAAAATTTCCCAAATTTAAGGGGCGTTTTGTTAGTCATCGATTCGCCCGGGGGCGGATTGTCGCCTAGTGTAGAAATCGCAGATATGATTGAAGAGCTAAACGCCAAAATCCCCGTAGTCGCCTATGTGCGCGGGACGATGGCTAGTGGAAGCTATTATGCGGGAATGTATAGTCGATTCATAGTGGCGAATCGGGGCGCGATGATTGGCTCTATTGGCGTGATTTTTAATGGATATAATATCGAAGAATTGCTTGGCAAAATAGGGATTCAATCGCAAGGACTAAAAGCAGGTGAGTTTAAGGAAGCGGGGACTTTTACTAGAAAATGGAGCGAAAATGAGCGGGCGTATTTGCAAAAATTCTTAAATCAGCAATACGCGATGTTTGTAAGAGATGTGGCAAATGCTAGGGCAAAAACGCTTGGGCAAATTGACTATCGAATCTACGCAGAGGGCAAGATTTTTAACGCTTATGACGCAAAAGAAGTGGGGCTTATTGATTTAGTTGGCACACAAAAACAAGCGATAAATTTATTGCAAGAATTAAGTGGCGTTAGCAACCCTGTGTGGGCAAAAGAGGGCGTTATTGATAGCTATTTGAAAAAATTTAGCGCAGAGGCAGTGAGTGCGATTTTTTCGCAAATAAATACCATACGATGAATCTTATTATTTTGATTAGCACACCTGATTCGCGTGGTTTGGTGCATAAGGTTACGGCGAATCTGTTAGAATTTAATATCGAAAAAAACGATGAATTTGTGGATAGGACAAGCAAACATTTTTTTATGCGCACTGAAATTAGCCTAAAAAGCGATGAAAGCGCAGAGATTGAAGCGATTGCAAAAAAAATAGAGGCGAATCTAAATGCGATTCTCCCGCAAAATGCTTTCATAAAAATCGCGCCAAAAAGCAAAAAATCCGCTGTTATTTTTTGCACCAAAGAGGCGCATTGCTTGGGCGATTTGCTAATCAAACACTACAATAACGAGCTAGACATTGACATAAAAGCGGTGATTTCAAATTATGAGAGTTTGCGAAGTTTGGTAGAAAAATTTAGCATTCCATATTTTCACATTTCACACGAATCTAAAAATTACGAAGATTTAATGCTTGAAATTTGCGGTAGATTCGCACCAGATTTTATCATTTTGGCAAAATATATGCGGATTTTAAGCCCAAAATTTATCGCACATTATGAAAATCGCATTATAAATATTCATCACAGCTTTCTCCCCGCATTTATCGGGGCGAATCCTTACAAACAAGCCTTTGAGCGAGGCGTGAAAATCATCGGCGCAACGGCACATTTCGTTACAAGCGAATTAGACAGCGGACCGATAATCTGTCAAGATATTATGCAGGTAAATCACACTTTTTCGTGGGTGGATATGCAAAGGGCAGGGCGCAATATTGAGCGCGTGGTTTTGGCGCGTGCGGTTGATTTGGCGATAGAGGCGCGAATCTTTATCCACAACAACAAAACGATTATTTTTTAAAATTTGCTTAAAAATCGTTTAAATTTATGGTATAATCCCAAATTCATTTTAATTTTAAAGGATTAAATAAATGCGTGTTTTAATCATAGACAACGATGAAACGCTTGGCGAATCGCTTAGCGATGCGTTAAATGAAAAGAAATACCAAACCGACATCGCCGAAAATCTCAAAGATGGCAAGTATTATGTCAGCATTAGAAATTACGACTTAATCGTATCAAATTGGAATCTAAGCGACATAAATGGCGTAGATATTATAAACCAAATCAAAGAAAGAAAACCCAAAATCCCCGTAATCATCACTTCAAGCAAAGAGGATATAAGCATTGAAGTAAATGCGCTAAATGGCGGAGCAGATGACTTTATCCGCTTCCCCTGCGCTAATGAAGTCTTTGTCGCAAGAGTAGAGGCAAGGTTGCGTTCGTGGGGGAGCAATCTAATTGAAATCGATGACTTGCTAATCAACCCCGATGAGGAAAAAATCGTCTATAAAGGACAAGAAATCGAAGTCAAAGGCAAACCATTTGAAGTGCTAACGCACCTAGCAAAGCACAGAGACCAAATCGTAAGCAAAGAGCAACTTTTGGACGCTATTTGGGAAGAGCCCGAGCTTGTTACGCCAAATGTCATTGAAGTAGCGATTAACCAAATCCGCCAAAAGATGGATAAACCGCTGCGAATCTCTACCATTGAAACCGTGCGCAGACGCGGGTATCGCTTCTGCTATCCAAAACCAGCGGAAGAGGAATAGTTAGCGGTAGTGCAAATCGTGCGCGATTTACGCAAGATTTAGCGTGAAACTGAAATATAATTTGATAAAAAGGGAAATTATGAAATCTACACGAACACTGACAATGCCTTGTTATATCGGGGGGGGGGGGAAATGCTTATAACCCTATAAAAGGCAAATTTTTTGCATTTTTGTTTGGCATTTCACTTATTACAAATCTTTACTCTGCTACACTTCCTACTTATAAATTAGATACTTATGAGCTAGATGCGCTTTGTGCTTCAAGCACGGATTGTAAAATCGATAAAAGCAACTACGGATATGGTGGCTACATACATTTTGGTAATAAAAGTTTAGAACTAAATAAACTAACTTTTGAAGGCGTAACGATTCTTACATTGACAAATGAAGGTGCGATTAACATAAAAGATAGCATAAGCACTAGCGCAATTATAAGTCAGCTATATAACAAAGGCACAATCCAAACGGCAAATGGCATAATTATAAATCCATCAAATGCTGCTGGTGGTGGAATAGGCAATCTTTATAACTACGGCACAATTAGCGCAAATAATGGCGTCGCCATAACTATCAAAGATAAAGCACATTTGACAAATCTAATCAATCACAACACAATCAATGGATACATAAACGCAGAATCTGGCGCAATTCTTGGCAATATCGAAAATCACGGCATTATGGGCGGAATCGTTCTGCCCGTCAGTCAATACACGCACAATCTTACAAATTACGGCACAATCAATCGCGTGAATGGACAATCTTATCATTTAGGTGGCGGTGGCACATTTACTATACACGATTATGCTATGAAAATTACCGAAAATGCGGAAACATTTAATAAATATAATGGCGCAAATACGGGCGATAATTCACATCTTGTCGTGGATAAAGGCACAAAATTACAATTTTACAATAACGATGGACTCGCTCGTGGGTTTGGCAAGCTGATATTAGAGCTTGACGGAGATTTTGAATACGATACGCCATATTCGCTAGATAAGCTAGTGGTGGATACAGACGGCGCAAATGCGTTAAAGGTTGATTTATCACACTTGGATTTGCTAAACAAAGATATTTTTACGCTTATGCAACAAGGCGATAGTTTTGTCGTAAGCATAGGTGGTAGCAATACGCCCATAACCGCCACAAGCAAGGCAAATGTCGCTACTATGAATAATCTATTTTTGGCAAGTGGTGCGATAATGCCAAGCAGTAGAAATAGTGTGCGATATGCGCAAAAAATGGCAAATCGCTCTAATGCGCGAAATGCGTTTTATGCCAAATCTCACAAATCTATCACGCTAAATTCACTAAAATCAAATGAAAATTTCTTTTATGATTCGCAAATATTGACTACAAATGCGAAGAATAAAGCGATAAATTTAGCACAAAAAAACACGAATGCAAACAAAAGCGCAGATTCTGCGAATCGCACTGCGAAAAAAATCTCAGATTCTGCGAATCGCATTGCAAATCAAAGCGCAGATTCTGCGAAAGAAAGCGATAAATATAGTTTTCTTTTTACGCCATTTATAAATCATACTTTGTTTTACAAATCGGGGAATTACGAAGTTTCGGGCGTTGATGGCGGATTTATAACCGCATTTAGCGGAAAGCTAAATGATAGCAATACGCTAGGCACTCATTTTGCTTTAAGCTACGGGGCGTTGAGCGATAAAAATGACAAGGATTTTAAATCCACAAATCTAAATTTTATGCTTGGGCTAAACTATCATTTAGATTTGGCTTATGCTATGTTTTTAAAGGCGCGTGGGGATTTTTACTATTTTTTAAATGAAGTGGGCGCAAATCCTGCCGATACAGCCAAGCCAAATAATCTTGGTTTTGGCGTAAGCGTGGCTTATGGCAAGGACTTTGATTTTGATAAATGGGGCGTTTTAGGAATCGAAGGTGCAATTGATTACAAAGCACTAAATACAGGCAAAGCAAGCATTTCTAGCGTGGATTATAATAGCGCGTTTTATCACTTGTTATATTTGGATTTGGGGTTAAATTATTATAAATATTTTAGTGTGGATTTTGGACTTTTGGGACTTGATGCGGGGCTTGGAATTCGCGGGAATCTCACTCCAAAGGCAACAAACGGCACTTTAATGGTAGCAAATCGCGCTGTGGATATAACGCTAGATAATGATAATGTGCTAGGCTATGTAAGCGTGGGAGGTAGCTATGTATGGCAAGCGCAAAGATTTGATATGGAATTTACATTGCGCTACAATGGGAGCTTTGGGGATAAAAGCATAAGCAATGGCGGAAGCTTTGAGTGGCGAGTGAAGTGGTAGATTCTGCGAATCGCAGAATCTGTGATTGAAATATTTATAAATTCTTGCGAATTTTTGGTATTAGATTCTGCAATTCGCAGAATCTCTAAAAATGATGAAATATTCGAATCCTGCGCGCTTTGGCGGGGTTGTTACGATTTTTCACATTCGCAAATTTTGCAAAAAATCTTAAAATTTATCTATTTTATAAGATTTGATTTATAAAAAAATCGCTAGAATTCTCAATTTTCAAAATTTTTAGGGGCAGTTATGAAATGTGAAGTTATTACTATTGCAAATCAAAAAGGTGGCGTGGGTAAGACAACTACGGCGGTGAATCTCTCTGCGTCTCTGGCATACAAGGGCAAAAAAGTCCTTTTGATTGACGCAGACCCGCAGTCAAACGCAACTACAAGTCTTGGCGTCCATCGCAACAATATCGATTACTATCTCTATCACACGCTAACAGGGTCAAAAAAGCTATCCCAAATCATCGTAAAAACCGATGTGCGAAATCTCTTTTTAGCACCTTCAAATATCGGGCTAGTGGGGTTTGAAAAAGAATTTTATAGTAAAAAAACGCAAGGGCGCGAGTTAATTTTAAAGAAAAAGATTGATGAAATAGTTGGCGAATATGACTTTATGATTATCGATTCGCCCCCTGCACTGGGACCTTTGACGATGAATGCGTTGAGTGCGTCAGATTCGGTGTTAATCCCAATTCAGTGCGAATTTTTCGCGCTGGAGGGCTTGGCGCAACTTTTAAATACGATTAAACTTCTAAAAGAGCAAATAAATCCAAATCTAAACATAAAAGGATTTTTGCCAACGATGTTTGCCGCGCAGAATAATCTCGCAAAGCAGGTTGTTTGCGACTTATCACAGCATTTTGATAAATATATGTTTAAAGATATGAATATGCAAAATCTAATCATCCCGCGAAGCGTGAAACTCGCAGAATCTCCGAGCTTTGGCAAGCCGATTTTGCAATATGATATGCGCTCAAACGGCTCTCTTGCCTATCAAAATTTGGCAGAAGCAATCTTGCAAGGCGCATAATGGCAAAGAAACAAGCACTTGGGCGCGGACTAAGCGCGCTAATTGGCGAGATGGAGCAAGCTTATGAGCAGAATTTGGGCGACGATTCGCAATTAGTGGTAGAAATTGACATTGATTTAATCCACCCAAATCCAGTGCAGCCGCGCAAAAAGTTTGATGAAACAAGCATCGCAGAACTCGCAGAATCTATCAAAGAATACGGCATTTTACAGCCCATTTTGGTTTATGAAGAAAATAATGAATTTTATTTGATTGCCGGTGAGCGCAGACTTCGCGCATCAAAAGTTGCGAAATTATCCGCGATTAAGGCGATTGTAGTAGATATAAAACCTGAAAAGCTCCGCGAGATGGCGTTAATCGAAAATATCCAAAGGGAGGATTTGAATCCCATCGATTTGGCATTGTCGTATAGCGCGTTAATTAAGGACTATGATATCACGCAAGATGAGTTAGCACAAAAGGTGCAAAAGTCCCGCCCACAGATTACAAACACTTTGGCACTTTTGAAATTGCCAAAAGGTGCGCAAGATTTGCTAATTAGTGGCAAAATCACGCAAGGACACGCCAAAATTTTGGTGAATCTAAATGAAAAAGATTTAAAAATTGCGCTAGATTCGATAGTGGGGCAGAAATTATCGGTTAGTGAGAGTGAAAAATTAGTCCAAAAAATCAAAGAAAATCGCGCAGATTCAGCCTTAAATAATCGCAAACAAATTGCCAAAAAACCAAAAAAAGAGTTAGATTCTGCGATGAATGCGCTAATTAGCGTATTTCAAAAGTTAGAAATCATCGCAAAAATAAGGGGCGATTCGCTTGTGCTAAACTTCAAAAATGATGAAAAAATTCACCAT
The DNA here is from genome assembly GCF_053654655.1 of Helicobacter sp. 23-1045. Lineage (NCBI taxonomy): Bacteria > Pseudomonadati > Campylobacterota > Epsilonproteobacteria > Campylobacterales > Helicobacteraceae > Helicobacter > Helicobacter sp. 23-1045. The sequence continues at coordinate 212,414 of NZ_JBSIUR010000001.1, forward strand.
TTGGTAAAAATTTTAGAAAAAAATGGCAAATTTAAATGAAAAAAAGACAGAATTTTGTTAGCATTTTAAATTTAAAAAAATACGGGGGTAATTTATGGGCATAAGTTTAAATCCGCAGTTGATGGCGCTAGTGTTTGTGCTATTTATTTTGTCTATTTATTTGCTGAATAAATGGCTCTATCAGCCAATTCTTGCCTTTATGGACGCGCGCGATGCGATGATAAAAAATGACTTGGATAATGCAAGTGGCAATGAAAGCGAGATAGCGCACATCGATAGCCAAATACAGGCGATTTTAGATTCAGCCAAAAAAGAAGCATTTACCATTAAAGAAAAGGCGACTTTGGAGGCAAAGGCAGATTCTGCGAATAATATCGAGCAACTAAAAACTGAAAATGATAGAAAATTAGTGGCATTTTTAGAAGTATTAAATAGCGAAAAAGAGAGCGCGAAATCCGCCCTTTTGGCGCAAATCCCGGCGTTTCAAAATGCGCTTAATGATAAAATAAAAAGTATGTAAAAGGGGGATGGCGATGAAAATATTATTACTTCTAATGCCAATTTTTGCCTGTGCGGCGGAAGTTAGCTTTGAAAATAGCGACTTTGTAATGCGAAGTGTGAATTTTGTGATTTTTGTCGCGCTTTTGTGGTGGCTTGTGGCAAAGCATATCAAAAACGCACTCAAAGCAAGGCAAGATGAGATTTCAGCGCAATTAAACGCCGTGCAAGTCAAACTCGCAGAATCTAACAACAAAAAATTAGAAAAATTAAAAGAATTAGAAAATGCCAAAAAACTCGCCCTTGACATCGTGGCAAACGCCCACAAAGAGGCAGAAGTCATCACTAAAAATATTCAAAATCAATGCAAAAAAGATTTAGAGATTTTGCAAAAATCTTATATCGAGCGAATGGGATTTGAGCAAAAACGCGCTAAAAAGTCCATCGTTAGCGAGGTTTTAAGTGAGATTCTGCGTGATGAAAATATCGCGCTTGATAAAAAGAAATTTGTTGAAATCATCACAAAAAAGGTCGCATAAATGATAGCAAAAAGATACACAAAAGCGCTCGTAAATGCGCTAAATGAGAAAGAAGTCGCTACGGCGATAAAGGTGCTTGAATCAATTAGTAAAAGTTTTGCAGATTCTGCGTTTTTAAATATTATAAATTCGCCTTTTATCCCAAAGGTGCGTAAGTGTGAGCTACTTATCGAAACTTTTAAGATTAAGGATAAAACGCTAAAAAATTTTATCAAAGCATTAAGCGAGAAAAACCGCCTGTGTGAGATTCCGCGCATTTATGATGAGCTGAATCGCCACATTCGCGCCAAAAACAACGAATTTGAACTCATCGTGCAGTCAAATTTTGCGCTGGATTCAAAGTCGCTTTCAGAAATTAAGCAAAAGTTAGAGCAAAAGTTTGGCGTCTCGCTTGTGGCAACGCATAAAAAAAGCAATGTCGATGGGATAAAGATTTTCATCGATGAGCTGGGCGTTGAGGGCGCGTTTTTAAAGCAGAGTTTGACAAATGGCATAAAAAGCCACATCTTAAAAGCATTTAATTAAAAGAAAGGAGTAAAAATGTCAAGTAAGATTCAGGTAGATGAAATAAGCTCAATAATCAAACAAAAAATCGAGGATTTTGAGCTAAAAATCGACATAGATGAGGTAGGGTCGGTCATAAATTACGCGGACGGCGTGGCGCGAGTTTATGGGCTAAAAAATGTAATGTATTACGAAATGGTAGAATTTGAGACAGGCGATAAAGGCTTGGCTTTGAATTTGGAGGATAACAGCGTTGGCGTGGTTGTGCTTGGTGCTGGGAGAGAAATCAAAGAGGGCGTATCAGTCAAAAGGCTAGGCACTCTTATGAGTGTGCCTGTGGGCGATGCGGTTGTGGGGCGCGTAATAAATGCGCTTGGAGAGCCCATCGATGGCAAAGGCGCGATTGAGGCAAAAGAGTATAGATTTATCGAAGTCAAAGCTCCCGGCATTATGGCGCGAAAATCAGTGCACGAGCCATTGCAAACGGGGATTAAAGCGATTGACGCGCTTGTGCCGATTGGGCGAGGACAAAGAGAGTTAATCATCGGCGATAGGCAAACCGGCAAAACAACCGTTGCCATTGATACAATTATCAATCAAAAAGGGCAAGATGTCATTTGTATCTATGTGGCAATCGGGCAAAAAGAATCCACAGTGGCGCAGGTTGTCCGTAGGTTAGAAGAACACGGCGCGATGGAGTATAGCATTATCGTAAATGCACCTGCTTCAGATTCGGCTACTATGCAGTTTTTAGCACCTTATGCAGGGGTTACGATGGGTGAATATTTTAGAGACAACGCCCGCCACGCGCTAATAATCTATGATGATTTAAGCAAACACGCCGTAAGCTACCGCGAAATGTCGCTAATCTTGCGCCGTCCGCCCGGTAGAGAGGCATTCCCCGGCGATGTTTTTTACTTACACTCTCGGCTTTTAGAGCGCGCAGCGAAATTAAGCGATGATTTGGGAGCTGGCTCGCTAACGGCACTACCCATCATCGAAACACAAGCAGGCGATGTCGCAGCGTATATCCCTACAAATGTAATCTCAATCACCGATGGGCAAATCTTTTTAGAGACAAATCTATTTTACTCTGGGATTCGCCCTGCAATCAATGTCGGCTTGTCAGTTTCGCGCGTGGGTGGCGCAGCACAGGTTAAGGCGATGAAGCAAGTCGCTGGGACTTTAAGGCTGGATTTGGCGCAGTATAGGGAGCTACAAGCGTTTTCGCAATTTGCGTCTGATTTAGATGAAGGTAGTCGAAAGCAATTAGATAGAGGGCAAAGAATGGTTGAGGTGCTAAAACAGCCACCATATTCGCCTTTGTCGGTTGAAAAGCAAATTGTCATCATTTTTGCGGGTGCAAAGGGCTATTTGGATAATGTCCCAGCAAGTAAAATCACCAAATTTGAAGCGGATTTGTATCCATTTATCGAAGCGAAATATCCAAAGATTTTTGAAACGCTAACTAGCAAAAAGGCGATTGATTCGGACTTGGAGGCACTTTTGAAACAAGCATTAGAAGAGTTCAATAATTCATTTACGGCGTAGGGTAGAGCGATGGGAAATAGTTTAAAAGAAATTCGAGGCAAGATTACGAGTGTAAAAAACATCCAAAAAACCACTCGTGCGATGAAGCTCGTGGCAAATTCAAAGCTCAAAAAAGCCGTAGAAGCCGCCAAGCGCAGTCGAATCTATGCTGAAAAGCTAAATGAAGTATTTGATGAAATTATCCAAAAAACGCTCCACAACGGCAATTTGTTTGAGAAAAATGACATTTTGTTTGTGGATAAGGATAGGGCGGTAAAAATGGTGGATATTGTGTTTATCACATCCGACAAGGGCTTGTGTGGCGGATTTAACGCTAATACGATAAAAGCCGTTGTTTCGCTTATGAATGAATACAAAAAGCAAGACATCAAAGTGCGACTGCGTGGCGTGGGGAAAACGGGCATTCGGTATTTTAACTTTAATGAAATCGAGCTATGCGATGAGGGCGATGGGCTTTCATCAAATCCTAGCGATTCAGCGGCAAGTGAGTTTATTATGAAAGCGGTAAATGACTATGTGGAGGGCATTACAGACAAAGTCATAATTATTCATAATGGCTTTAAAAATATGCTATCACAAGAGATAGAACAAGTGGAGATTCTGCCCTTTAAAGTCGATTTGGACGAAGTCGCCGCGAAATCAAGTGGCAGAGTTGAAGGCGAAATGCTTATTGAGCCAAGCGATAGCGAAAAGCAGATTTTAGATGAGTTGGTGCGACAATATATAAATTATAATATGTTTTACGCGCTAATTGATTCACTTGCAGCGGAGCTAAGTGCGCGAATGCAGGCGATGGATACAGCGACTAAAAATGCTTCGGAGCTGGTTAGAGATTTGACAATCAAGCATAACAAAGCGCGTCAAGCGGCAATCACTACCGAGCTAGTAGAGATAAATGCCGGCGTTGAAGCGATGAAATAATGGCAAGCGATGAAATAGGCGATAAAATAACAAAAAGGAGAACTTATGAAAGCTAAAAATTTAAATGGGACAATCTCACAGATTATGGGTCCTGTGGTGGATATTGACTTTGTGAGCGAGGGCGAAGAGGCGTATTTGCCAAAGATTTATGAGGCGATTGATGTAATTTATCAAATGGATGGCGAGGAAAAGCGACTTGTGCTTGAAGTCGCCGCGCATTTGGGCGATAATCGTGTGCGAACAATCGCTATGGATATGACAGAGGGACTTAGTCGCGGGCAGCAAGTAACGGCGCGTGGCACGATGATTGAAGTGCCTGTGGGCGAGGAAGTTTTAGGGCGTATCTTAAATGTCGTAGGCGATGTAATCGATGAGGGAGCACCGCTCTCACGCAAAATTACAATGCCGATTCACCGCTCTGCGCCTAGCTTTGAAGAGCAAAGCACAAAAACAGAAATGTTTGAGACAGGCATAAAAGTCGTAGATTTACTTGCGCCATATTCAAAAGGCGGAAAAGTCGGGCTTTTTGGCGGTGCTGGTGTGGGCAAAACGGTCATCATTATGGAGCTAATCCACAATGTCGCTTATAAACACAGCGGATATTCGATTTTTGCAGGTGTCGGGGAGCGCACAAGAGAGGGCAATGACTTGTATAATGAGATGAAAGAAAGTAGCGTTTTGGATAAAGTCGCGCTTTGCTATGGGCAGATGAATGAGCCACCGGGAGCGCGAAATCGCATCGCATTTACAGGGCTTACGATGGCTGAATATTTCCGCGATGAAAAGGGACTTGATGTGCTAATGTTTATTGATAATATTTTTAGATTTGCGCAATCTGGGGCAGAAATGTCCGCTCTTTTAGGGCGAATCCCATCAGCTGTGGGCTATCAGCCTACACTTGCCACTGAAATGGGCAAATTGCAAGAGCGAATCACTTCTACCAAAAAAGGCTCAATCACTTCTGTCCAAGCGGTTTATGTCCCAGCGGATGACTTGACTGACCCTGCGCCGGCGAGTGTTTTTGCGCACCTTGATGCCACCACAGTGCTAGATAGAAAAATCGCTGAAAAAGGCATTTATCCCGCAGTTGACCCACTAGGCTCTACATCGCGAATCTTAGACCCGCATATCGTTGGCGAAAAGCACCACAAAGTCGCTATGGGCGTTCAGCAAGTGCTTCAAAAATACAAAGATTTGCAAGATATTATCGCATTGCTTGGTATGGATGAGCTATCCGAGGAAGACAAACGCACCGTTAGCCGTGCTAGGAAAATGGAGCGATTCTTATCGCAACCATTCTTTGTTGCAGAGGTTTTCACAGGCAGTGCGGGTAAATATGTGAGCTTGGAGGATACAATCAACGGCTTTGAGGGCATTTTGGAGGGCAAATACGATGATGTCCCCGAAGCGGCATTTTATATGGTTGGCAACATAGATGAGGTAGTGGAAAAAGCACAAAAGCTAAAAAGCTAAAAGGTAAAAAGCAATGGAGCATATTAAATTAAGCATCGTTACGCCCTATGGTGAGATTTTTAGCGATGAAGTAAAGTCCGTGTTTTTGCCCGGCAGCGAGGGCGAATTTGGCGTGTTGCCCGGGCATTGCGATTTTTTGTCGCTTTTGAAAGTAGGCGTAATTGATATTTTAAAAAAAGATGATAAAAGAGAGCTAGTCGCGATAAATTGGGGCTATGCGGAGGTGACAGATAGCAAAGTCGCCGTTTTGGCAAATGGCGCGGTGGCGATTGAGGGTAGTAGCGATAGTGAGATTAGCGATGCGATTGACAATGCTAAAAATTTGCTAAAATCCGCCGCCGCAGAAGAGGCACTAGTCTCTATTGCCATTACAAAGATTGAGAATAATTCACGCTAGATTCTGCGAAGGTGGCTATTTTTGAGTAATTTTTTAAGCGATATTGGACCTGTGACTTGGGCGGTTTTGGCGTGGCTGTCGCTTTATTTTGTCATAAATATTTGGATTTTTATTTGGCGTATTATTAAGCTAAATGATGTTATGCGAATCGAAAAGGACACGCTAGACTTGCTTCTATCCGCTCGTACGCCACTGCCAAATGCGGTGTTTTTTAAGATTTTTGATGAGAATAATATCAGCGAAAATATTTTAAAAGTCTATAAGTTAAAAGCCGTATCTTACGCAACTATCGGGCTTTCAATGCTTAGCATTATCTCATCAACCGCGCCATTTATCGGGCTTTTTGGGACGGTGGTAGAGATTTTGGAGGCGTTTTATCATTTGGGAGGCGAGGGCAAAGTGAGTTTTGACATTATCGCACCCATCATTTCAAAGGCACTCATCGCTACGGCATTTGGCATTTTAACGGCAATCCCGGCGTATTCATTTTATATCATTTTGCGCCGAAAAGTCTATCAAATCGGCTCATTTTTGGATATGCAAATAAATGTAATGCTTTCAGCCCCACCCAAAAAAGACGACTTTAAAATCACTTTAAGCAAATCGAGCAAATCGGTAGAGTAGGGCAGGGCGCATTTTGGATATTTACGATGATTTAGATGATAAGCCCGAGCTAAATATCACGCCATTAGTGGATATTATGCTTGTGCTTTTGGCGATTTTGATGGTGACAACGCCTACGATTGTTTATAAAGAGGATATAACTCTTGCGCGTGGCTCAAAAACGCAAAAAGTCATAAATGAGCCACAAATCGAAGTGCGAATCGACAAAAAACGCAATATTTACATAAAAGACACCACTTACAATTTCAAAAATTTTGTGGATAATTTCAATCTTTTGGGGCAAAGCTATGACAAAGCCACGGAGGTGCGAATCCGTGCGGACAAAGACATAAATTACGGCGATGTGATTTTTGTGCTAAAAAGCATTAAAGAGGCTGGATTCTTAAAGGTGTCCTTAATTACAAATGGATAGATTTGGCAATAATTATAAAGACGGCATTTTCGTGCTTAGCGGGGTTTTCTCGCTATCGCTTTATGTGCTTTTGCTACTTTTGATGGCGTTATTTTTTAAGTTAAGTAGTGAGCGCATAAATATCTCCATAAACGCCAAAAGTGCGATTCAATCAATCAGCGTGAATCTAGTCGAAGTGCCAACAAAAAACGCAGAATCTACCGCAGAATCCCCCAAAATTACCGAACAAATCGCCCCAAAAAATGAAAACAAACCAAAAGAGAGCGGTTCAAAAAGCGCGATTAGCGGACTTGGCGCGAGTGATTTATTTAGCAAAATTGATACCAAAAAACCATCGCAGAATCTAAATGAGATTCAAAGCGACAGAGATAAAATCGCCCTTAACAAAAAGGGCGAAAATCCCGCAAATGACGCATTAAATAAGATTTTGCAAAGCACGCAAAATATCGAAAAAACCTTGCAGAATCTAAACTCAAATATTATGATTACCGATTCAACCGCGTCCAAATTTTGCGAAAAGCACGGCGATTATTGCAAGAAATTAACGGAGATTTTATACAAAAGCTGGAATGCCAAAAGTGCCTTTGATGAAGTGCTTTCATCGATTGTGCAAATTTCTATTAGCAAAGATGGAAATTTTAGCTATACTATCAAAAAAAAATCAGGCAATGCGACATTTGATAGCGAGCTGGCGCACTCTTTGCAGAATCTAACGACACAAAAAGTCCCCGTGCTTGAAAATGTCCGCATTGACAAATTGGAAGTAAATTTCACAAATAAAGGAAGGATGGAATGAAAAAAATACTTGTAATTTTCGCGCTATGCGTAGCGTTTGTGGCGAATCTATTTGCGATTGATGCAACTATCGAAGTGGTAAAGGACGCAAACAAACTGCCTACAATCGTGGTTGAAAATCTAAACGCAAACAAAAATGATGTGCTAATCTCAAGCAAGATTCACAAAATGCTAGTGGCAGATTTAAAGGTGAGTGGGCATTTTAGTGTAATTGAACGAAATGAGGGTGCAAAAGATATAGATTATGAATCTTACGCAAAAGAAAATGTAAATTTGGTAGTAAAGCTCGAAAGCCAAGCAAGTGGCGGTGAGCTAATCTCTACGATTCAAGTCTATGATGTCAATGTCCGCCAAACCGCGCTTTCAAAGCAATACAGCGTAAAAGAAGAAATGCGCTTTCCGTTTTTGTCGCATAAAATGGCGATTGATATAAATGGCTACATTCAAGCACCCAGCATTGATTGGATGAATCGATTCGTGGTTTTTTCAAAATATACGAAATCCAAAGAGAGCTACATTGTGATTGCTGATTATACGCTAACTTATCAAAGTGCGATAATTCGCGAGGGGCTAAATGTTTTCCCAAAATGGGTGGATTTGGAGCAAACTACGATTTTATTTACCAAATATCTGCCAAAGCCAACCCTTGTGCGCTACAATATCTACACAGGCAAAATGGAGCGATTGCTATCTAGCGATGGGCTAATAATCGCAAGTGATGTCAGCAAAGATGGCAAAAAAGTGCTGATAACTATGGCACCAAAGGGGCAAACAGATATTTATCTCTACGATATGACAACAAAGCAAAATACAAAGCTGACAAATTACAACGGCATTGATGTGGGCGCAAATTTCATAAATGGCGAAAAAAGCATAATGTTTATTAGCGACAGACTTGGCTATCCAAATATTTTTTCGTTAGATTTAAAATCGCGCCTTATTACACAGCTAGTCTATCACGGGCGCAACAATAGCTCTGCAAGCGCACACAACGAATATATCGTGTATTCAAGCAGAGAGAGCGCAAATGAGTTTGGACCAAATATCTTTAATCTATATTTGATTTCTACCAAAAGCGACTATATTAGGCGATTAACGGCAAGTGGCGTAAATCAAATCCCGCGCTTTTCGCGTGATGGCGGAAGCATAATGTTTGTAAAAAGCACAGAAGATGAGAGTTCGCTAGGCATTATCCGCCTAAATTACAACAAAAGCTACCTTTTCCCTTTGGCAAACGAAAAGATTCAATCGATTGATTGGTAGATTCTGCGATTTTAGTCAAAATGGAGCAATTATGGGCTTTGCAAATAAATATTTGGATAGATTTCGTAAAATTGGGCGAAAATTCATTTTACCAAGCGATGAAATCAAAGGTATTTTAGAGGCACATATAGATTTTAGCACAATAAAATCCGTGTGTGATTTTGGCGCAGGGACGCTCTTTTGGAGTGAATATTTTGCAGAAAAATTAGGTGGCAACAAAGTAGATTCTGCGATTAGGGGGGGGGCAGAATAGAGTTTTTGCAATCGATGCGATTTATGAAACTTATGCCCCGAAATTGGCGTTTGATAATGTGATTTTGGAGAGAGATATTTCGCTAACATCGCAAAAATTTGATTTGATTTTTGCAAGTGATGTATTTCATCATTTAGATAACGTAGATTTTGATAGGATTTTTAGCGTATTTCTCTCGCAGGGAGCGAAGTTTATCGTTATTAAAGACATCGATGCAAATCATAAATTTGGGGATTTTATGAATAAAACGCACGATTTGCTAATAAATGGCGAAAAGGTGCGCTCCATTTTTCCGCAAAAATTGCAAATGCGATTAGAAACGCACGGATTTAGCGTGGAATATTTTTATTTGCCAAAACTTTGGTATCCGCATTTTCTGCTTGTAGCACGAGCGTAAATGGCGTTTTTATTGTAAAATTTTTTGTAGATTCTGCGATTTATTGATTTTTTTGTGCCAGATTCTGCGATTTGCAGAATCTAGCGTGTAAATTTTTGCTATGATTGTAAAATTGTTTTAAAAAAGGATTAAAATGCAGATTTTAAATACAAGTGATTCGGCGTTCCGTGCGGACTTTGAGGCGATTTTAAATCGTGGCAATATGGATTTGGAAAATGCGAGTAAGATTGTGAGTGAATTGCTAAATGACATTCGCAAAAATGGCGTAGAAGCGATTTTAGCGCATATTGCGAAGTTTGATAAGTGGAGTCCCAAAAATTTGGAGGACATAAAATTTAATCCAAAAGATATGGAAAATGCCTACAATGGCTTATCAGCCGACTTAAAAGACGCGCTAAATCTTGCATACCGCCGAATCTATGATTTTCACACAAAGCAAAAGCAAAATTCGTGGTTGGATTATGAAAGCGATGGCACAATGTTAGGCGTAAAAATCACACCAATCGCCCGTGCAGGGCTTTATATCCCCGGAGGCAAAGCCGCCTATCCTAGCTCACTTTTGATGAATGCAATCCCTGCGCTTGTCGCAGGTGTGGGCGAAATCGCCGTTTGCTCCCCCACACCACAGGGCGAATCAAATCAAATGCTTTTAGCCGCGATGCACATCTGCGGGATAAAAGAGGCATACAAAGTCGGCGGCGCAAGTGCAATAGGGCTTATGGCTTATGGGTGCGCAAAAGGCGGCATTGCAAAGGCTGATACTATCACGGGACCGGGCAATATTTTCGTAGCGTGTGCCAAAAAGCTCGTATTTGGCGATGTCCATATTGATATGATTGCTGGACCTAGTGAGATAGGGATTATCGCAGATTCGGGCGCGAATCCTGCGTATTTGGCGATGGATTTGCTATCTCAAGCTGAGCACGATGAAATGGCAAGTGCGATTTTAATAACTGATGATAAAAATCTCGCAAACGCCGTTAGTGCAGAAATAAAGCGCGTCCTATCCACGCTAAAACGGCGCGAAATCACACAAAAATCTATCGACAATCGCGCCGCAATCATCATCACTAAATCTACTGCCGAATCTATCGCGCTGATGAATGAAATCGCGCCTGAGCATTTGGAAATCGCCACGCAAAATCCGCACAATTTGTTGCCATTTATCAAAAACGCGGGGGCAATTTTTTTGGGCGCATACACGCCTGAGGCGATTGGCGATTATATCGCTGGACCAAATCACACGCTCCCTACAGGCGGTAGTGCGCGGTTTTTCTCGCCTTTGAGTGTGGAGCATTTCATCAAAAAAAGCTCCATTATTAGTTTTTCGCCAAATGCGATGCGTGAGATTGGTGATAAATGCGCGATTTTAGCGCAAAGTGAAGGATTAGAAGCACACCAAAAATCCGTAGAGATTCGACTAAAAGATTTAGGCAAAGATTCGCGTGAATCACGCTGATTTAGGGGATAAAATGCAAAAAAACAATGATATTTTTGATGAAATTTTTGAGAGTTCGCCATTGGAGCATTTGATAAAGATTTTGCCACAGCTATCTCCAAGTGCGTTGCAAACTGCATTAGAGGCGATTTTTGCAGAATATGCGATAATGGAGCGCGTGATTGAAAATGAAAATTTGGGCGAAAAAGTGCGGGAGCTTAATCAAACCCGCGATTCTGCGATAGATTCGCGCAAACAAGACTTAGCATTGCGCCTAATGCACGAGGTTTTATCGCAAGGGGATTAAAGATTTTGGCTTTTATAAGATTTGTAGTAACTTTGCGTTACTCTAAATGCGCTAAAATCTTAAAGATTTACAGATACGCAGAATCTTGCGCGGTAAGTTAAAAAAAATCGTAGATTCTACGAATTTCGCAGAATCTTGCCTAAAAATCGCAGAATCTCGCCCGAAAATCGCAGAATCTGACAAAGAATCCGCAGAATCTACGCATTCATCTCATCATAATGTTTGTGATAAATTTCTTGCATTTTATTGCGCAAGTCATCATACCATTGTGGATTGCTAAAATCGGGCGTATAAGCCTCCAAACAAATCGCTCTTGCATTCCGTGAGCGCACCTCTAAGCTCGAAGCGTCAAATAAATTTCTTGTATTTACTAGCACTATGGGCTGGACTTTTAATTTGTATTTTTCAATTAGCATTTTTGCGCCGTTTTTGAAAGGCAAAAAGTCGCGTCCGCCTTTGCTTCGTGTGCCTTCGGGGAAAATAGCTAGGATTCGCCCCTCATTTAGCTTGTTTTTCGCCTCTTTGATTAGGTAAATAAGCGATTTTTTGTCCTCTCTATCGATTAAAATCATTTTTGGGGCTTTGAGCGCGTGTCCATAAAGCGGGACTTCGCCCAGCTCTTTTTTTGCCACCCAGCAAATATCCCACGGATAGTAAGCCTCCAAATAGGCTATATCCATAATGCCTTGATGATTTAGCACCAAAATTTGCGCACTTCTATCAAAGTCGCCGATTCGCGTCATCTTAAAGCCATTTAGCCAAAAAAATACACGGCTACTCTTGCGAAATGGGCGATTTATGGGGCGAAAAATATACAAACTCAAAATTATAAAAGGCAAAATGACAAGTGTGCTAAATGCCGCCCAAATCCCGCGAATACGGCTCATTACGCCTTTCATTTCACACTTGCCTTTTCAACCCACCCTGTTTTATTATCTTTCGTTAAAATTTTTATATAATCATTGTGCCGACTAATGATTTGCACTTCCGCATTTGCGGGGATTTTGGCGATGATTGTAGAATTTGTCGTAGGGAGGATTCGCAAATAACTATCATTTTTCATCGAACTTTTTTCATTGATATTTACACTAATCACCACAAAAAGCAACAGCAAAACGCCCACCACAAGCAAAGAGACGCGAATCTTAAATGGGATTTTGCGAATCAAAAACGCCACAAACAGCACAAAACTCAAACCCAAAATAACGATATTTTTAAAGATTAGCACTTTGTTTATGGGCGCGATTTCTTGATTTATGCTAACGCTCGTGCTTGTGGCGATATTTTTAATATGCTCTTGCTTGTAACTTTGCGATTTTAAGTCAAAATATTCAAAATCAAGCGCGGCAATTTGATTTGATAGCACCACATAAAAAAGTCCGTTGCTGCGCGTGATAATGCCCTCAAAACTCTCAAATCCCTGCTTTTTTAAATGCGGGATTTTGAAATCCTCTAAATTCGCCATCTCCGCGCTAAATTCAAGCAAAATAATGTTATTTTTTGCGTCATACTCGCGGACATTTGGCGTAACCTTTAAATTCTCCGCCACCACACCGCTAAAATTTGGATGATTTGGACGCAAATCTATCGCAGTGCCACGCATTTCTTTGCTGATGGAAACATCGCTAGATTCTGCGTTTTGCACGATTACTTCTAACTGCGGAAAGGCGAAATTTTTATCCAAAATCTTAAAATACACGATTTTTTCCAAACTGCCATCATCCATCGTCTCAAACGCAGAATCCGCATTTTGAATCGCCACTCCATTGCCCTCTAAAAATCCTATGGAGCGCACTTCGGCATTCTCTAACACAAGCACGGAGTATTTCACCGCGACAATCTCGCCTATGTAGCGCAACTCGCTTGGTTTGACAATCTCGCTTGTGATATAAACTAATCGCGATTTGATTTCATCGGCGTTCGCAAAACTCAAAATAAAAGCAAAAAATAGCAGAATCTGCGTGAATATTTTGGGGAGATTCTGCGGATTCTGCGATAGATTCTGCGAAAAATTGGCGAGATTCTGCGGATTCTGCGCTAGATTCTGCGAAAAATGTGATGAATTCTGCGGATTCTGCGGATTTGTTGATTTTGTAGATTCTGCGCTCATTTGCCAAACTCACACGCTAAAAATGTTAGATTCTGCGAATTTAGATTCATTAGATTCTGCGGTAGATTCTGCGATTTTAGATTCTGCGCTAAAAATATCTTTTAGCATTTTTGCGCCATCATCGCTTCCTAAAACGCGCTCAATGGCGCGTTCGGGGTGAGGCATCATTCCAAAGACATTTTTATTTTCATTGCAAATCCCTGCGATTCGCGCAGTAGAGCCATTTATATCAGCGGTGTATTTTAGCAAAATTTGATTGTTTGCGTTTAATTGCTCTAATCCCGCGCTATCGATATAATAATTCCCCTCTGCGTGGGCTATTGGGAGCTTTATTTTTTCACGCAAAGTGTAGCTTTTTAGCAAAGCGTTGTCATTAGCGCAAATCTCAAATTCGCCCAGCACACTTTTATACGCAATGTCCTTATTTCGCATAAGCACACCGGGCAACATTTTTGCTTCGCATAGGATTTGAAAACCATTGCAAATCCCAAAGACAAAGCCCCCATTGTCCGCAAAATTTTTCACCGCTTTCATTATGGGCGCAAACTTCGCAATCCCCCCGCACCGCAGATAATCGCCATAGCTAAATCCCCCCGGCACTATGACTAGATTTGTCCCGTGTGGCAGGGCGGTTTCTTTATGCCAGACAATCGCGCACTCGTTGCCTAAAAAACGCGTGGCGTATTCCACATCAAACTCGCAGTTTGTGCCTAAAAATCGCAATATCGCTATCAATTCAAAATCTTTATATTGTAATTTTCAATCACAGGATTTGCAAGTAAATCTTTTGCCATAGATTCTGCGCGAATCTGCGCCAAATCAGCGTCTTGTAAGTCCAAATCCACAATCATCTTTTTTGTGATTTTTAAATCTTTGACACAATCAAATCCTAGCGAATGCAACGCATTAAAAATCGTCTTTGCCTGTGGGTCTAAAATGCCTTCTTTTAGGCTAATCTCAATCTCTGCTTTCATAAAATGCCCTTATATAGATTCTGCGATTTATACGCTCTGCATTCGCGCCAAAACTTCCTTATACGCCTCGCTGACATTTCCCAAACTTTGGCGAAAAATATCTTTATCCATTTTTTTATTGCTATCTTTATCCCAAAGTCTGCAACCATCGGGGCTAATCTCATCAGCTAACAAAATCGCGCCACTCTCATCACGCCCAAATTCGACTTTAAAGTCAATCAAACGCAGATTCGCCTTTGCAAAAAACTCCACCAAAACGCTATTGATTTTTCGCGCCGTAGTTTTTAAGAAATCTGCCGTCTCGTCGCTATCAATAATCCCCATAATCTTGCAATGCTCATCATTTACAAGCGGGTCATTTAGCTCATCATTTTTGTAATAAAACTCAACGATGGGGAAATCTAGCGTTTTGCCCTCCGTAATGCCTAGCCGTTTGGTAAGCGAACCTGTGGCGACATTGCGCACAACTACTTCAAGCGGGATAATTTGCACTTTTTTGCAAAGCATAGAATTTTCATCAAGCGACTTTATAAAATGCGTTTTTATGCCATTTTGCTCCAAAAGATTAAATGCAATCGTGCTAATTTGGCAGTTTAGCGAACCTTTGCCTTTTTCATTGCCCTTTTTTTGCGCGTTAAACGCTGTTAAATCATCTTTAAACTCCGCAATTACCGCTAAATCATCGCTTGTCGCATATAGCTTTTTGCCCTTACCTTCATAAAGCAAATCTAACTTTTTCATAATTGCCCCCTTAAAATTATTTGTTTGCCACGCTGATTTTGCCTGAAATGCCTACAACCGTTAGCACTTTTAGCGCGTCAATCGCGCTTTTTAGCTGAATGTCATTGTAAATATCCTCGCTTGTGATTGTTTTGCTTTTGTTGTCTTTTGGCGATTTTGCGCTTTGTTGCGTAGCAGTTTGCGCCCCGCTATCCAACTTTTCTAGCTCACTTTGGAGGTGCTTTTTCAAATCTGCCTCTTTGATTGAAAAATCATCGCCATCTTTTGGCACAGCTCCCGGATACACGACAATATCTGGCGTAATACCGACTGCTTGAATCGTCCGCCCACTAGGCAAATAATATCTTGCAGTAGTTAATCGAAGCGCGTCCCCATTGTCGCTATTATCAAGTGGCAACACGATTTGGACACTTCCCTTGCCAAAGGTATTTTCGCCCACGATTATTGCGCGTTTGTGGTCTTGCAAACTTCCTGCGACAATCTCACTTGCACTTGCACTTCCGCCATTTACTAGCACCACAAGCGGGATTTTGGCAAATGGAGCTTTGCCATTTGCGCTAAATTCTTCATTGTTACTTTTAATTTTGCCTTTTTGGGAGACGATAACGCCCTCTTTTATGAAAAGATTGCCAAGTCCCACAGCTTGCTCTAAAAGTCCGCCCGGATTGTTGCGTAAATCTAAAATTATGCCTTTTGATTTGCTGTTTTTTACCAAAGATTCGACATTTTTGGTAACCTTTTCATCAAAGGTATTCACGCGCAAATAGAGATAGGGCGTCCCATCAATCTTTTTTGCATAAGTAGAATTTATCTCAATAGTATCGCGCTGTATGTCAAAAACAAGCGGTTTTGATTCGCCTTTGCGGATAATGGTGAGTTTTACGCTCGTTTTTTTCTTACCACGCATTAGATTCACGGCATCATCGATTGTCATATTTAGTGTGCTTTGGTCGTTGATTTTTAAAATCACATCACCTGCTTTTAGTCCCGCTTTGTCGCCCGGAGTCCCTTCGATTGGCGAAATGATAGTAAGTGCTGAATCTTTCATAGAGATTTGAATGCCGATTCCATCGAAATGTCCGCTTGTTTGCACCTTTAAATCCGTGTATTCTTTGGGCGTGAGATATGCCGAATGCGCATCCAAATTGCTCAAAAGTCCGCTGATTGCTTTATTTACAATCTCATTCATAGAAATATCATCGACATAGTAATTTTCGATATTTGAAATCACCGTGCGAATCTTGCTATAACCATCAAGGCGCGATTGGTTGGAGTTGCCTTTGGCAAAGAGATTGCCTACCAAAATCGCACTTACAATAAAAGCAGTGCCAAAACCTGCGAGTAAAAATCTGTAATATTTCATTTTAGTCCCTAATGTGTGTGATTTAAGAGCCATTGCTCATTACAAAATTTAGATTCAAAGGCGGGATTTTACCACAAATAAAGTTTAAATTTAATTAAAATTTTGCTTTATTTTGCATAAATTTTCACTTTGTCAAAATGGCGTTAAAAAATCATTAAATATTGGACGATATATCGCCTACATTTATTTAAGGGGTTTGTAAGAAAATATGGCGGGCGTTACGGGTAGGCTATTTGCTCCACTTGATTTGATTGTCAAAGCATTGCTAATTTTTGCGCTGGGGGGGGCATTTTAGGCAATGCACTCGTTGCCAAAGAGCCTACAAATTGGCTTTTTGGCTTTGGAGTGGGTGCTGGACTTAGCACGATTGAGCAAAAATATTCAGATTCTGCGTTTGTCAAAAATATAGGCAATGGTGCTTTCAATCAAAATCAAGTCATAACCGCGACAAGCGCAAAGGATTGGGGCGTTGCGTGGGAATTTTTAGTCGGCTACAAGCATTTTTTAAATGATTGGGTGGGATTTCGCTACTATGGAAATATAGGGATTCAGCATTATCAACCCGTATCATTTGCTTCTAACAAGCAAGAAATTGGCTTTGTGGATTATACGCTAAATGCGGACTTGCTAATCGACTTTTATGAGACGACGCACTGGGCTATTGGAATGCTAGGCGGAATGGGCTTTGGCGGGACTAGCTTTGATAAAAATGCCGTTAGCAAATATCTAGCGCAATATAATTCGGCTGGACAGCCCATTGGCTTGGCAGATGACGCAAAGCATTTTTTTAATGTGAATGCTTCTGTGGGGCTTCGCGCTGTGATTTTTCAAAAGATTCGGCGCACGGGAGCTAGAGTCTGTGATGATTTCGTCAATGGTAAGCGCGTATGCCGTGTGCCTATCTTTTACATAGGACATAATATCGAGATAAATGCGAAATTTCCATTGCTTGACTACAAAGCTACGCCAAACCCTGATGTAATTAGGGCTAATGGTGGTGGCACGAATTTTGCCGACCGCCCGGGATATACGATAAATAATCCGTATAGGATAACGATTCGCTATATCGTGGATTTTTAAAAACGCGATTGTCTCGTGGCAGATTTCGCGGGAGTTTGAAAAATTCTCGCTCGATGGACTCCCAAGTCCTATCTTCGCTCGAATTTTTCGGCACAACCCACGAACTCCACTCACGATACTTCCGCGCTAGATTTGTGTGAAGAATCCAAAATATTTCGTCATTGCGAGATTCTGCGAAGCAGAATCGTGGCAATCCATACATTAGATTCTGTGATTTTTGCGTGTGATTCTGTGAAGTTTTTGTGTAAGATTCTGCGATTTTCGTGCGAATCGCAGAATCTCGCACAGATTTTTGATTTAGATTCTATGAAATGCGTATTATAGATTCTGCGTTTTTCGTGCTAGATTCTGCGAAATCGCAGAATCTACTCGCTTTTATCGCCCTATCGCTCTACTAAAATTTTCATTTTATTCGCACTCACCACCACATACAGCTCTTTTGTGCCGTTAAATTTATATCCACCCTTTGCTTTATAGTCCTCCAAAAAGCGCACACGATACAAATCTAGCCCCGATTCGTTTGGATATGGCGCAATATTTATGTCGCTAAAATCGATTGTTTTGCTCTCATTTTTAGCAAACACGCTTTTCTTAAAGTCCCTAAACTGCGCGATTTTCATACCATCAAAGCGCGTGAAATTCTCATCATAAAAGCTCAAATACGCCTCCAAATCATTCTTTACCCACGCATCGCGCCACACAAAAAGCCCTTGCAAAATCACCGCTAGGGCGTCTTTGGAGGTTTCTTTGACTTCGTTTGGATATGTGATAAGAATCGCCTTTTTGTAATCAATCGCGCTCTCATAGCCCAAAAGCGTCTTATTATCAATCGCAATGCAACCTTTGGTAAATTTGTCTCTATCGCCATTTAGGGGCAATCCGTGAATCCAAATCCCGCCACCCGTCTTTTTTTGCAATCTATCATAGAGATTTGGATATGAAGTCGCAAACGCCAAAGGTCCGTAATATTGGTCTAAATTCGTCAGTTTATGTGTCAAATCATACGCGCCAATCGGCGTTGCCAAATCGCCCTCTTTAAATTTATCGCTTTGTTTTGAGCCAAAAATCGCATTTGTTTTGTTTAGCAAGTTTATTTTGTCGCCTTTAATTTCATAAAGGGCGAGATTCTGCGATTTTTTAGAAGCGACAAAAATAAAATTCATATTTTCAAAATATCCAAAACTTGTGTCTTTTTTTGCAAGATAATTGCTCCAATAATTTTTGTCTAAAAAGTATTTTTCAAGTGTGGATTTTATGTTTGCAATCCCGCCTTTGCGGTATTCATCGACTAAATTGTAAATGTCATTTGCGCCTAAATTCACACAAAAGATAAGCCCTAAAAATGCAAGTTTTTTCATCGCAGTCCTTTACGAATCGGTGTTAATTTTTAAAAAAATGCGAAATTATACTATAAATTATAAACTTTTTAAGAAAAAAATAAACCAAATTATTATAAAATTCACGCTTTTTAATTTCAAAATTGAAGGACAAGCCAATGCAAGCAATATTTAAGAATGGAGGCAAACAATACAAGGCGCAAGTAGGGGACATTCTGCTACTTGATAGATTAGACCTTGAGCCAAAATCAAGCATTGAAATTACGGAAGTTTTAGCGATAGTAGAGGGCGAGAAAATCGCCGTTGGGACGCCATTTGTGGCGGGTGCTAAAGTTAAAATCGAAGTTATCAATCACGGGCGCGGAAAAAAAGTCATCACTTTTAAAAAGCGCAGACGCAAGGACAGCAAGACGAAGCGAGGATTTAGACGCGACTTTACACGCGCTAGAATCGTGGATATTAGCAAGTAGAAATTTATAGAAAGGATTAAGGTATGGCACATAAAAAAGGACAGGGTAGCACCCAAAACAACCGCGATTCAGCGGGACGCAGACTTGGCGTAAAGAAATTTGGCTCGGAGTTTGTCCGCGCAGGAAATATCATCATTAGGCAACGAGGCACGAAAATCCACGCAGGAAGCAATGTCGGACTTGGCAAAGACCACACGATTTTTGCGCTAGTTGATGGCGTGGTTAGCTTTTCGCGCAAGGACAAAAATCGCAAAAAAGTCTCCGTCATCGCAAGCGAGGCAAACTAATCATATTTTGCAAAGTGTCGCAAAAGTCCGCTAGATTCTGCGAATTTAGTGAGATTTGCAGAATCTTATGAGATTTAAGTGCGTGAATTGCGCTAGATTCTGCGATTTGTGGATTTAGATTCTGCGAGTTAAATATAAGAATGCAAAATGTTTGTTGATAGCGTTGATATTTTTGTGAGTTCTGGCAATGGAGGCGCGGGGGCGGTTAGCTTTCGGCGCGAAAAATTCGTCATTCAAGGCGGACCTGATGGCGGAGATGGCGGAAAAGGCGGCGATATAATCTTTGAAGTCGATAATAACGCCGATACGCTTTCAAAATTTCGTGGCAAAAAGCACTATAAAGCCCAAAACGGCGCACAAGGGAGCAGTCGCAACTGCAAAGGCAAAAACGGCGCAAATCTCATCATAAAAGTCCCGCTAGGCACGCAGATTTTTGATTTTGAGGGCGATAAACTAATCGCAGATTTGGATAGGACAGATTCGCAACTCACGCTTTTAGTCGGCGGAAAAGGCGGACTTGGCAACGCAAGATTTAAAAACGCCACGAATCAAACGCCCACCTACGCGCAACGCGGGATAAAAGGGCAGAGTTTGCATATCAAATTAGAGCTAAAACTAATCGCCGATGTGGGGCTAGTGGGCTTCCCAAATGTCGGCAAATCCACGCTAATTTCAACGCTATCAAACGCAAAGCCCGAAATTGCGGATTATGAATTTACCACGCTAATCCCAAATTTGGGCGTTGTGGAAGTGAGCGAATTAGAATCGTTTGTGATGGCGGACATTCCGGGCATAATAGAGGGCGCAAGTATCGGGCGGGGGCTTGGATTGCAATTTTTAAAGCATATCGAGCGGACGCGATTTTTGCTATTTGTGCTAGACTCCACGCGCCAAAATAGCCGTCAAAATAGCCACCAAAATAATAGTTTGGTAGCGCAGTTTGAAAGTTTGCGAGGCGAATTATCGAAGTTTTCAAGCGAACTTTTTAGCAAAAATTTTGGCATTGCCATTTCAAAAAGCGACATTGCAGAGCAAATCAATGCGAATTTTTTGCGCGACATAGCGGATTTGGAGGCGCATTTGAATGCTTTGCAAAACCCACAAAAATTTATTTTGCAAATTTCAAGCATTCAAAAAAGGGGACTAAAAGAGCTAACTTTCGCACTATTTGAGGCGATAAAGGCGTGATTTTAGCGAAACTATATAAATGATAGCGGACTTTTGTGTCCGTAAGCAAACGAAGTGCAGTTTCTTTCAGTAAATACAAATTGTGCCTACAAACACGTGAATCTAAATTGACGACTCTATAAACCCACCTCCCAACACAATATCATCTTTATAAATCACCAGTCCCTGCCCGTTTGCTACGCCATACACGGGCTCTAATAGCGTTGCGCGAATCTTATCGCCACTAAATGCCAGATTTGCGCGAACCGCGTTGCTACGATAGCGAATCTTTATGCGATACTCGCCGTCCTCTAAATCACACGGCATAAGCGACTTTGCGCGTATTTCGCGTTTTAGCAAGTCCGCCTTGTCGCCTACGATGATTTCATTGCGCCCCGCGTCAATTTTTACCACATACTGCGCCTTTAAGGACAGCGGAATGTCTAGTCCCTTGCGTTTGCCGATGGTGTATTGCATATAGCCTTTGTGTGTGCCGATTTGTTCGCCTTGCAAGTTGCGAATCGCGCCTTTTTGCTCGATATTTAGCTCATTTTTTAGCGTGTCAATGTAGTCTTTTTCCACAAAGCAAATCTCTTGCGAATCTTTATAGTCCGCTAACTCCCCAAACCACGACATTTTGGCAAATGCTTCTTTTTTGACATTTTCTTTGAGTTTGTCGCCAAGCGGGAAAATGAGCCTATCTTTGGCAAACTGCGAGATTCCAAAGAGAAAATAGCTTTGGTCTTTGCTTTTATCCACTGCCTCTTGAATGTAGTTTTTGCCCTGTATGCGCTTGATTTGCGCATAATGTCCGCTTGCGATGAACTCACAGCCCAACTCCAAAGCCTTTTCTAATCCAAGCCCAAATTTTATATTTGGATTGCACATCGCGCAAGGATTTGGCGTCTGCGCGTTTTTATACGAAGCTATAAAATAATCATAGACTTTTACCTTAAATGCCGTTCGCAAGTCGATGACGCGAAAATCGATATTTAGATTCGCCGCGACTTTTTGGCATTTTTGGATAAAAAAATCGTGTTTTTTGTCGTTGTTGTGTAGCTTCAAATAAATGCCATAAACTTCGTAATTTTGGCGCAATAAATACGCGCTGTATGAGCTATCTATGCCACCGCTCATAAGCAAGGCAACTTTTTTCATTATAAATCCTTGTGATATTATTTAACCCGCGTATTGTAGCAAAATGATTTAAGATTATTGTATAATTTCGCTCGAGGTTGCACTAGAGAGTTGCGACCTCCCTAGTGTAGCCTCAAATCCAAAAAAGGAGGTGAGGCTATGAAAAGCAAGATTTCCAGAAAAATCTTGGTAGTAATTATACTAGTATTTTTTGTGCTAGTCAATAGGTGCTATTAAGATAAGCCAAGCCACTAGATTCAAGCGACTAGTGGCGGGTCTTGCTTGAACTCTCTAGCTTGGCTAATTTGTAAAGCATTGCTTCTTTGGCGGGGCAATTTGTTCTGGGGTATGCAATTTCGCATTATACTACAATCTGTTCTGCTATTTCTATCTTATTTCCGCACATAAAGTGAATCTTTGGGTGCAAAGCGGAGATTTCTTTATATAAATTTTTACTTAATTCAACTCCGATTCTGCGCTCAATCTCCAAATCCCCATTTGCGTCCCGTAGCGCGTCAATCCACGATTGTGGCATAAAACAGCCCGGTAATTTGTGATATAAAAATTCCGCCGTTTTTAGGCTAGTTATTGGATAAAATCCAAAGATTAACTTCGCATTTGTGCCTAAATCAGCGTTGATTCGTGCCATCATCGCAAGTAAATCTTTGGCGTTTTTGGCGTCAAAAATGGGTTGCGTGATTAGCGCAAGTGCGCCAAGCGCGATTTTTTTGCGCATTTTTTTGGCGATATTTTCCATATCATTTGCGTAAGCATTTGCCACAGATAGCGGGTAGATTCTGCGCCCAAAATCCTTGATTTTCGCACCGCCCAAATCCACGCCGTTATTTAGTGCGCGGATAATTTCAAGTAGCATAAAGCTATTGCCCTCAAAAACCGCCTTTGCTTGTGGATTGTCGCCTAATTTTATCGGGTCGCCACGAAGCACAAGAAAGATTCGCACTTCAAATTCATTTAATCCCAAAATCTCGCCTTGAATCGCAATGGAATTTTTATCTCTCGCGCTTATCGTGCAAATGGCGGGTTTGTTTAAAAAATTTTGGACTTTTATGCTTGCTAAAATCGCGCTATGTTTTAGCCGTGAGAGTGGCGAATCCGTGCATACAAAGGCATCGATTTCCCCAAAAACCGCGCTTTGTTTTATGCTTTTCAAAATTGATTCGACACTAAATGCCTTTTGCGGGACGATTTCATAGCTTAAAAACGCAGAATCTCCAAGCATTTTTTCCATCACTAAATCCACTTTTTCCTTCAAATCAAATCCTTTTTGGCGTCTTATATTTCTAACATCAACCGCCATAAATTTACGATAAATTACAAACACAAATCGTATTTGATAAATTTTAATTCGCAATTCTATAATAAAAATTATATAATATCAAGTTAATTTCACTTTTCAAAGGACGCAAATGCAACAAATGCTACTTATGTTTAACTATCTCAAACGCTATCACAGCGACATTTTGGATGTGCTTTGCATTGCGCTTGGGTTTATAAATCTCAAAATCCACGCGCCAGATGACATTCGCATTTTGCTAAATCGCGCCAAAAAGCGCAAAGAAATCGGATTTGATATAAATATCGCCTTGCAGAATCTGCTTGGAAATCTCTATGTCGCGCCAAATAATAATGTAAATTTCATTAAGATTCTGCGAATGGTAGATGAGATAAATCCCACAAATAGCGATATTGAGAGTTTTATCAACACCATCTCACAAAAGCAAACGATAAATAAACTCTACGCATTTTCCACGCCATTAGAAATCAATCATCTAATCGCAGATATTTTGGATTTGAGCGAAAATGATGAGATTTATAATCCCTGCTATGGGATTGGTTCGCTGTTTCTCGCACTCACGCACAAAGCACGGCATTTTAGCATTTATGGCGAGGAATTAGATATGCAACTAGACCGCGTGGCGCGACTGATTTTAAAGGCGATAAAAATTGATGCGAGTAATTTATTTGTCAATAATATTTTAAAAAAGCAGATTTTCCCGCCAAATCGCAAGTTTAGCAAGATTATCTGCCACCCGCCACGCGATATTTATATAGGCATTTTGGATTTGAAGCATAATGAGCGATTCGCGCAGTGGGGACTTATCACAAAAAGTGTGCCTGAACTTAGTTTTATAATAAATGGCATTTCGTATTTGAGGGACAAGGGCGTTTTTATTTTGCGAAATCAAATACTCAAAAAAACTTCGGTGGAGGAAAAGTTTAAGGAAATCCTTTGCCAAAAGTGCCTAATTGAGGCGATTATCGAACTGCCAAATAATATTTTCCCTCACGATAGCGCGGAATTTTCGCTGATGGTGATTTCAAAAAATAATGATGGCATTTTGCATATTGATGCGTCAAATTTCCACAAAAAAGAGGGGAAATACAATCACTTAACAAACACACAGCAAATTTTAGAGATTCTGCGAAATAGGCAAAATTCGCAGTATTCTAAATTCACGCCGTATTCGCAAATTGACATTGATGATTTGCGCGTGCAAAACTATCTTTTGCAACAAAAGAAAACGCCAAAGCACAGCATAAAAAGCATCGGGGTAAAGATTTTTCGTGGGGTGCGGATTTACAGCACAAAAGAGTCAAACGCGCAAAGTTACACGAACATCGGCATTGTGAATTTTAATGAATATGGATTCATCGACTGCGAGGCGATTGAGGCGCATATCGGCGATAAAGATAAGATTGAGAAAAATAAATTACGCGCATTTGATGTGCTTTTGTCCTTGCGCGGGGTGCATCCAAAGATTACGATTGTAAATAAAAGCAAAAATCCAATGGTGGCAAACGCCGGCATTATCGTGCTTCGCGCAAAAAGCGAGGATGAAGCGTATGGATTATTTTGCTTTTTGTTTAGCAAAAGGGCGCAGAATCTCTTGCGCGATTTGTGCGTAAAAAGTGAGCGAAAAAGTATCAATATAAATGAACTTTATGATATCGAAATCCCGCAGGACTTTGCGCGTGGCGCAAAAGAGAAGTTTATGGAAATAAACAAAATAGGAAGCGAGATTATAAAACTGCATAAAAAAATTGAGAATTTGCGCTAGATTCTGCGATTTTTGCATAAAAACGCAGAATCTATGATTTTTTTGTGCGCATTGCAGAATCTATGAGTTTTTATTACATTTCGCAGAATCTGCTATAACCGCCACGAAACCTACAAGCGCAATTATGCTAAAAATCGCCACAGGACTCATATAACGCGAATGTGTAACGATTGCCATACCAGCGATGATTGTCGCACTTGCAAATGCGGTAAGCGCACTTGCAAAGGTAAAGATTAGCAAAGATTTATCGCACTCACATTTGCGCCACCGCACAATCAAAAATCCACTTGTTACAAACAACACAAACCCCAAAGCCACGAAAATAGCGTGATTTAGCACGGGCAGATTTTCATAAAGAAACGAATAGATTTTCTCTCTCACGGGGCTAAAAGTAATGCTCCATTCATTTTTGGGATAGTTTTTAAGCGACTCTGTGCGCCATTTATCTGGCTGTTGTTGAATTGTTTGTGGCGATTTTACAACAGAGCGAACAAAGCCATTTATATCATCATCGCGTGGATTTTGCCACCACATTGCTTTGAAAAATCGTGCTTCGTGCATTGTATAATTTATAGGGTGCTTTAAAATGGCTTTTATCCACGAAAATGTCAGTCCATTTAGCGTGCCATAGCCAAACATTTTCCCACCAAATCCACTATACAAATCGCCATTTAGTGGATTGCTACGATAGGCTTTTTTGACATCATCAAAATTTGCACCCTTTTCATACCACAAATCTTTAAAGCAAGATTTATCATCGCTAGGCACACAAGCTCCAGCGATTTGCAATAAAAGCAAATGATTTTGCGGATTTGAACCTTTGGAAAAAGCTTTTGGAAAACCACTTACAATCGCCAAACACAAAATCGCGCTTAAAATGATGAGTTTTGCGCTGAATTTGCAAAATATCGCAGAATCTAAACCACGATTTTTTAGCCATAAATAAATAATGATAAAAAATGCAGGGAACGCGCTAAAAATGGCATTATGTCGCCATAAAAGTCCTAAAAATAAAAGCACAAATATTAAAATCCAAAGCAGAGTGCAAATCTTTTTGCCTACAAATTCCCCTGCCAAAATCAAAAATAAAATAATGCTATACGCACAAAAGATAAAATTTGCCATCAAAATATAATTCATCGAAATAAAATTACCCAAATAAATATTACCGACAAATGCGATAAGTAGCGGAGCAAGGCTAAAAATGCTTTTATATCGCAGATAAAATCCAGCAATCAAAAACCAAATCCCCAAATAAAGCATTAGATTATTTAGCAAAAAGAAATAAAATGTGTGTGTGCCAAAAATTAGCGATAGAAGCCCAATAAATAGGGAGTTTGTAATGGGTCCATAATTGCTCGTATCAAAATTTAGCACACGAAAAGTATCAGAATCCATTATAAATCCCGGAAATCCTAGCCAAAAGCTAAAAGCGCAAATCCCAGCACATAGCGCAAATGCAAATCCTAAAAAGGCGTAGTCTTTGCGTGTGAGTGCGATTTTTTGCATAGATTCAAGGCGTTTTGGTGGCAAAGAGCGCAATAAATCCACACACACACACGCCACAGCGCAAAAAATACCATTACAAAAACTAAAATATTGACAAAATACCTTACCAAACTTCGCATTAGCGGATAAAAATCCACTTTGTATTCTACAACGCCAAGCGATTCAAGTCCCAAAGCTCCCAAATCCTGCGTGGAGTTAAAAAATACATTGCGCCCACCATAGCTAAAATCTTTAAATGTGCTCGAATCTATCTTATCATTCCACGCAAAATTTAGAGCATTTACCTTTGAGATAGATTGAGAACGAAGCAAAGCCGCAAGGCTTTGAAATTGTATCCGCGCTGTGTAGCTAAACTCGCCCTTAATTTCGTTGCGCTCTAGCGCAGTTTTTTGCTCGTGCAAGGACATTTTCGCGCTGTAAATCTTGCCACTTGTGGCGATATTTAGCGCACACGCGCCTATTATTCCCACCGCAAAAATCGCACTTAAAACGATTAAAAAGACTTTTAGCCACTTTGGAAGTGCGAAAAGTGATTTTAGATTCGCCATTTTTGTCCTAAAATTACTCATTTTTTCGTCCTTTTTTTGAGATTTGATGTGAATTATTGCCCACCCCCAAACCCCCTCCGCAAGGGAGGGGGTTTTTGGGATTTTGACTACGATATACGAATCGCTTTCTTGCAAAAAAGCTATAAAATGCCACCAAAAACGAAGCGATGATTTTGCCAAGCATTGCATTTGCGCCAAAAAACTCCACACAAAGCCACAAAATCACGCTATTTAGTGCGATTCCAAAGATATTGATTGCATAAATCGCACTTATTTCACGCCCCAAACTCAAATGCGAACACCCAAAAATCGCCCTTTTATACACAAAGAGCCCAAGCGCAGAGATTGCCACAAACATTATGACACTTGAAATTAGATAGTGAATCTGTGCGATAAAAGTAAGCACGTAAAATCCCGCCCACTCGCAAAGCGTAAGGATTCCGCCCAAAATCAAATACAGTGCGAATTGTCGCTTTGTGGAGTGCATTTTAGTTTCGCTTGTCATTGCGAGAATCGCATAGCGATTCGTGGCAATCTATGTTTGATTCGTGGATTGCTTCGGGCTGTCGCCATCGCAATGACGAATCTGTGCCCTTATTTGCCAAATAAAAAAATCGCCTATTTTCCCTAATCCCGCGCACAACCAAATGTGCCAAAAGTCCCGCGATTCCAAGCACCACGCCCACTACGCCAAATCCCACACAGACAAACGCCGTAGGGAAGCGTGGCACTTTTGAAGTCTGCATAAACTCTACCACCAAAGGCACACCAAGCGCAAATGCGACTATAAAACACGCAAATGACGCGATTCCAAAGACAAATAATGGGCGTTCGGTAAAAAATAGTTGCATTATCATCGATAAAATCTTAAATCCGTCCCTAAATGTGCGGAGTTTTGAGAAGCTACCTGCAACCCGTGAGCGATAAGGTGCTGTGATTTCACCGATACGCAAACCGCTTTGAAGTGCAAAGACGCTGAGCTCTGTCTCAATCTCAAAGCCTTTGCTTGTGGCGGGGAATGTTTTGACAAAGGCGCGTGAAAAAATGCGATAGCCACTTAATAAGTCCTTTAAGCTAACGCCAAAGAGCATTTGCGCGATTTTGGTAAAAAGTGCGTTGCCAAAGCTATGCCCCTTGCGGTAGAGATTCGCGCTATCTGCGCTTCGGGCAATATTTAGCATATCTAAATTTTGTTCTTTAAAGATTTGCAATGCGCGGGGCAAAATGCTCGTATCGCACTCCAAATCCGCATCAATCATTATATAAATATCAGCTTCTATGAGTGCAAACGCATCGGCGATAACCGCGCCTTTGCCTTGCGTGGGAGTGGAGCGAAGGTAAAGTTTGGCGCGATTGTCTTGTGGTGATAAATCGGGGAGATTTGCCACTCGCTTCGTCAATCCGTAGGATTTGCGAGCGAAGCGAAGCAACCATTGACTATCAGTCTTATTTCCTTGCTCGTGGCTGCACAACCCCGATTTCTCACTCACAATACTTCCGCGCAAGTCATAATTGTCATTACGAGATTTGCTTGCAAACCCTGCATCGCGTAGCGATTCGTGGCAATTCGCAGAATCTCTATTTCGTGCAAAGGCTGAATCGAATTGTTCCCCCTCCCTTGCGGAGGGGGCTAGGGGGTGGGTAGAATTTAATTTAGATTCTGCGATTTTTGTTTGATTCGCAGATTCGGCATTATTGCATTTAGGCGATTCCCCCCCCCCCATAATCTGTTTGTGTTTGCGCGATTTGCGCTATTTTTGTTCTAACCAAATCCGCGCTTTTGTCCGTAGAATTATTATCAAAGACATAAATTTTAGCATTCGGCAAAGTCGCAAATATTTCATCGATGACTGCAACAATGCTTTTCTCTTCGTTGTAACAGGGGATAATCACAGCGATATTTTTCATCTTTCTCTCCAAAAATTGCGATTATAGCAAAGATTCTGCGAATTTGCTAGTGGGATAAAATACCTTGTGCGAAGCGCAACATATTTCAATGCTTTGCAATAAATCTTACCGCTTCTTTATAGCTGTCTATCCCTGCAATCCCCTTGTATGCTATGTCAAAGCCTGTGCCGTGCTCGACAGAGACGCGCAGGATTGGGATTCCTAGCGTTACATTGATACTTTTTTCTGCGTATAGGGCTTTTAGGACGCTTAATCCTTGGTCGTGATACATTGCGACAAAGACTTTGAATTTCGCGCGATTTTGGGCGCGAAACGCCGAATCAGGCGCAACTACGCCTTTATAAACTTTTGCGCCAATCGCCTTATTTGCCGAAGCAAGCGCATTTTGGATAATCTCATCTTCGCTCCCCAAAACTCCGCCATCCCCCGCGTGTGGATTTAGCCCCAAAACAAGCGCGGATTCAAAGCTAAAATGCGCGTGAAATGAAAGCAAAAAATCCCGCACCGCATTAAATTCGATATGCGAAGCCACCGCATTTAGCGGGATATGGTCGGTAAAAAGCGCGACAAACATTTCATCACACCCTAGCATCATAATGCCATTTTGGCGCGAATATTGCGAATCGCTGTGCGAATCTTGTGAGTTTTTGCGCAAAGTTTGCGAATTTTTAGCCAAATCACTCCGCGAATCTGCACTTTTTGCCCCAAAATGAGCGCGTAAAAACTCCGTATGCCCGACAAAATCAATCCCAGCGCATTTCCACGCAAATTTGTTAATCGGTAGCGTTAAAATGGCGTCCATCTCGCCACTCTCTACCGCGCTCACGCCTTGCGTAAAGCTCACAAAACTATATTCGCCACTCTCTTTGGTGGCGGTGGATGGGCAAATCAGCGTGTTTTTGGCAATCGATTCGCGCAAATTGTTAGAGCAAAAAGGGGCGATTTCGCGCACTTCAAAATCGCGTGGAATGTCGTATTTTAGCAACTTTGACGCACATTCAATCACGCTCAAATCCACAAAATACACAGGCTTTATGATTTTGCTAATCTCACTATGCGCTTTTAGCGCGATTTCCGCGCCCACGCCGTTTATATCGCCTATGCTTATGGCAACTTTTTTCAAATTTTCCCCTTTAAATGTCGTAAATTGCGATAGATTCTCGCTTTTAGATTCGTATAATCGCCAAAATCACTCACAATTCGCACAAATTTTAGGTGCGAATCAAATCTAACATTTCTTTAATAGCTCGCTCAAACCCCACAAATACCGCTCTTGCGACAATCGAATGCCCGATATTTAGCTCTGTGATTTCATCTATCGCCACAATCTCACGCACATTTTGGTAGTTTAGCCCGTGCCCTGCGAAAACTTCAAGCCCTAATTGCTTTGCTTTTTTTGCCGAATCACGCAATTCTTTTAATGAATCGCTTAAATTTTGCGCTAGATTCTGCGAATCCATTTCGATTCGATTTGGAGTGCGATTTAGATTTGTGTTTTTTGCCAAATATAGATTTGCAAATTTGCCCGTGTGAAGCTCGATAGCGTCCGCCCCAAGCGACTTTGCGAACTCTGTGTCAGCAATTTTTGCATCGATAAAAAGCGAAACTTTTATGTTAGATTCGCGCAGTTTTGCAATCGTAGGGCGTAGATTTTCGCCTAGCTTCAATCCGCCCTCTGTGGTGATTTCCGCGCGATTTTCAGGCACAAGCGTAACGCTGTGTGGCTTTTGCGCTATCAAAAAGTCGATAATCGCGCTATTTGTGCTTGATTCGACATTCACGGGCAAGGGCGCAGATTCGATGATACGGCGCACATCAAAGTCGCTTATATGCCGTCTATCCTCGCGCAGGTGGATTGTTATTTGGTGCGCCCCCGCATTTTTTACCGCAAAAATCGCCTCTAATGGGTCTGGCTCATTTATTTTCCGCGCCTCACGCAAAGTCGCAATGTGGTCGATATTTACGCCTAATCTTACCATAGCTCTACCCCGCTTCCTTGCACTATTTCGCCGATTATGTAGCCGTCTGTTTTGCTTATCACAAAGTCCGCATTGTCCTTGTCTGCGACTAAAATCATTCCCACGCCCATATTAAATGTGCGATACATTTCGCGTGAATCTACGCGCTGTGCGATGATTTTAAAGATTTCGTGCGTGCGAATCGCGCTTTTTTCTACCTTTGCGCCGATATTTTTGCCAAAAATGCGTGGCAGATTTTCCACGATTCCGCCCCCTGTGATATGCGCCAAAGCCTTTATTTTGCCACTCACGCGCAAAAAATCGCTCACATAAATTTTTGTAGGTTTTAGCAAAATATCCACAAGTTTTTCGCCTCCCACTTCATCATCAAACTTCATCTTTAAGGCGTTGAAAAGCACTTCACGCACGAGCGAGTAGCCATTTGAGTGAATGCCACTTGAAGGGAGCGCGATTAAAATATCGCCTTTTTGCAAAGCGCGGGGCGTTTCTATGTCGCTTCTATCGGCGATTCCTACTGCAAATCCCGCCAAATCAAAGTCGCCTTTTTTATACATACTAGGCATTTCCGCGCTCTCTCCGCCGATAAGCGCACATTTTGCTTCCTTGCAACCCTCTGTTATGCCACCTATCACGCAAAGCGCGGCGTCTTTATCCAAATGCCCTGTGGCGTAGTAGTCCAAAAAAAACAGCGGTGTGGCGAAGTTGCAAATCAAATCATTCACACACATTGCCACTAAATCAATGCCGATTGTATCGAATCGCCCCGCGTCTATGGCGATTTTTAGCTTTGTGCCTACGCCATCTGTCGCGCCTAAAATCACGGGATTTTTGATATTTTTTAGCAAATCGCTATCTAGCGCGTAAGCTCCCGCAAATGAGCCGATTCCGCCCACCACGCGCTTATCAAAGGTGCTTTTTGCGAGTGCCTTTATCCCGCCTACAAGCGCGTTGCCCTCATCGATATTTACGCCAGAGTCCTTGTAGCTGATATTTTTTGCCATATTTTTGCCTTTTTTTGAAATTTTATATGAGATTGAGCGCAGAATCTACTTAGATTCTGCACCAAAGGTTACAAAATCCCCCCCCCCAACTTCATTTTTTATGCCGTCTTTTGGGAGAGTGATTTCAATCCTAAATCCATCCTCCGTATTCATCGCCATAATCTCGCCATAAAGCAAATCTTCGACAAAAATCTTACACGCACTAAGTCCAAGTCCTGCCCTGCCGGCGCGAGTTGTGTAAAACATATCGAAACTTCGTTTGAGATATTCTTCCTCGATGCCACCGCCATTATCCTCGATACTCAAAAGCACGCTGTAATCGTTCAAATCCTCTAATTGCACATTTATCTGCCCGTAAAAATTGCTTCCCTTAACGATGCTTATATGCTCTAACGCGTTGCTAAATATCGTGACAAGCACCGCTTTTAGCGCGTTTTTATCGCAGTAAATGCTGTGAGTTGCTGTTTTTTGCGTGAAATTTATGTGGTTATTGTTGATTAGCGATTGCGGGAAAATTGTCTTTTTTGTGGTGGCGATGAGTTCAGCGATATTTACCATTGTTTTAATGTCTGTTTGACTATAAAAATGTATGCTTTGATTTATGGAGTCAATGATTGCGTTATGCAAATCGGCGATTTTGATGAGTTCGCCTCGCAGTTCGTTGTGATGGTTTGCAAACTCATCGATATTGCTTTTAATTAGGCGCAGAATCTCGTTTATTTTATTTAGCGTCAAATAAAGCATTTGGATTTTTTGCATTCGCTCATTTTCCTTAATCTTTATAATGCGCTCTCTATCGCGCTTTCTTATGTGCTCTTTGCGGATTGAAATATTGCGAATGCTTAAATTTAGCAGAGTTTTATTATTTAGCGTAAAAATATTTGCGTAAATCTCCACAGGCAGTGCTTCATCGCCCATTAGCGTTTCAAATAAAATGGGTTCTTTGCCAATCCCATCAAAGATAATATCCACCCGCTTTTTCTCGCTATTATTAAATAAATCCAAAAACGCAGAATCTGCCCCTTTTGGCGAGATTAGATTATAAAAACTAGGACTTGCCACATAAAGCGCGCCAATTTCGTCATTTTTAATCTCATATAGCGCAAGTGCGTCATTGATATTATCAAATGCCGTTAGGATATTTTCGCTTGTGCCGACATTTTTCATCATCTCACTGCTTAAAAATGCCAAAATATCATCGATTGCTAGTTCAACTATCAAATGCCCTACAACTTCGCCTTTGGTGCTGATATTTCCCTTAAATGTGTAAAAAGTCTGAATTTGATTGTCAATTTTTGCTTTGATGATTTTTGAGTTTTCAAAATTAAACTCTTTGATAATATCGCCTAATTTTGAGTTCATCCGCCCATTACTAACCAAATCCACGCCATTTATATCCGTGATACGCACGGAAAATGGAATTAGCGATAGCAGTTTTTCAAACACATCTGCGCGGATTTTAAAACCTGATAGATTTAGGATTTTATGCTTATTTTCACGCTTATAAATATAAAATGCCACAACGCTAAAAATAAACAAAAGCAGCGCACTAAAAATATCCACGCTAAATAAATACACGCTAAAAACTACATTCAGCGCGAAAAATAACGGAGCGGATTTATCTAATGTCAATCGTTTCATATTCGCCTATCTTTTTAAAAAAATTCTGCGTATTTTAGCGGAAAAATTATAATTTTGACTTTAAAATTGCTAGATTCTGCGAAAAAATTTTGGCAGATTCTGCGAAAAATT
This sequence comes from Helicobacter sp. 23-1045, assembly GCF_053654655.1. Lineage (NCBI taxonomy): Bacteria > Pseudomonadati > Campylobacterota > Epsilonproteobacteria > Campylobacterales > Helicobacteraceae > Helicobacter > Helicobacter sp. 23-1045. The sequence continues at coordinate 246,229 of NZ_JBSIUR010000001.1, forward strand.
AAGCAGATTCTGCGTTTGAATGTGCTAAAATCTTTGCATTTCTAAAAGGGGTAGGAATATGGATATAAAAAATTTTAAGCAAATCGAAAATGCCACGCAGTTTGGCGTGAAAGATGTCCGCAAAATCGGCATTGTGCTAATCTTTATGTTTTTTGCGTCATTGTTTGCGGTGCTTTTTAGCGAGGCGAGTAATCACATTTTGCTAATTGTTAGCGTGGTTATCGGTATGTATATGGCGATGAATATCGGGGCAAACGATGTCGCAAACAATGTCGGTCCCGCCGTTGGTTCAAAGACTATGACAATGCTAACTGCCATAATCATCGCTGTGATTTTTGAGGCAAGTGGCGCAATTATCGCGGGGGGCGATGTTACAGATACGATTCGAGGTGGGATTGTCGCACAGAGCGCATTTAGCGACAAAAATATTTTCATCGCCGTAATGCTCTCCGCCTTAATCGCTTCTGCGCTGTGGCTAAATATCGCTACTTTCGTAGGTGCGCCCGTCTCCACCACGCATTCAATCGTAGGCGGGATTATCGGCTCATCAATCGCTGCGGGGGGATTTGGCGTGGTGCATTGGGGCGTTATGCTAGGCATTGCCGCAAGTTGGGTGATTTCACCTGTGATTGGTGGCGTGGTGGCGGCGTTATTTTTGATTGCCATCAAGCGCACCATAACTTACAAGCAAGATAAAGTCACCGCCGCAAAAAAAGTCGTGCCGATTTTGATTTTCATCATCTCATTTGCCTTTATTTTGTATCTAATGCAAAAGGGATTATCACGCGTGATTCAGTTGCATATATTCGCACAGCTTGGCATTTCGCTAGGTTTATCAATCATCATTTTTGCGATTACAAAACCGCTAATTATAAAAAAAGCAGATTCACTAGGTAGCACAAAGACGACTATTACAAAGGACGCAATCGGCGACTTTTTCACTATACCGCTAATCTTTGCTGCGGCGTTGCTTAGCTTCGCACACGGAGCAAGCGATGTATCAAATGCCATCGGACCGCTTGCCGCGATAAATGAAGCAATTAGCAGTGCGGTAGATTCTGCGATTAGCGCAAAATCTGCCACGCCACTTTGGATAATGATTTTAGGCGGACTTGGGATTTCAATAGGACTAGCACTTTATGGACCGCGTCTCATTCGCACGGTGGGGAGCGAAATCACAGAGCTAGATAAAATCCGCGCATTTTGCATTGCGCTCTCCGCTTCAATCACGGTGCTTGTGGCAAGCGCGCTAGGACTGCCTGTAAGCTCCACGCACATCGCTATTGGCGCGATTTTTGGCATAGGATTTTTACGCGAATACCTAAAAGGCAATTATAAAAAGATGGAGAATGAGATAATCCAAGCGCACAGGGGCAAAGACGCGCTTGTGGTGCAGAGATTTTTAGATGAGTTTAAGGGGGCGAGTATCGAGCGAAAAACGCAGATTTTAAAGGATTTGAAGACAAAAAATTCGCCATTTAATAAAAAGGACAAAAAGGCGCTGAAAAAAAGCGTAAAAGATGAGCTAGTAAAGCGCAGTGCGATTAAAAAAATCATCGCTTCGTGGCTCATCACCGTGCCTGTGAGCGCGATTGTAAGCGCAGTGGCGTATTTTATCATCGTGCAGTTTGCGGATAAGTTTTAGATATTGCGTTTTATATATCGCAGAATCTTGGGGTAGATTCTGCGAATTTTTGACTTTTTTCACACTAGATTCTGCGAAATTTTGACTTTTTCGCACTAGATTTTGCGAAATCGCAGAATCTAGCGGGATTTTTCGCACGAGAGATTCTGCGAATCAAATAAAAAAAACGCAGAATCTACTCTAAAATCGCAGAATCTGCCGTATTTTTACAAAATCTATCGCCCCTTAATTCGCGCAAGTCGCTTTAAAATTTGCCCCTTGATTCACGCAAATTTTTAATTTTTGCCCTTAATTTTCGCCAACCACTCTTTTAGCGTTTTTTCAAAGCCTATGTCGCTAAATTCTACGAATTTTGCATTGACATTTTTTGGCAAATACTCTTGCTCTACAAATCCGCCAAATGCGCCACTTGTAGAATTGTGCCTATCGTGCGGATAGCGGTAATTTTTGCTAAATGGTTTGATATGCTCTGGGATTTCTAGCGTGGGGTGCGCTTTTACAAACTCTAACGCGCTATCAATCGCCTTATACGCGGTGTTTGACTTTGGCGAAGCGGATAAATAAAGCACACATTGCGCCAAAATTATGCGCGATTCAGGCTGACCTATTTTTGCAACGCTCTGCATTGTGCTATTTGCAAGATTTAGCGCGTTTGGATTTGCATTGCCTATGTCCTCACTTGCGAGTATCACAAGCCTCCGTGCGATAAACTCCACGCTCTCACCCGCATTTATAAGCCTAGCCAAATAGTAAATGCTGGCATTTTCATCGCTCCCGCGAATGCTCTTTATCATCGCGCTAATTAGCTCATAATGCGTAGTTGATTCGCCCACGCCCTCGCTATTTGGCTTAATCGCCCGAAGCGATTTAAGGCTGGGCGATTTTTCACCCTGCATTGCGATATGCAAAAGATTTAGCATAGCCCTTGCATCGCCATTGCACGAATCTAGCAAGTAATCCCGCGCATCATTTTCTAGCGTCAAATCGTGCGCTTTTAGGCGCGAATCAAGGATTTCATTTAGCTCATCGTGGCTCAAAGCGTGAAATTCAAAGATTAAAGAGCGCGAACGGATAGCCGAAGTCAGCGCGAAATAGGGATTTTGCGTAGAAGCACCGATAAAAATCGCACTAAAATTCTCCATAAAAGGTAGCAAAACTTCCTGCTGTGCTTTGTTTAGCCGATGAATCTCATCGATAAAAATTAGCGGTTTATTTAGTGAATCTTTTGCACCCACCACGCATTTTCGCAAGTCATCGATTTTTAGCGAAGTGGCGTTGAACTCTAAAAATTCGCCCCCGATTTCATTGCTGATGATTCGCGCAAGGCTAGTTTTGCCACAGCCCGGCGGTCCAAAGAAAAAAAGGTGGATTAAATCTTTTGATTCAATCATCTTAGCAATCGGTGCATTTTCGCCAAGTAGGTGCTTTTGCCCGATAAATTCGCTTAAATTTTTTGGCTTTTGAAGTGCAAACATTTTGGATTGTCCTTTTAGAATTAAAAAATGTGATTGTAGCAAAAATGCGCTTTTTAGATTCTGCGAATTTGTGTTTGAATCGCAGAATCTGGCAATTTTTAAGTTTTATTTATATAAAATCCGCAAATTTTCTAAAAAAGGGCATTTATGCGTAAAAATATTTTTGAAATGTATCGGGGGGGGGGGATTTTACTCTCTAAACTCTCTAACTAATTTTTTATCCGTTTTCTTATTTAATCAAAACTCACACATTCAAAAAATCCACTTTCAAATCATTGTTAGATTCTGCGCTAGATTCTGCGAATTTTCTTGTTTTACCACCGCCAGATTCTGCGAATGCAAATGCTTCAAAAACTTCATAGTCCGCGATGACTTTAAACTAATATTTTAACATTTAAGGGACAAAAAAATGGCGGAGTTAAAGTTAGGCGATGAAATTGTGGCAAATATCGATGATTTGCGAAAGTATTATGAATTTATGGAGATTTTGGAGTGTTTTAAAAGTGGCGAATTAGCGCAGTGGATGGCGCAAAATGGATATATCGATGAAGCAAATGCGCTTCATTCTCTGCCAAAAGATTTGAGCGTGGGGCAACTTCACTTAAAACTATATGAGATTTTAAATGGCGCAGATTCTGCGTTGCCACTTTTAAGGGACTATTTTGAGGCGTTTGATAGGTGGATGCAAAAGCAAGATGAGCTGAACGCATCGCTAGATAGGGCAATAGAGGCGCGTGATGATGAAAACTTGGAGTTTGAAATAGAAAAAGCTGTGGCAGAGGCGGATAATCTTTGCAAAAAGTGCTATGAGATAGCAGAGCCATTAGCGCAAAATACGGGCAGTGCAAAAGAGCAGTGGGGCAGAGCGAAGCTGAATTTTCAACTATCATCATTGGCAGAATCAATAAAGATGATAAATCTATCAAAGCAAATCGCATTTAATAAAAGATGTGTCGCTAGAAATTTGGAGGGCATTTCCGCCCCATAGCAGACAAAAATGCTTAATAAAAATGCGTAAATTAGGCAAAAAATAGTCCGCGATGACTCTAAACTAAATTTGAAAACTATGGAGGTGCGAATTTAAGAAATGCAAAATAATTTGGATAAATCTTTGAGTTTTGAATGCACAAAATGCGGTATGTTTTATCAAAGGCGGAGTTTTATAAGCTAAATGCGAAGTGTTGCAATGCTTTGCAAGAGCAACACGGCATTAGCGAAAATTTTAGAATAAAAATTACATAAAAAAGGAGTAAAAAATGGCATATAGATATGATAGTGATTTAGAGTTTTTGCGCTCTATGACAGATAAGGATTTAGAAGTGCTAGTGGAAACACTCACAGGTAAGGACAGGACAAATGCGACTGAAAATCTAAGCCAACAAGACGGATACAAAAGACATTATCCAAATCATAGCAAATATATTGATGAGATTATGGAGGAATTACAACGCTTTGGTGGCAATACTTTTGTTACTTATGTAGTAAGGTGGGGTAAAGGTGTGCTTTATAAAGAGGTGCTTTGTGATGTGTGCGACAAAATGAAAGTCAATTACAACAAAGAATCATCGGTAGAGCGAATTGAAGGCGAATTATTTTCAAAGATTTTGAAGGATTCTATGGATAAAATGAGCGAAGAAGAGATAAAAACCTTTGCCAAAGAAGCAGGATTTGATAGTGCAAAAGGTTTTGGCAAACAAGCGGTATTTATAGCTATGCAAACGGCAATAAAGGCTGGTGGCTTTGCTTCTTATCAGCTTGCGCTAATAGTGGCTAATGCTGTGGCAAAAGCAGTGCTTGGCAGAGGACTAGCTTTGGCAACAAATGCGGGACTTACAAGGGCAATAGGCGTATTTGCTGGACCAATAGGCTGGGCGGTAACGGCACTTTGGACTGCGTGGGATATGGCTGGACCTGCATATAGGATAACTATACCTGCCGTAATACAGGTAGCATTTTTACGACAAAAGCTTAATAATGCCGTTGATATATTTTTGACAGGCGAAATGGGTGTTGGCAAAGATACGATATACCACATACTTAAAGATGGTAAATTTGGCATTTGGGACTCTACGCCAAACTTAAACATAAATAAGTTTGATGCTTGTGGGCGAATGTTGCGTATTATCAATACCGCTGGTGCTAGGGACAATGATAATGAAAATATTGAAGCGCGTAGAGAGTTGAAACAAGGTGCAAGATATGTCTATGTTTTTAATGCTAGCGATTATTTCACAAATGAAAAGATTAAAAAGCAAGTGCAAATGGACTTGAAAGCACATAAAGATATGTGTAGCAAAAATGATTGGAATCTCAAAATCATCGGCACACACAAAGATATATGCCTTAAAAACAGCATAAGTGAAGCTGAAATTCAGGCACTTGCTAGTGAGATTGGCGGTGAAACTCAAATTTTAGATTTAACCACCTATAACGATTCGCAAATGCAAGAAAATCTTTATAAATTTATCATAGGTAAGGATTAGCGATGATAAGTGCAACTATACAAGGCAAATATAAGGAAAATCGTGGTGAGCATATCACCGCACAAGATGGCAAACTAATCACAGGTGAAGCGCAAAAAAAAGTGTGTAAATGCGATTTTGAAAGATTGTCAAAAAGTTAATGTAAGCGCGGAATATTATTGCGAACTTGAAAACGGCAAACTTTTTTGCGCTTTGTATCACCCTGAAAATGATGATATAGGGCGGAGGCGAATCGCGCTAATCGTGTGGGACAAGGACACTTCAGACGAAATCATACAAAAGACGCTTGAAGTGATGGGACTTGAATACAATCGCTTTTTGGAGCTAAAAAGTGAATTTGAAGCGAGACTTGAATCTAACAAACAAGTCGGCACAAACAAAAATAAACTTGTTGCTATAATAGGTGGCGTAGCGTTGATAGCATTTGTCGCCTATTTGCTAATCAAAAAATAAGGAGTAAAAATGGCAAAAGAACAAGAAAAAGTTTTGATTATAGATGATAAGACGCAAAATGCGATGAGGTTAGACCCTGAATATGCGGACTTTAAGGCGGAATTAGAAAAAGAGGATTTTAAGGTAATCTGCCTTGATGATAGGCAAAATATAGAGTTATTTAGCGATACACGCAAGCCTATTGGCGATTATCAAGGCATAGCCGTTAGAAGCGATTTATACAAAACTGATAAATGCTACTACCCTATGTTAGATTTCGCGGAGAGCTATTTTGAGCATTTAAATTTAATGATGGAGGATATGGCAGCTTGTATGGGTGCTAGCTTGTGGGAGTTTAACTATTTGGAGGAACAATTTGAATCTAGTAAGCAAAGTAGTGGTTTTGACGCTAGTGTGAATGTAAATATCGCAAACAAAGGCGGTGGCGGCGTAGGATATGCGCAAAGTAATACAAGTGGCAATAGCGATGAATCTAAATATTCCAACACCACCAAAGCCAAATTTGAAGCAAATAGAAAAAAATCTCCACAAGAATTTGAGGCATATATCAAAGAGCAAGAAATTGATATAGATGTATTTGACCCACACTTCAAAGACAGAATACAGAGATATATAAAAGGCGAAGAAGTGTTAGATTTGGAAAAAACGATTGATAAAAGCAAGCGCATTTCGCAGTATGTCAAAACCTGCCACAAATTAAGTGCAAATGCTAAAATATGCAGAATTTTTGATGCGAAATTTAAGTTAGATTTAAAATCGGAGCTAAACACCGAGCGCAAATATCGCACAAAGTTATTTTATAGAATGACTTTTGAGAATAAAAGGTAGTTTGGCAGAAAAGGACAAAAATGGCGTGGGCAACACCAAAGAAATGCCATAAATGTGGCAAGGTAAAGATGATAGGCGACTGCATTGTGGGATTGCCAATTTGCGACTCTTGCAAAAACAAAGAGTTTGGCAAAAGCAAAGCACAAGGCACAAAATCCACGAATCTAAAAGAGATTTTTAAAGAGTGGTTTGGCAAGGGCAAAAAGTGATTTGTGGCGATTCGCAGAATCTGCCTAAAATTTGCAGAATCTTGCGCGAATCGTCATTGCGAGATTCTGCGTTTTGCGCTTAATTCGCAGAATCTGCGACTGATTTGTCATTGCGAGATTTGCCAAAGGCAAATTGTGGCAATCTATTTTTATTTTTTTCTGTGAATTGCTTCGAATTTGACAAGTCAAATTTTCACATTGACGGAGTTTTTGAGATTTTACCCACCCCCTTAATCCCCCTCCGCAAGGGAGGGGGAGAATTTGAGATTCTGCGAATCGCAGAATCTTGGATTGCCACGAAAATCCTACGGATTTTCTCGCAATGACGAAATTTTTTTTTAGATTCTTCGCTCGTTTCACTCGCTCAGAATGACAATAAATCGCAGAATCTAATGAATTTTAGGGTAGATTCTGCGTTTTTCGTTAGATTCTGCGATTCACCTCGCAATGACAAAAAAACACACGAGATTCTGCGATTCGCAGAATCTAATAGATTGCCACGACTTGCATTTGCAAGTCTCGCAATGACGGATTTTTTTTAAGATTTTTCGCTTCGCTCAAAATGACAATTTGAAGTGCGAATCGTAGAATCTAGCGCGAAAATTTTGATTTTTTTGCCTTTTTGCTAAATCCGCGAAAGATTCACCCAAAACAAGCGAAGCGTAGTTTCTTTAGTAAAGACGAATTTCTCTTTCACTTCTCAAATATTATCACTTCATACGAATTGCGCTTCACGCTCACATTGCTAGAATTATCCGTGCGCTGTTGTTGCAGATTTTCGATTGTGATGTCCAACTCATCTAGCTTGTCTTTTAGGCGCAGGATTATATCCACACCCGCGAGATTCACGCCCAAATCGCGTGTGAGACGCAAAATCACCTTAATTTTGTCAATGTCTTTTTGCGAGTAAAGGCGCATTTTGCCATCCGTGCGACTTGGCTCAATTAGCCCCTCTTTTTCGTATTGACGCAAAGTCTGCGGGTGAATCGACAAAATCTTTGCCACCACGCTTATCAAAAATACAGGTTCTTCGTAGCTATACATTTTCGCCCCCTTTTTGTGAGATTTTCGCCACAATCTTTAATCTGGCAGTTTTTCGCGCATCGCTTCAAGCAGTGATGAATCAATGCTCTCAATCGGCGGATTTTCAATATTTGCGATGAGATACAAATCGCCGATTGTGCCACTTTTGCGATTTTTTAGCCCTTGCTCTTTGACGCGAAATTTTTGGTTGTTTTTCGTATTTTGCGGGATTGTAAGGCTTAATTCTTTATAAGGCGTTTGCACTTTGATTTTGCCCCCAAAGAGCGCGGTTTTTAGCGGAATCTTTATGCTTTTCATTAGCGCGTCATCTTTGATTTCATATTCGCTACTTGGCGCGATATTCACACGCAAAAACAAATCCCCCGCGCCATTTCGTGTCCTTTTACCCTTGCCTTTTACGCGCAGTTTTTCGCCATTTTTAATCCCCGCAGGGATTTTTATATCAAAATCATCATAGCGATACACTCCGCCACGCAAGGCAGATTCAAAGGGGATAGTAATGTCTTTTTGAATGTCAAGCGATTCGCCAAAAGATTCGCCAAAGTCAAATCCGCCACTTGAAAAGCCACCGCTAAATCCACCCGAACTAAACCCGCCCGAACTAAATCCGCCAAATCCGCTGTTTGCGCTAAATCCGCTATTTTGACCGAATCCTCCGCCAAAAATTTGACTTAAAATATCATCTAAATTTATGTTTTGATTACTTCTAGCAAAGTCGCTAAAATTCTGTCCGCCAAACATTGAATCGCCAAATCTATCGTATTGTGCGCGTTTTTTCTCATCGCTCAAAATCTCATAAGCCGCGTTAATCTCTTTGAATTTTTCCTCCGCGTCCTTTGCTTTGTTGATGTCGGGGTGATATTGGCGTGCGAGTTTGCGATAGGCTTTTTTAATCTCATCTTGTGAAGCGTTTTGTGCCACGCCTAGCGTTGTGTATAAACTTTTTTCCAAAATAAAACTCCATATTTTTATAAAATGTGAGTGAGATTATAGCATAAAAGTTTAGTTTGGTATTATAAAGTTTTATGAGATTTAGATTGCCACGATTTTGCGAAACGCAGAATCTTGCAATGACAAAATCGCAGAATCTCGCTTCAAAAAACCACTTTTTTGCTACAATTTTGCCTTTTATTTTATTTGGGAAAGGATTTTGCGATGCAGATAAAATCAAAATGGGATTATTTTTTTGCCTTTTTTGTGGCATTTTATGCGTTTTGCATAGTTTATAAAAGTGCGCCACCGCTTATGAGTGGCGATGATATTAACTTTTATGCGGATTTATTGGAGGGTAGGGCAGTGTGGCACGGCGTGGATTTTGATTATAAGAGATTTTTCCCGCTTGCAGGGTGGAACTTGAATGTTGTCGCGCTAATTTCGACAAGTCCCTATGCCTTTATGAGTGGCAATGCGCTTGTGTTTGCCATCACTGCGCTTTGCTATTATGCGCTGTTACGGAGATTTGCGGTGGCGAAAAGTTTGATTTTTATTAGTTTTGTGGCGCTAACTTTAAGTGTGGGATATACAAAAATCATCACGCAAATCACATTCCCGGAAATGACGCAAATAATGTTTCTAATGATATTTTTGCTATGTGGGCGATTATTTTATGAAAATTGCGCGAAATTCGCAGAATCTGTTATGGATTTAACCCACCCCCTAGCCCCCTCCGCAAGGGAGGGGAAATTTGCAGATTCTGCGAAAAACACAATAGATTCTGCGAAAAACACAATAGATTCTGCGTTTAGGGCGAAAGTCGCAGAATCTAAAACTTTTAATATATATATATATATATATATGCGTTACTTGCGCTCATCTTTGCAAACGCGCTTATTTATCTCAAAGAAGTTTCATTTATTTTAATTAGCGGATTTGGATTTTTTCATCTACTTTTTTCTTTTTTAAATCAGTATTTTTCCCACCACAAGCGACCTTCAAGGCAAATCATCATTTTTGATTTTGCGCTAATGATTAGCGCGGTGGCGTTTTTGGTGGCGTATTTTTATTTCACAAAAAATGCGCAAAATAATTACACGCAGTTGGAAAATGTCTTTTCTCCCACGAGGACTTTTGTCGTGGCGATTTTGAGTGCGCCATTTATTAGCATTTGCGCGCCTCTTTTGCTACTTTGTAGAATCTACTTTTGGCGCAAGGAAGGGCGCGTATTTAAACCTTTTAGCGATAGTTTGCTAATTATTGCGCTTTTATATTTTATGGCGTTTTTGGTGCTTGGGATGGGGAGTTTTCACTACTTTATGCCTGCGAATTTTGTGATTTGTATATACGGGCTAATTTTTTTACGCGATTATGGGAGCAGAATCTATAAAAGCATAATTTTTTGGGCGGTGAGCGTGCTTGTGGCGGGGATTTTGCTGACAAATACCATTCCGCAAGGATTGCATTATTTTAGTTTAAATAAAGTGCAAATGCGAAATCTATCGCAGGCAATGGAGTTTTTGGCGGATTATATTAGCGAAAATAAAGGCACAACGCTTTATTTTGATGGATTTTGTCGCGGGAGGGATAGGTGCTATTATTTTTGGCAGTATGGGGTGGTTTTCGATATTTTGCCACGCATTTATAAAGCGAGTGATTTTGATATCAGGTCAAATGAGCCAAATGGCAAAAATTTCACGCCAAATCCAAATGCAAAATTTAGCTTTTTCCGCGATGATATTGTGAGTGTGCCACAAAGTGGGGATTTGCTGATTGTGAGTTTTATGAGTGATAAGGCGATTTCGCGTGAATATTTGGTAGGTTTGGAGCGTGAAAATGAGCTGATTTTCAAAAGTGGGAATTTTGGTTACATTCCGTCATATAATTTGATGAGTTTGGGCGCGTGGATGCTTGGCAAAATGGGCGTGAAACACGCATTAAGCAATGTGGGAAATCCATTTAAGACGCCAAGTCAAATTTATATTTTTAAGGTGCGGTAGAGATTCTGCGAGATTCTGCGAAATGTTTTGGATTCTGCGAGATTCTGCGAAAAACGCAGAATCTAGTGCAATTTTTTCGTCATTGCGAGGCGCACGAAGCGAAGCGAGTGCAACGAAGCAATTCGCAGAATTGAATAAAGAAACTTCGGCTTCGCCTTGTTTTGCGAGCGAAGCGAAGCAACCATCCAAATCAAAATTAAATTCGTGCGAAGCACCCAAATCTCGCCCGCTTCGTGGTGCAAAAAATCGGGAGCAAACGAGCAGTAGTGCGAGTGCCGATTTTTTGCTAGAAGCGGATTAAGCGAGGCTCTCCCCCTAAAAGCGAAAAGCGGCAGCTTTTGGGGACACAATTTAATAGTCGGGGGGAGCGGGGAGGGGGGTGTAGCCCTTTTGCGAAAAAAATAAGCGAATCTAATCCAAAAAATGGCGCAGATTCTGCGATTCGCTTTAAAATCGCAAAATCTAATAAAAATCACGAATCGATAGTTCAAAAGCAAATCAATGCAGATTCATCGCAAGTAAGCGATTCGTCTAAACCATAGAGTCTCCCTAATGGATTGCCACGAAGTCGCCCAAAGTGCGACTTCTCGCAATGACGGAGAGTAATGCAGATTCTGCTATCGCAAAATCTCGCAATGACGAAATGATAGTAGATTCTGCGGTTCGTAAATTCTCACAATGACGAATATTACAACAATCGAAGTAATTGCGGTATGGCTTTGCACGGCGTGGCTTCCGTTGCGAGGAAATAAGACTTTGTGTGTCTATTGACGAAGCAATGGGAGCAACGCCGTGTGAATTGCATACCCAAGAACAAATTGCCAAATTGCCTCCAAGAACAAATCGCCCCAAAAAACAGCTTACAGCCCCAGCACATATTTTTCGATTCGCTTTATGCCTTCGATGATTTGCTCTTCGCCACACGCAAAAGAAAATCGCACGAATCCCTCCATACCAAACGCCACGCCCGGCACCAATGCAACGCCTTGTTTTTCTAACAAATCCTTGCAAAATTCCATCGAATCGCGCTTTATTGCCTTGATGTTTATGAAAAGGTAAAATGCGCCCTGTGGCAGTCGCACTTCAAGCGATTTGATGTCATTTATCATTTTGTGCGCCAAATTTCGCCGTCCCTCAAATGCTTGGATAAAGTTTTCTGCGTCCATTTCGCATTCGCCTTTTAGTGCGGGGATTGAGGCTCTTTGTGCGATTGAGTTGATATTTGCGGTGCTTTGGGATTGCAAATTATTCATTAAGCGAATCAATTCTTTATCTTTGGAGGCGGCATATCCCACGCGCCATCCTGTCATTGCAAAACTTTTGCTTAAACCATTTATGGTGATTGTGCGTTGCAACAAATCATCATTTATCGCGCCTATCGAAGTGTATTTGAGATTGTCATAGACTAATTTTTCATAGATTTCATCGCTGATTATTACAATATCCGTGCTTTTGATAACGCTATGAATCGCCTCTAATTCGTCCTTGCTATAAATCATACCTGTGGGATTTGATGGCGAAGTTAGCACCAAAATCTTTGTCTTTTTTGTGATGGCGGATTCAAGCTGTTTGGGCGTGATTTTAAAGTCATTTTCTTCGCTTGTCTCAATGATGACATTTTTGCCCCCAAAATATGTCGTTAGCTCGGGGTAAGTAACCCAATATGGCGCAGGGATTATCACTTCATCGCCCTTATCCACAAGCGCGGCGTAGGCGTTGAAAAGTGCGCCTTTTGCACCATTGCCTACGATGATTTCGCTTGGCTCATAATGCAGGGCATTTTCGCGCTCCAATTTCTCGCAAATCGCGCTTTTGAGTTCGTTGATACCTGAAACCTGCGTATATTTGGTAAATCCGCTATTTATGGAGCGAATCGCCTCATCTTTTATGCCCTTTGGCGTGTCAAAGTCTGGCTCTCCCGCTGAAAAGCTCAAAATATCCTTGCCCTGCGCTTTTAAATCCCGTGCTAGTGAGCTTATCGCAATGGTTAGCGATTCGTTTAGTCGTTTCACTCTGTTTGAATATTTCATTTTTTGTCCTTTCGTTTAAAATTTGCCTTGATTTGCGCCTAAAATATTAGATTCGCGCCAAAATATCCGCCACTTCTTTTGCGTGGTAGCTGATGATTATATCCGCTCCCGCGCGTTTAAATCCGTGCATAATTTCAAGTAGCATTTCATCATATTCGATTAGCCCCGCTTTTGCGGCGTTTTTAAGCATTGCGTATTCGCCACTGACATTATACACGGCAAGTGGCAAAAGTGTGCGTTCTTTTATATCGCGCACAATGTCTAAATACGCCATTGCAGGTTTTACCATCAAAATATCCGCGCCCTGCGCTTCATCTGCCAAAGATTCTGCGATAGCCTCGCGTCTGTTTGCGGGATTTTGCTGATAGGTTTTTCTATCGCCAAAAGTGGGCGTAGAGTTTGCCACATCGCGAAATGGTCCATAAAATTTACTTGCAAATTTCGTAGAATAGCTCATAATGATTTTATCGCTTAGATTCGCCGAATCTAGCGCATTGCGAATCGCACTCACTTGATTATCCATCATTGCACTTGGCGCGATAATATCTACGCCACTTTGGGCTAAAATCACCGCTTGTTTTGCCAAAATTTCTAGCGTTTTGTCATTATTCACAATGCCATTGCTATCTAAAATCCCGCAATGCCCGTGCTCTGTGTATTCACAAAAGCACAAATCCGCGCTTATGATTATTTCATCACCAAATCGCGCCTTTATTTCGCGCGTAGTTTTTGCCACAATCGCGTTTTCGTGGAGCGCACTAGAACCGACACTATCCTTAATATCTGGGATTCCAAAAAGCATAATGTGCGAAATGCCACGATTTAGGGACTCTTCGCATTCTACCAAAATATTATCAATGCTTAATTGATAGATATTTTCAAGCGAAGCAATCGCATTTTTCACACTTTTGCCCTCTGATTCGATTACAAAAAGTGGGTAGATGAAGTCTTTGATATTTAGGCGATTTTCTTGTAAAAGGGTGCGAATTTTGGCGTTTTGTCGCAGTCGTCTTAATCTCATTGCTTACCTTTGAAAAAAATTATGAAATTATACAATTTTTTATGTAAAAATAATGGTAATTTTGCTCGTATTTATGTGCGAACTCATAGCCTTGCGCAAAAGTCGTATTTTTGATGATATACATTCCTAGCCCCAAGCCACGCGCAGAATTATTCGCGCCATCATCGTAAAATGGCTTAAAATATTCATTTATGTCATTTTTAAAAGGTGCGCCTTTGTTTTGGACTACCAAATCATTGTTTTTTACAAAGATTCGCACCTTTTTATCGGTGGAGTATTTGAAAGCATTATCTACAAGATTTTTGAGGCTCAAACTCATCAGCTCAAAGTCGCCCAAAATCACGGCATTGCGATTTTCTAAAATGACTTTTCTAGGGCGTTCATATTCGATAATCAGCATTTTATTGACTTCCTGCATTAAATCCGTGATGGCAAATTCGCTCTTATTTACTTTGTAATTATTCGTATTTATTTTTTCAATCGCGGCAAAACTATCGATAATCTCGCTTAATCGCTTGAAAATGCCCTCCAATCGCCTTTTATTTTTCTCATCCGCAGAATCTAACCCATCAACCACCAAAAATCCCTTTGTTATGGGCGTTTTTAACTCGTGCATTATGGAGCGCAGAAATAGCGTCCTTGCCTTTGTCATCTCGCTAATTGTGCCTACTGCGTTGCTAAATTCCTTGCTTAATATCCCAATCTCATCATCTTTATTTGAGATAACCTTAATCTCCATCGCACCTTGCGAGAATTTCCGCACTTCCTTTTGCAGTGCAAAAAGTGGCAGAAGCGAATCTAACACGATAAAATAAAAAAACACAAGCGTAATAAACGCAATAAGCGCGATTACATAGTAATTTGCGTAGTTTGGATTGTCTTTGTAGTCGCTATAAAGTTGCGTTTTGCCATCAAGCGTATCATAAAGTGCGATATAAAAATGCCCGCCAATTTCCTTTAAAGTCGCGGCAATCGTGCTATTTATCCCGCGCACAAGGAAATATTTGCTATGCCCCTGCCGTAAAATTTCGCTATTATATTCCTCAAAAAAATTCGCCCCTTTTAGAAAATCATCTATTGTTTTTAAATCCGCTCCGTTTATAATTAGCGTATCAATGCCGTCAATTATCGTCCCATACCGCTCTTTTATGCTTTGCTCGTAGCGGGACTTTTCCATATCGATAAAATAAATCGCAAAGCACACAAAGCAAATCACGCTAAAAATAAATAGAAGCGTTACTTTGGTAATAATCGAATTTTTTAATCGCAAATCTTTCCTTTAAATTCGCAGAATCTAACAAAGATTCTGCGTTTATAGCGCATTTCGCAGAATCTAGATTCTGCGTTATAAACTAAATTTATATCCCATTCCTCTAACCGAAATAATATATTTTTGCTCTTTTTTATCGCCTAATTTACTTCGCAATCGCCCCACAATCACATCAATGCTTTTTGAATCCTCCGCTTTTTTAAGCGATTTGCAGGAATTCACAATATCTTCGCGCGAAAAAATCACATTTGGTTTATTTAAAAACATCGCCATCATCTCAAACTCCGCTCGCGTGAGTTTCAACCGCTCGCCTTTGAAATATATCGCCTTTTCATCTTTATTTAGCGCGAAATCATTGCTTGTGGCGTCATTTGTAGGGATTATGCTATATCGCCGCAGCACACTATAAATCCGCGCCAAAAGTTCCTTTGGATTATATGGTTTTGGCAAATAATCATCCGCGCCATATTCAAGTGCCGTAATTTTATCATCAATATCGCTTCGCGCGGAGGAAATGATGATTGGGATATTTTTGGTGCTTGCCACTTGCTTGCAAACATCCAAACCATCCATATTTGGCAAAGTCAAATCTAATAACATCAAATCATACTTCCCGTTACTAAGTGCCTTAATACCCAAAATCGGGTCGGTGTAGTTCTCCACGCTAATATTATGCTTTGTCAAAAATTCGCTTAAAATCTCCGCTAACTCGCAGTTATCCTCAATCATCAAAATTTTTATCATCGCAAACCTCCATTTCTTTTAATCGCTCTTCAATAACATAAAGTTGATATTCCAAATACGCAATCACCATTTCAACCTTCATTTTCGCCGACTCATCATCGCCCACATTTCGCAGTCCCTCAAAAAGCACAAGCGACTTTTCTCGCAACTGCAATAATAGCGCAGATTCTGCGTTTTGGGGTGATTGTGCTTCCTCTTTTATGTCGATGAAAATGTTAGATTCTGCGAATTTGTTGCTTTTGATAGAATCTTTTGTGGGATTTTTGTTCGCAGAATCTTTTGTGAAATTTTTCACAGAATCTGTTGTGAAATCTCTTGCAAAATTTGCATTTTTCGCAGAATCTCGCAAAAACGCAGAATCTTTCGCAGAATCTTTGTTCGCAAAATCTCCCACATTCGCAGAATCTTTATTAGATTCTGCGAATTTTGCGCTAGATTCTGCGATTTTCTCATTAGATTCTGCATTTGCCAAATCTCTGCCAAACTCGCTAATTGTCGCTAAAATCGCCTCTTTAGTTTCCAAGCAGCCACCTCTCTAATTCGTAAAGTTCATCTTTTGTGTTTGATTTTTTGAAATAAGTTAGCATATTTTCGTTGATATTTTTAGCGGAGATTCTGCGCTGTGAGATTCTGCGGAGGGCAGATTCTGCGGATTTATCGCTTGGATTTTTTTGCAAAATATTGCGATAGATTATCCTTGCTTTTTCCTTATCTCCGCGCATTTCATAGACACTTGCCATTAAATGTTTATCCATTTTCTCTAACCTTTTTTGCCACCAAATCGCCCATCGCAGAGCACAAGATAAAATCATTTGGATTTAAATCTTTTGTGCGAAGTCCGCTATTTAGCGCAGAATCTACCGCTTTTAAGATTTTTTGCGCCGAATCTATCTCGCCTAAAAACTCTAACATCATCGCGCTTGAAATAATTGTCGCTAACGGATTTGCGATATTTTGCCCTGCAATATCTGGCGCACTGCCGTGAATGGGCTCAAAAAGCCCTATTTTTTTAACTGCGCCATTTTCGCCAAATTCGTTTAATGGAAATTCGCCAATACTCGCACTTGGCAAAAGCCCGATAGAGCCACCAATCACGCTTGCTTCATCGCTCAAAATATCGCCAAAGAGATTTTCGCTCAATATCACATCAAAGGCACTCGGGCGCAAAATGATTTGCATACTCGCATTATCCACATACAAAAATTCTAACTCAATATCGCTATAATCCCTCACCACTTCGCTTACAACCTCACGCCAAAGGACACTTGTCTCCAACACATTTGCTTTATCAACGCAGGTAACCTTTTTTTGCCGATTGCGTTTTTTTGCCAAATCAAAGGCAAATCTTGCGATTCGCTCAATTTCGATTCGATTGTAGCGCATTGTGTTAAATGCTTCGTTTTCGCTTTTAGCGCGTGGTTCGCCAAAATAAATCCCGCTAATTAGCTCTCTAACGATTACAAAATCGCTATTTTGGATTCGCTCTTTTTTAAGCGGTGAAGCGTCTATTAGCGCGTCATAAATTTTTATGGGGCGCACATTTGCATAAACGCCCAATTTTTTTCGAAGGCGCAAAAGCCCTGATTCAGGGCGCAAATGCTTTTCTAGCGTGTCCCATTTTGCCCCGCCGATTGCGCCAAACAAAATCGCATCGCTTTTTTTGCAACCATCTAGCGTAGATTGTGGCAGTGGGTCGCCGTGTGCGTCATATCCTGCGCCACCGATGAAATATTCGCTATAATTTAATGCGAAATTTTTAGGCAATGAATCTAGCACTTTTAACGCCTCATCAACCACCTCAACGCCTATCCCATCGCCTTTTAAAAGCGCGATATTATAAGTTTTCATTTGTAATCCTTCATAAATTGCTAATTTTGCATTTTGCTTTGTGCGTATTGCATAAGCCCACCCGCGCTTAAAAGCTCCAACATAAATGGCGGAATGGCGTTAAATGCGCAAGATTCGCCCCTGCTCTGATTGAAAATTTCGCTATTTTTTAGGCGAATCTCCAAAATATCGCCCTCTTTTATGTTTGCAACCTCGCTGCATTCTAATGCCAAAAGCCCCGTGTTAAAGGCATTTCGATAAAAGATTCGCGCAAAATATGGCGCGATTACGACATTTACACCTGCTGCCTTAATCGCAATAGGCGCGTGCTCCCTGCTACTGCCACAGCCAAAATTTTCATCAGCCACGATAATATCGCCTTTTGCAACGATTCGCGCAAAATCCGCCCTTGCGTCCTCCATCAAATGTTTTGCAAGTTCGCGCTCATCGGTGGTATTTAGATAACGCGCTGCGATGATTAAATCCGTGTCGATATTTTTGCCAAAACGCCACACTTTGCCTGTTATGGTAGATTCTGCGTTCATTTTTTGCCTTTAAAAAAATTTGGTTATAATTCTAGCATTTTTTAATAATTTTTAAAAGGTGCAAAATGGAAAATAAGTTAGAAAATTTAGCGGACACGATGTTTGAGCTAATGGAGGATATTTCAAAGTTAGAAGAGACGATAGAGAAGGGCAAAAAGGACTTTGAAAGCGTGAAAGAAATGGTGGATTCGCTAAAACAAGCGCAAGATTCTGCGAATTCTGCGGGAGATTCTGCGCCAAATGCGTCATTAGATGAGATTTTGGAGCGAGTAAATAAAATCGAAAAAAGCATCACAACAATCGCAAAGAGCGAGAATATCGCGCATCTATCGCAAAATATTGATAAGCGAGTTTTGCTAAAAAGCGAGATTTCAAAATATCAAACGATGATACTTGTGATTTTGCTGATTATGACGCTTGGTAGCGTGGCGTTTTTTATGATGGAGCTTGCGAGCTCGCTAAATGCGACTATTGCGTTTTTGGCGATGGTGGCGTTTTTCGTCATTGCGCTAATTATCATAAATGCAAATTTGAAAACCTCCATCGCAGAGGAAAAAATCACACCAAAAAAGGCAGATTCTGCGAAGTAATCTCTTTTTGGGTGCAAAAGGGGAGATTCTGCGAATTCTGCGAAGTAGTTTAGGGCAAAGTAGATTCTGCGAATTTTGTGTAAGATTCTGCGAAATTTGCGTAAGATTCTGCGAAATAAATCTTTTTTTGTGGCGCATTTTTACATAAACAATTTTATGCACCTAAAAATTGCTTTCCCCAAAATCGATTTTCTTAAAATTATTTTCCCAAAATTCCTTGTAGGGTAGGGCGATTCTCATAAATCCACGCATTTTGTGGCAAAATTTTATCTACAATGCAGTTATTTTTCTTTTTAAAAATTAGTTTTTTTGTCAGCCCACTATTATCAAAAAGCAAAATTTCATCACAAAATCTAACGACTTTTAGCAAATTTTGCAAGGATTCATCAAATCTCTTATCAATTATCGCAAAATCTATCCCGTGTCCGCCTTTGGCAATGCACATTTGGACGCGCTCTTTGGCGATTTTTGCGCTATTCACGCCAATATAATAAAGAGAAATATCATAATTTGCAACTTTTAATTCGCTAAATAGATTCACTATGCTTTTCCCGCAAAGTGTGGTTTCTTGATTAAAATCACTGCGATTTGCAATGCAATTTTGGCGGAGTTTAAGGGCGATTTTGGCGGCTTTGAATTGCTCGTGCGGATTTTTCCAGCTACCAAAGCTACTTACAAATTCATTAGCATCTATGCGAATCCCAAAGAATTTATCACGCAAAAGTTCATCATAATATATTGTGCTTTTCCCTGCGCCGTTTATTCCAGCAAAAATAAAGGCTCGTGGCATTATGCTATCCCCCGTATTCCCAAATGACGCCGTCTTTTGTGTCCAACAAATGAATATTTTTTGCCTTTAAGTCATCGCGGATTTTATCGGCAAGTGCGTAATTTTTCGCCTTTTTTGCGTCATTTCGTAGCTCAATTTGTGCTTTGATATATTTTTGCATTTCACTATCCGCACCCAAATGAAAATAATCGATAGGATTTTTCGCGCCCACGCCTAAAATCTCCACAATGTAGGCGATATTGCCACGCGCCTTTTGCGCCAAATCTAAATTTTTGTCCTTTGGATTTTTGTCAAAGTTTTCGTTATACGCCGAAATCATCGAATCCACCGCGCTTAAAGCAATGCTGATATTCATATCATCATTTAGCGCGTCCAAAAATTCGCCCCTAAATTTTTCATCAATCGCATTTGATTCGCCAAAATCCGCGCTAAAATTGTCATTCTGAGCCGTAGGCGAAGAATCTCTTTTGTTGTTTTTGAGATTCTTCGCTACGCTATCGCTTCGCTCAGAATGACAAATGTTTGATTCGCCCAAAATCCCGCACACTCTTTGCTTGAATCGATACAGCTTATCCAAGCGTTTTTTACTATTTTTCAAATCATCATCGCTAAAATGCAGTGGCGCACGATAATGCGTATTTAGCAAATAGTAGCGCAAAATCTCTCCATCATAGTGTTTCAACGCATCGCAGATAAAAAAGCTATTTCCCAGCGATTTGCTCATTTTTTCGCCGTCGATATTGACAAAGCCGTTGTGAATCCAATATTTTGCAAGTTCTACGCCATTTGCCAAGCGACTTTGACAGGCTTCATTTTCGTGGTGCGGGAAAAGCAAATCGCTTCCACCCGCGTGAATGTCGATAGAGTAGGGCGAATCGTGATATGCCAAATGCGTCTCAATCATCGCGCTACATTCGATATGCCAACCCGGGCGTCCGCGAGAGTAGGGCGATTCATAAGCTATGCCTTCTTCAAAAGCTTTCCACAGCGCGAAATCCCGCGCGTCCTCTTTTTGCTCATTTTCGCCGATTCGCGAAATCTGCGCTTCCAAATCCGCCCTGCCACTTAAAGAGCCATACTTTGAATCCACGCTCACACGCATATAAATATCGCCGTTACGCGTTTTGTATGCGAGATTTTTGGCGAGTAGCGAATCTATCATTTTAAAAATCGCCTCCAAATTTTCGCTAACCTTTGGCTCTAAATTCGCTCTCCTCACGCCCAAAGCCTCCATATCGCGCAAATAATTTGCAATGTAGGTTTTTGTGATTTCCTCCGCACTTTTGCCTACTTCGGCGCATTTTCGCACGATTTTGTCATCAATGTCGGTAAAATTTCGCACAAAAATGACTTTGTATCCGTTTGCCTCCAAGATTCGCGATAGTAAATCAAAGGCGATGGCACTTCGTGCGTGTCCTAAATGCGCATTGTCATAGACCGTGGGACCGCAAAGATAGATTCGCGCCTCGCCCTTGCGAATTGGCTCAAAATGCACTTTTACCTTTTTTGCGCTATCAAACAACTGCATAAAATTCTCCTAAAATCGTTTTTACCAAAAATAAAATTCCGCATTCTACACAAAGTAAGATTATAAGATAGACAAAAAATTTGGGTTTTGCGATGATTTTGCGAAACTTTGCAAATCCAAAGGCGCGAATTGTAAGCGCAAAGAGAATGAATCCAGCAATCGATGAGCTTAACGCCAATCCAAATGCGCCAAAAAATTGCATTAGCACAATAGAGCAGAGGACGCCACAAAATAGCGAGATTGCCGAGATTTTGGCGGCTTGCGCTTGTCTTTTTAGCGAATAAAGCCACAGCGCAAAGATTCGCGCCAAACCATAGGGCAAAAGTCCGATGAGATAAGCCATAAAGACATTTGCGACTTGAATCGTGTCTGTGCGCGTGAATTTCCCGCGCTCAAAGAGTAGCCAAATAATTTCATCTTTTAGCATAATCCCGCCCACCACGCACACGCTCAAAGCAAAGATGAGTAGCCAAAAGCCTTTTGTGAGTAATGTTAGTGATTGCGATTCATTGCCGTTGCGTAAAGATTTTGCCACCATTGGAAAAAGTGCCGTGCTTGTGGCGATGGCAAAAAGCGCGAGTGGGAGCTGAAAAATGCGATTTGCATAGTAAAGATAGCTTACGCTCCCACTTACCAAAAAAGACGCCAAAAGTGTATCGATAAAGGACGCGATTTGCGCAGTGGAGCTACCGAGTAGGGCAGGGAAGAATTGAGCAAAAAAGGATTTTATGTCTTTTTGCGCGTTTGTCTTTTGCAGTAGATTTTGCGTTTGATTCGCAGAATCTGCATTACTCTTCGTCATTGCGAGATTCTGCGAAGCAGAATCGTGGCAATCTATATTATTATTTTTTTTGGATTGCTTCGTTGTGGCTTCGCCACTGCCTCGCAATGACGAAAAGGGGGTAGATTCTGCGTTTTTCGTGCGATTCGCAGAATCTGCATTTTGTTCCCCCCCCCTTGCGGAGGGGGTTAGGGGGTGGGTAGATTCTGCGTTAGATTCTGTATTAGATTCTGCAATTTTCTGCATTTTTTTCGTCATTGCGAGATTTTGCGTAGCAAAATCGTGGCAATCCATTTTGTCATTCTGAGCCGTAGGCGAAGAATCTCTATTTAGATTCTGCGATTTTGCGCTAGATTCTGCGATTTTCTGCATTTTTTTCGTCATTGCGAGATTCTGCGAAGCAGAATCGTGGCAATCTATATTATTGTTTGTTTGGATTGCTTCGGCACTTCGTGCCTCGCAATGACGAAGTGAAGTAGATTCTGCGCTTTTTGTGTGAATCGCGGAATCTGCATTTTGTTCCCCCTCCCTTGCGGAGGGGGCTAGGGGGTGGGTAGATTCTGCATTTGCAAATTTTGCACCACTAATATTTTCAGACTTTAACCAACCCCCTTTGTCCCCCTCCGCAAGGGAGGGGGAAAATGTGGGTGAATCCTCCGCAATGGAGGGGGAAAATGTGGGTGAATCCTCCGCAAGGGAGGGGGAAGTTAAAGACAAATTGCGCCAAATATCACGCATACCTAGCCTAAACAGCGCAAAAAATCGCAATTTATACAGCGAATAGCAATGCAACAAAATTTGACACACTCCGCCCACCAAAACGCCATAGCTCAAAAAATACACGATTGTATAAGCGTCCTTATCCCGCGCCACAAAGAGCGCGACAATCATTGCGATATTTAAAAGCGCGGTGTTGTAGGCACTCACCCAAAAATTATTTTTATACTGCAAAAGTGAGCTAAAAAAATTCGCGCTAAAAATTAGGCATAAATACCAAAAATTTATCGCTACGATGGGCTTTGCAAGGGCGATTGTGCGCTCATCAAATCCATAGGCCAAAATTTTGGTAAAAAACCCGCTAAACGCGCATACGATGAGACTAAACACCACCAAAAACGCAAAAAATATCCCAAAAATCGCCACGCAAAACTGCCCTTTTTTGCGCGTGGCAATAAAGCTAGGCAAAAAGCTCTGCGTAAAAGCACCTTCGCTAAACACGCGCCGAAAGAGATTTGGAAACTTAAACGCCACAAAAAATATGTCGCTGTAAATCCCAGCCCCTAGCACACTTGCCATACTCAAATCCCGCAAGAATCCAAACACACGCGAACACAAAATCCCGCTACTATTCGTCAAAAACGCTTTTTTAAACAAGGGCAATCCTTAATTTTGGTGGCAGATTCTGCGAATGATTTAGTGGCAGATTCTGCGATTTGATTAAAATGCGGATTTTATAATAATTTTGTGGAAATTATCGTTGTAGATTCTGCGATTTGGAGAGATTCTGCGAATTTTACAAATTTCGCAGAATCTAAATTCCCCCTTGCGGGGGAGAAAGTAGAATTAAAAAGAATTAGAATTCCACCGTGCCTGTTGAAGCAAGTGGGACTAATTTATTGCCTACGCCACCAGAGCTTTCATAGCTTTTGCGAAGCAAAGAGCAAAAGTCGTTATTTGCAGCATTTGCAGATATGCCGGTGTTATGTCCGTTATTTTGTCCTGAATTATTTGGCGCAAAAACCATAATGCCATCAGTCGTATCGATACCCAAAATAGCACCGCAACCGCCCTTCATCGCCTTTCCACCTTGGATGGTGTTACCTATTGGTTGCACTGTTCTTTCGCCCGGTATATCTCGTCCTATTGCGGTTCTATTTGCTGGTAAATTACCGCCATTTGGTTTCTGCCACCTTGCGCCATCCAATCCTGCCACTTCGATTATCCAATCACCCCAATCTTTGCTTGGAGTTTGCCCTGCGACTGGTTTATTTGGATCTGGTGCTTTGCTCTGCGTAGGGTCGATATTATCGGCAAAGACTTTCGCCACAATCGCCTTTTGTGCGCTTGCCAAGTCGCTTCTTGCAGTTGCTACCTGCGCATCTGTCCTAGTTGCGACAAATCTAGGCACCGCCACCGCCGCCAAAACACCAAGTATTACGATAACGAATACCAACTCAATCATACTAAAACCACTTCGTTTCATTTTGAACCTCCTGAAAATTAAATTTTGATGAAACGAGTGAATTTTGACAAATAGTTAGTAAATACAAAATAAATTTTGCAAAATAAAAAAAAAAAAAAAACGATTTTTGTAACTTTTAGTAATGATTTTTGGGTGGTTTTGGGATTTTTGGAGGAATTTTGAGGTTTTGTGTGGAAATTTTCGTGTTAGATTCTGCGAATTGCAGAATCTAATATGTGGATTGCCACGAGAATTCGCATTCGCTCATTCTCTCGCAATGACGAAATGGCGCACTAGATTCTGCGATTCGCACAAAAATTCGCAGAATCTACCGCAAAATCACAAAAATTCGCAGAATCTAATGCGCGAATAATAGAGTAGTGTTTTTATGTAAAAGTTTGAAAATTGTGGTTTTCAATACTAAAATATAGTGGATTTTGGCAAATACCTAAAATTAACGCAGATTCTGCGATTTTATAAAAATTTGGATATTTGGCGCAAAAATATTAAATTCTGCGATTTTGCCATTTTGCAGAATCTTAAATATTAGATTCTGCAAATTCGTTAAATTTCAGCGTTAGATTCTGCGAATCATACCAAAACGCAGAATCTAATGCAGAATCGCAGAATCTAAAAAGAGATTCTTCGCTATGTGCTTCGCACTTCGCTCAGAATGACGGATTTAATATAGATTGCTTCGTTGTTTTCGCTATTGCTCAAACACCTCGCAATGACGAGTTATTTTAGATATTTTTCGCTTCGCTCAAAATGACAATGGAGAATTTTTCTAGCTCCCGCGAAATCCGCTAAAAGACAAACACGCCATTTAATCCTCTTCGATTCGTATCATAAAAGGCTTTTCACTCACCACTTCAAGCGCACATAGCGAATCGATAGCCTTTTTCATATCGGATTCGTTGCTTTTGTGAGTGGAGAGCAATAAAATCGCCTCTTTTTTATCAAGCGATTCGCGTTGGATTAGCATTTTTATCGAAATATTGTGCGCTCCGAGTGCCGCAGTGATTTTTGCCAAAGTCCCCGCTTTGTCCGCGACTTTTAGGCGCAGATAGTATCTACTCTCAATGCTATCGATATTTTTTAGCTTTAATCCGCGTCCCAAAGGTGCTTTGAATCCCAGCATAGGCGCACTTTTGCCACGCACGATTTCTATCAAATCGCCCACTACCGCACTTGCAGTCGCATTGCCTCCCGCACCTGCGCCATAATACATAGTCTCCCCTACCCTATCGCCGATGACGCTAATGCCATTCATCACGCCCTGCACTTTGCTAATCATCTCATCGCTGTCAATCATCGCCAAATGGACGCGAATCTCTACTTCCTCCCCTACCCTTTTGGCTATGGCAAGTAGTTTTATCGTGTAGCCAAACTCTTTTGCGAAAAATATATCATCTTGCGAAATGCCAGAAATGCCCTCAATTAGGATATTTTCAGGCTTTGTGTCGATGCCAAATGCAATAGAGCTCAAAATCACTAGCTTGTGTGCCGCGTCAAATCCGTCAATATCTAAGCTAGGATTCGCCTCTGCGTAGCCCAAACTCTGCGCCTCTTTTAGCGCGGATTCAAAGCTTATGCCTTCATTTGTCATCTTTGTCAAAATGTAATTGCAAGTGCCATTTAAAATGCCTCTAATATTTTGGATATGATTCGCGCTCAAACCATCGCGCAAAGCCTTAATTATAGGGATTCCACCCGCTACACTTGCCTCAAAGCAGATTGTCGAATCTTGCGCAATATTCATCAAATCATAACGATGATAAGCAAGCATTGCCTTATTTGCGGTGATAAACGCCTTGCCTTTTTGCAAAGCTTTTTTTGCGACTTGATAGGCTTGCTCTACACCGCCCATAAGCTCGATTATCACGCTTATTTCATCATCATCCAAAATGTCATCAATATTTTGGCTCAAAGGGATTTGCGATTTTAACTTGCTAATGTCCTTTGCCACGCCTTTTTTTATGATGATATTTGCCCCAGCACGCGCAGAAATCACATCTTTGTTTGCCAAAAGTAGCTCAACTACCGCGCTTCCAACATTTCCTAATCCTATAATGCCGATATTTATGGTTTTCAAAGTTTTGCCTTTAAGTTTTATTTTTTAGATTCTGCGATTTGTCATTTTGAGCGCAGCGAAAAATCTCAAAAAAAAATAGAGATTCTTCGCTTCGCACTTCGTGCTTCACTCAGAATGACAATGTGACGCAGAATCTAAGTCATTTTTTTAAGATTCTTTGCCGCTTGGCGAATGCGCTTTTCATTTTCAATTAACGCAATTCGCACAAATCCCTCGCCACTCTCGCCAAAACCTATGCCCGGGCTAAATGCCACCTTTGCTTCTTGCAATGCTTTTTTGCAAAATTCCAAACTTCCCAAATGCGCGAATTTTTGCGGGATTTTCGCCCAAATAAACATAGTCGCCTTTGGCATTGCGATGTCCCACCCAGCAGCATTAAAGGCGGACACCAAAACTTCGGCGCGTTTTTCGTATTTTTGCTTAATCGCCTCTACGCAATCTTGGTTTTCATTTAGCGCGATTGTAGCGGCAATCTGCGTAGGCGTGTAAGCCCCGTAATCTAACCACGATTTTATTTTTTGCAACGCTTCAATCATCTTTTTATTGCCCACCACAAAGCCTACGCGCCACCCAGCCATATTGTAGCTTTTTGAAAGCGTGTAAGTCTCCACTGCGACATCTTTTGCGCCCTTTACCTCCATAATGCTAGGCGTCCTAAAATCCCCAAAGCAAAGCTCCGCATAGGCAATGTCGCTAATGATATAAAACCGCTCTTTTTTAGCTAACGCGACTAATTTTTCATAAAAATCCTTATGCACGACAATCGTAGTGGGATTGTGCGGAAAATTTACCACCAAAAATTTGGGCTTTGGATAGGCGTTGCGAAGCAGATTTTGCAAATCGCTAAAAAACGCATCATAATCCAAAACCATTTCAGCGTCCCATTTTATCGGCAGATTGATAACATTTGCGCCGTTCAAAATAAAAGCGTAGTAGTGAATAGGATATGCCGGAGAGCAGACAATCGCATTGTCCCCTGCGTTTGTGATTGCTTGAATGAGATGAACATAGCCCTCTTTGCTCCCCATAGTCGCGCAAATCTCGGTATCAGGGTTTAGCTTTGCGCCGTATTTGCGCTTATACCAATCACTCATCGCAAGGCGGAGCTTGTAAATGCCCTTGCTAACGGAGTATCCGTGATTTTTGGGCTTATTCGCTGCTTCGCATAGTTTGTCAATGATATGTTGTGGTGTCGCACCATCGGGATTACCCATACTAAAATCAATCACATCTTCGCCATTTTGGCGCATTTTTAGCTTTATCTCATTGATTGCGGCAAAGACATATTTTGGCAATCTTTTGATTTTTTCAAATTCGATTTCGCTAAACATTTCGCCCTCCCCTATTTAAGATTCTGCGCTATCGCAAACGCACATTTAATCCCGCCTTTAAGTTGCTATTTGGTGCTAAATCGCTAATTTTCACAAACTTCGTATTTTCGATAATGCTAATGTTAAAGTCCCTGCGGCGGCTTAATTGCTGAATGTCTAAAATATTTAAATTTCTATCAAAAAAGACAATCTTTGGGGCAAAGCTTTTGTTCGCAATGCTTTTGACTTCTAATCGCCCCAAGCTCCCCACTTCAAGCCAATACTGCCCACTAACTTCGATAATGTTTAGATTATTACCCTTTGCCAAAAATGTCGCATTTTGGATTTTTGAATCCGCCAAATTTAGATGATACTCCCACTCATTTTGCGAAATGCGATTCACATTCACCGCGACAAAACCGCTTTTTTGCAACTCATTTAGCAAAATAATAGGGTCAATAATATGCTCGGTATTTAGCGAAATGCGGATTTTGGAGACTTCGCTCTCATAATCCGCCTCGCTAGGGATAAAGTAAGAGTATCCCATATAGCTCAAACTTTGATTTATCGTTTTTAGCAATAAAAGCGGACTACTCTGCGCGACAAAAACGGCACTAAACTCGCGCGGTGAAGCAAACTTCAACTTTAACAATCCATTATTTTGTAGCAAAGAAATCACTTGATAAATATCCAAATTGCCACCTTGATAAAAGTTGCTCTGCGGGGCAAAAATCTTATTTATGAAACTTTTATTGCGATTGTAGTCCGCCTCGCCGATTAGATTTATGATTTTTTCATCTAATGGACTTAGATTTTGCGCATTTAGCGTGGCAAACAGGATTGCCAAAAATAGCACTCTTACCATTCTTCGCCCTTATTTAATTCTAAAAATTGCTTGTGTGTGAGCTCTGTGACGCCACTTTCGGTTTTATAAAGCAAATATTTTTGGTTGCCGCCTAAAAATTCTCTTTTGAAGTTTGGCGCATCAATGCTAAAAAAACTATGCCCCGTGCGGATAATCTTATCATCATCTAGGGTAAATGTGCGCTTTTTGTCGATTGAGAATTGTTGCTTTTTGTGCGTTTTTAAGTCGATTATGCCTACCCAAAGTGGCTCATTTGGGATGATTGTGAGTTCGTTAAAGGTAGATTCAGCGGGGATTATGATTGTTGTTGCGTTTGCGGGATTTGCTGAATCTAGCGTATTTTGGGTGTGATTCGCCGAATCTAGCGCATTTTCATTTGTAGAATCCGCAGAATCTATCGCAGAATCTGTGATATTCGCCGAATCTATCGCAGAATCTGTGTCATTTTCAGTAGAATCATTCGCCAAATTCGCCCCATTTTCGCTCAAAGCCACCACAGAATCCGCCGAATCCACACTAGATTCCGCAATAAAGTTTTTATATATAAATAGCGCACCAAAAATCACCACAAACGCCACAAGCAAGGCGACTAAAATCACATTTGATTTATCTTTTTTCTCAACTTTTATATTTTCTATCTCTTTGATAAGCTCATCTTGCGCCTTTGGCTCGCTGTGGTAGTTGTTTAACGCCTCCATCCACTCGCTCATATCCACTTCAAACTCTCGCTCGATAATCTGCGTAAATCCCCGTGCGTGCGCCTTATTGAAAGCTTCGTATTTGTAATTTAGAATATTTGTGATTTTTTCTTGCGTGATTCGCGTCTTACTAGCGATTTTCTCAACGCCCACTTTTTGCAACTCATCAATACATTTCATCGCCCTTGCGCCCTTTCTATGAAATAAAGCAGAATTTTAGCAAAAAATATGCCAGATTCTGCGAATTTTATAAAATATGCTAAAATTTTGCCTGATTTTTCACCAAAGGATTAAAATGCTAGCAACGCCAAACGCCACGAGAGAGAGAGAGAGAGAGAGAGTAACCGCCGCAATGTAAATTTCGCAGAATCCACTGCATTTCATTTAGATTCTGCACCCTACGCACATTTCGCAGAATCTACGCTAGATTCTGCACCCTACGCACATTTCGTAGAATCTACGCTAGATTCTGCGAAGTCAAATGC
The DNA here is from genome assembly GCF_053654655.1 of Helicobacter sp. 23-1045. Lineage (NCBI taxonomy): Bacteria > Pseudomonadati > Campylobacterota > Epsilonproteobacteria > Campylobacterales > Helicobacteraceae > Helicobacter > Helicobacter sp. 23-1045. Next base: position 276,060 of record NZ_JBSIUR010000001.1, read on the forward strand.
ACCAAATCGCAGAATCCACCTCCAAAAATACGGACTTTTAGCGATTTTCCTGCTATTTTATTGTGCTATTTTGGTGGCGTTTTCGCGCTACACATTTAACTTGGATGATATTTGGATGTGGTTGAAAATCTATGAAAAATCTCCCATTTTAGACCAGCAGTTTAATCCGCAAATCGGGCGATTTTGGATTTTTGGATTGCAGGATTTGAATTTTTTAATGCAAATTTCATCATCGCCATATTTATTTTTTAGCGTAAATGCGCTTGGCGTGGCGATTTTTGCCTTTATTTATGCAAAGATTCTGCACTTTACAAATGCAAATTTTATTTTTAATCAACTTTTTGTGATTGCGCTGTGCCTATCTTATGGATTTTGCGTGGTGAATTTTGGCATTTGCTATCCTGAAAAGTTGCTAATTATTTTTCTTTGCGTTTTTATGTTTGCAAGTTACTTTGTGATTTATCGCAAATCCCACTTTTTGCTTGGCATTATCGCGCTAAATATCGCGCTGTATTTTAAAGAACCCGTTTTCCTCGTTGCATTTGCGGTGGGAGCGATATTTTTAGCGCATAGCATAAAAGCAAAAAATCTTTTTTTGGCAAAATATGCGTTGTTGATTTTATGCAGTGGCGCACTTTACGCGCTTTTATATCTCATCTTAATATTCCCAAATATGGGGAAACATTACGGCAGATTTACGGAAAATACGGATATTGCGTTAGAGACGATGAGAGGATTTGCAAACTATGGCATAAATGATAGTTTGATAGTGATTTTTCTCTCAACTCTCGCACTTCGCAGAATCTATGGCATTTTGATTAAAAAAGAAGCGCTAGAAGTGTATTTTGACGCATTTTTGGGCGGGGCGGTGATTTATTTTGCGGTGTTTATGAAATTAGCGATTTTTGAGAGTTATTATCTTTTGCCCTGCTATGTTTTAGGTGGGGCGAGTGCGATTTATTTCACCAAAAAATACTTTAAAAATATCTTTGTAAAAATCGCTCTTTTTGCCTCCCTCGCGCTATTTTTTACCTCAAATATGCCAAGTGGCATTTACACGATGATAAATTTAAAGGCGATGGGCGTGCAGTTCCACCAAACGCTAGAAAAAACCGCAAGTTACATAAATTCGCACCCCAAAACAAACATTTACTTCGATGGCATCGGGCGCGGGCGGGAAATGTATGCGGAGTGGTATGCCTCGTATTTTGGCGAATATTTGCAAAAATTATATGGCGCAAAAGACTTTGATTTACGCACAAAAGAGGCGAATTTAAAGGATTTTTCGCTTGATTTAAAAAGTGCTTGGACTTTAAAGAACTCTCTTGCGATTAGCACCCCGCAAAAGGGCGATTTAATCATCCTAAATAACACGACAATTTATGAAAATCGCTTGGAGGATTTAGGGCAAAAATATGACTTGCTTTTCACAAGCGACTTCCCTACTCTGCCCTACTTTGCGCTAAAACCGATGATAAAATATCTAAATAAAGCAATTTTTGGCGCGAAGCACGATATTTTGGGGCATCAAAATATTTTCAAATATCCGCTTAGAAGTTATATTTTTGTGGTGAGGTAGAGTTTTGTGGATTTTTTTGCGGATTCTGCGATTTTATATTGTCATTCTGAGAGAGCGAAGCGACCGAAGAATCTCTATTATTTGTGAGATATTTCGCTACGCTCAATATGACAATTTAAAGCGTGAAACGCAGAATCTAGTGTGGATTTTTGCAAAGATTCTGCGAAAAATTTCCCAATCCCTTGCAATGAGGACTTTACTTTTTATTCCCCCTCCCTTGCGGAGGGGGCAAGGGGGGTGGGTAAAATTATTTTAGATTCTGCGATTTTTGTTTGTTTCGAAGAATCTAGTGCGGGTTTTTGCAAAGATTCTGCGATTTTTATGCGATTCGCAGAATCTACTTCGTTAGCTCATACAGCAAAATTCCCGCTGCTACGCTGACATTTAGCGAATCAAAGTTTTGCATTTTTATGCCTAAATTTAAGTCCATTCGCCCTAAAAGTCGCTTTGGTAGCCCTTCGCCCTCGCTTCCTAAAAATAACGCCCATTTTTGCGGGACTGCGAAATTTGACGCAAGATTTTCCCCACTCATATCCGCGCCAAATAGGCTAAAATGCGCCATTTTTAGCTCATTTGCCAAACTCAAATAATCTTTATAAATGATATGCGGGACACCAAAAAACGCCCCGCTACTACTCCGCGCAACGCCACTTAAATTTAGCGCGTTTGTCGAAATAATGCACTCCACGCCAAACGCAAGAGAGTTACGAAAAATCGCGCCGATATTCCCCACATCGCTAATCCCCACAAGCACGAGAATCTTGCTAAAATCGCTAAATTTTTTATATGTAGATTCGCCCTGCTCTACGCGCAAAATGAAATTTTGATGATTGCCACCCTTTGCCAAACTCTGCATTTTTTTAAAATCAGCGCGGATTATGGGTTTTTGAAGCCTTGCAAATCGCGCAAATATCGCCCTATCAATGTCCTTGCCAAAATAGATTTCCTTAATCAAATCGCTGTGATTTTCAAGCACAAAAAGGCAGGGCTGTTTGCCGTAAATAATGAAGGGATTTTTTGTGTGCGATTCGCGTGAATCTATTTTGTCATTGCGAGATTCTGCGCTTTTCTTGTTTGTCATTGCGAGATTCTGCGAAGCAGAATCGTGGCAATCTATTTTGCTCTCATAATTTGGATTGCTTCGTTGCACTCGCTTTGCTCGTGCGCCTCGCAATGACGCATTATTTTTTCGCATTTAATATCTCATCATAGCATTCTTTGACGCTGCGCCCATCGATTTTTGCTAGTAATTTTGCTTTGATTTTGGGCGGAATGTCTAAGTTTTTAATGTCGATTTTATTTAGCCCCCTACTCTCTTTTGAATTGCTCAAATTCTCCGCACCTTGCACCACAAGCACCCATTCGCCATTTAGATTTTCACCTTGCAATTTTTCATAAACCGCGCCAATCTCGCCAAAATAGAATTTTTCGTGCATTTTGGTTAGCTCTTTTGCGATGAAAATCGCCCTATTTGGCGCAGATTCGCATAGCAATTTTAGCGAATCCAAAACGCGCTTTGGCGATTCAAAGATAACGCAATGCAGTGGCGATTGAAGCGCGTTTTGCAAAAAAACGCGCTTTTCATTTAGCTTATGCGGGGCAAATCCCAAAAAGCTAAATCCGCCCTCAAATCCACTCAATGCGTAAGCTAAAACTACGCTACACGCACCGCTTACCGCACTATAAGCAATATCATTTTTTTGCAAAAACGCTACTAATTTCGCACCCGGGTCGCTAATGCAGGGCATTCCCGCATCGCTTAAAAACGCGACATTTTTAGCAAAAAAATCCGTGCCAAATTGCGCAAGACGCGCAATTTCATTATGTGAATGAAACGAAGTGTAGTTAAAATCCGCCTTTTTTAGTAATCCACGCGCATTGAGAAGTGCGATGAGTTTTTTTGCGATTCGCGTATCTTCGCACAAAATCTCATCGCAGGATTCAAGCGTTTGGAGCGCACGGAGGCTTATATCAGCGATATTGCCAATGGGCGTAGGGACTAAATAAACCAAATTATTTCATTTTGTATTTTTGCTTGAATTTTTCCACGCGTCCCGCGCTGTCGGTAATTTTGTCGCTACCTGTGTAAAATGGATGGCAAAAGCTCGAAATATCGACTTTCATTTCGCTTTTGTTGCTTAAAACTTCGATTGTCCGTCCGCTCGTAACGCAGGTTACTTTGCAGGGAACATATTGTGGGTGAATGCCTTTTTTCATTTGTCTGCCTTTCGATTTGTGATAAATTTTCGATAAAAAGTGCGGATTTTACAAAAATTTTGTTTAAAAAATTATTAAACGCACTTAAAAAATTCATCGCTTTTTTGTTAAAGGCAACTCCACACATTCCTTGCACCCAGCGGTGTTTGTGGTAATTATCGCTTTGCCAAGTGCGAGTGCTTCTAACATTATGCGTGGCATCCCTTCTTTATAACTAGGTAGCACCACGCAATCACACAGCGCGATAATTTCCCGCACATCGCTAAATACGCCTAAATATTTTATAGTGCCTTCATTCTCCCAGCGCAGAATCTGCTCTTTGCTAATGGCGGATGGATTATTCACATCGCAGTTTCCAAGCAAATAAAATTTTATGTCAATCCCCCCCCCCCGATATTTGCTTCTTTTATCATTTTTGCTGCTTCTACAAACTCGCCCACACCTTTATCCCAAAGCATTCTAGCAATTAGCACAAAGCGGATTTCGCCCTTTTTTTTGGGTGGCAAAACCTCCCTTTTTGGCGTAAAGTTTGGATTAAAATGTTCCAAATCAATCCCCTCGCTATTTAGCAAAAACGCGCTAGATTCTGCGATAATTTTGCGTTTTATAAATTCACTTTTGTCATCATTATTCAAAAACCACACTTGCTTTGTTTGCAATAAAGCGATTTGATACATTTTGCAAACGATTTTTTGCAAAATGCGTTTTTTAAGATTATCGCCAATAAATACATATCCAAGTCCCGTGATTACAGCGATATTTGGGATTTTTAGCATATTTGCGATAAAACTCCCATAAATCACGCATTTAATCGTATAGCAAAAAATCATTTTTGGTTGAATTTTACGCACAATGCGATAAATCTGCATTGCAGTTTTTAAATCTTTGAGCGGATTTAGACTTTTTGAATCAATTTTTATATTATGCAAAGTAAAACCGCAATGTGCCAGATTCTGCGATGCGCTGTCAAATGGCGCGATAATGTGGATTTTATAACCATCATTTTGCAGGGATTTTAAAATAGGGAGGCGAAAATTCCACATTCCAAAGCAGGTATTTGAGATAAAGACGAGATTTTTATTGGATTCTGCGATTTTTGTGTGAATCGCAGAATCTGGCGCAGATTCTGCGATTTGCGTGCTATGTGGCAATAAATTAAAGATAGTTTTTTGATAAATTTTTATAATATTTTTGATGTCAAACTTTTTTACAAACTCTGCGCCATTTTCGCCCATTTGTTGCAATAAGTGCGGATTTTCGCATAAATAATTTATGGCATTTTTTAGCGCAGTGCTATTTTTGATTGGCACTAAAATGCCATTTTGCCCGATATAAAAATCATCGCTTTCTTTTAAAGGCGACGCCACGCATTCCTTGCAACCAGCGGTGTTTGTGGTGATTATCGCCTTTTTAAAGGCGAGTGCTTCTAACATTATGCGAGGCACTCCCTCTTTATAAAAACTAGGCAAAATAATGCAATCACATAGCGCGATAATTTCCCGCACATCGCTAAATACGCCTAAATATTTTATAATGCCTTCATTCTCCCATCGCAGAATCTGCTCTTTGCTAATGGCGGATGGATTATTTGGCGCACAATCGCCCAAAAGATAAAATTTAGGCAGCATAATGCCACCTTGCTAAATTCGCAGAATCTAAATAATATTTCGCAGAATCTAGCGTAGATTCCGCGAATTTAGTGCTATTTAATGCAAATTGGGGGGGGGGCAAATAAAGTGCGGTAATTTATATCTTTAAGTTTTGAGATAATTTTTAGCAAAATGGCGATAGAAGCGCATTTTACGCCATTTTCTTTGGCGGATTGCAAGCATTCTAAATTTGCTTTGATGATATTTTTAAGACTTTTATTTGAAGTGCCACCAAGCGACATTTTCACAAAAATTTCATCAATATAAAGACTTTTTAATTTATATTTAAACAAAAAGCGAAGCATCAAATCATAATCCGCGCTAATCTTATAGCGCAAGTCAAATGCCCCATATCGCGCAAACACTTCCCGCCTCGCATAAAAACTAGGATGTGCTGGGTGAAATCCACGCATAAAATTAGCATCGCGAGGCAAAGTGCCGCACATATTTCGCGCTATGTTGCCACTTTTATTTACATAGCAAATATCTGCGTAAATGATATCCACCGCATTTGGTTTGCTAAATCCCCAAGCAATGAGATTTGCAATATGTGGCGAAGCAAAGCAATCATCTGCATTTAAAAATCCCACAATTTCGCCATTTGCGAGATTTATCCCCTTATTCATCGCATCATAAATGCCTTTATCACTCTCACTAATAAATATTAAGGAAATGCCTTTTTGCTCGTATAATTTATGCGCATTTTGGATAATCGCTAAACTACCATCATCGCTTTTGCCATCGATTATAATGTGCTCGATATTTTTATATTCCTGCAACAGCACAGAATCTATCGTGCGGAGAAGCGTTTTAGCAGAGTTTAGTGTCGCTGTGATGATGGAGATTTTAGGAAGCATAGCACTTCCTAAAAAGAATTAAAGTTTGATAACTCCAAAACTTATAATGTAGGCAAAAATGCGAATAAAGGTGAGATTTCGCTTCCAAAATACAAGCGAAATAAAGCAAACTTGCAAATAAAATGGCAGAATGCAAATTATACTTATACTGCCCCCCCCCTAGTAGCGATTTTGCCCACTTATGGATTTGTGGTGGCAGATTCGCAGAATCTAACGCACGCAAATTGCCAAAATTTCGCATTTCTAAAATCATAAGCGATTTTAGATTTTTACGCATTGTGCGGGCGATTTGCGAGTGCATTTTGGAAGTGCAGTTTTGCATTTGTATTTTTAATGCTTTTCGCACAAGTTGCATTTGAGAAATGCGCTCTATTGCCTTTTTGCTATCCTGCGTGGCGGAAGTGGTATTTAGGCAATAAATATAAAGTCTTTTATTTACGCCAACGCAACTTTTTGCAAAATTTGTAATGGCAAAAAATTTTAGCATATCCTCTGCCATTGTGAGATTCTGCGAAATGGGCGAAAGTGCCTTGTGCGCCTTTTGCAAAAGTGAATTTTTATAGCATTTATCCCAAATGGTAAAACGCGGAAAATGATAACTTTTTAGAAAAAAATTATAGGCGATTTCGTCATTTTGCAAAGGTTTGCGCGGAAAGTGGGATGGCAAAATGTAGCGGATTTTATGTTTTAGATTATTTAAGAAACCAGCATTTTTATCGCCTAAAAAATGCGTTTTAAAGTGGATAATATCTGGCGCAGAATCTAAATCAAAAGTGGTAGATTCTGCGATTAGATTCTGTGAAATTGCGTTAGATTCTGCGATTAGATTCTGTGAAATTGCGTTAGATTCTGCGATATTTGTTTCATTTGTAAAATCTACCGCACCAAATGCCACTTCGCACGCATCTAATGCCAAATAATCATCTGCATCCAAAAATAATAAATAATATCCACTTGCTTCTTTTATGCCTTTCATCCTTGCATTAAAAGTGCCTAAATTATAAGGATTTTTTATAATTTTTATGCGTTTATCTTTTTTTGCAAAAGATTGCGCGATGTTTATAGAATCATCACTTCCGCAATCATCAATTAGCAAAATCTCAATATTACTAAAAGTTTGATTTATACAAGATGTTAAACATCGTGCAATGTATTTTTCAACATTATAAATGGGGATGATAATTGAAATGCAGGGATTATTCATATAATCCCCCCCCCCAATTAGAATGTTTCTAAAAAGTTTTATGTTTTTTAGAAAAGCATTCGTGCCACAAATCGCCCTATGTAAAATCTTGCAGGTAAATTGAGAGATAAAGTCATCTGCATCAAGTGGCAAAATATAATGCCCCTTTGCGTGCTTTTCGCCTACTATTCTTGTGTGGAACAATCCTAAATTATAAGGATTTTTTATAATTTTTATGCGTTTATCTTTTTTTGCAAAAGATTGCGCGATGTTTATAGAATCATCACTTCCGCAATCATCAATTAGTAGAATCTCAATATTGCTAAAAGTTTGATTTATACAAAATGTTAAACATCGTGCAATGTATTTTTCGACATTATAAATGGGGATGATGATGGAGAACATTTTAACCAAACCGCACCTTTAAAAATAAAATTTACGATTGTATCAAAAAGCATATAAATCTATCAAATTTTTTATGTAATTTTCATTTTGCGCTAAAATCTTTTCTCGTTCCACAAGCATTTCATCAAAGCACCGCTTATAATCCATCAAAACTTCGCCCATCACTTTTGCAAGTGCAAATTCATTATTTACCTCAAAGGTAAATCCATAAGTTTTATCTATCGTTTCACGCAACGCGCCGATATCACTTGCCACAGGCACAGCGCCCGCTAAAATGCTTTCAATAATCGTCAGTCCAAAAGTCTCAAACCACAAAGATGGCAAAATGCTAATTTTTGCCCTTGCTAAAATGCCTTTTAGTTTTTTTGGAGGCAAATGCGGCAAAAACAAAATACCATCTTTGTGGTTTCGCAGAATCTTATCTGCCAAAGTTTGGCATTGTTGCATTTCATCACCACTTCCAATAATTAGCAATCTATAATCGCTAAAATCTTTGTGCAATCTCGCAAATGCGCGTATTAAAAGCGGGATATTTTTCTCTTTTGCGATGCGTCCAAAATATACGATTAAATTTTGCTTTTGCGCTAAATTTGGCGATGGATTATAAAAGCGAAGTTCAAGCGGATTTGGAATCACAACGCCATTTTTATACCCCTCCAAATAATGCTTTTTTGCCTGAAATTCGCTTACAAAAATGATTTTATCAAACAAATCTTGCTCTTTTAAAAAAATGCCTTGATAAAACGGCACACGAAGTGCCTTTAAAAACGAGTAGATTTTCCCCCGCCTATCGCAGTTTTGAAATGCGATGTGATATTTTGAGCGATTGATACAAAACTCACAAATATGATTTTTCGCATAATTATATAGGCATAAATTCGCGCACACGCCATATCCGTGCTGGGTAAAGATGAGTTTTGTTTGCGGAAATTTGCGTTTATAACTACGCAAAGCAAAAAGAATGCTTGGACTTATGCGAGAGAGATAATTTTGCGTGTGGATGATATTTGGTCGCACCTCAAATAAAAACTTTTTTAGGCGAGTGAAATTTGTGAGATTAAAAATATACTTAAAAACACCGCGGATTTTTGGATAAGAGTTCCAATCATCAAGGCGGAGGAAGTGAGATTCTGCGATATTTGGCGGGGGCAATTCATCGCAACTCGCCACAAAAATCTCATATAGATTGCTCTCAAATGTCATCTCAATCGTATTTGCAAAAACTCGCTCCGCCCCACCACTATGCAAATCACTCGCTAAATGCAATAATTTTAATTTTTGCGCAGAATCTACGCAATGGCGTTGTTTATAACCTCCTCTATTTTCTTCGCAATGCTTTGCCATTCTAACTCTTTTGAACGCAAAAGCGTTTTGTGCGATAGCATTTCATAGAGATTTTTATCGCTGATGAGATTTTGCAGTGCTTGTGCCAGCTGTGCCTTATTTGGTTTAATAATAATCGCACAGGTATTTTGGAAGGCATTAGCATACTGCCCCCCCCCCTACCAGCGATAATCGCAGAATCTAGCGCAGATTCTGCGATTTTATGTAAATTCGCACGATTCGCAGAATCTGCAAATTTTAGTATTGTGGATGAATTTTTGGGGTTGTGCGAGTGGAGCAAGGAAATAGAACTTTGAGGTTCATTGACGAAGCTCCGCGAAGCACTCCCCAAAAAGTCGCCACAAGACGAATTTGCCCCACCCAAAGACGAATTGCCTTCCAATATAAATTGCTCACTAAGTCCGCCCACATCACTCACCACACACGCCATCCCATTTGCAATCCCAACCGCCGCCACGCCACTTTGCGATGCTTCCAAATATGGCATTATCAAAATATGAGCGGAGTTGAAAATCTCTGCAATCTCCCCCATACTCAAAAATCTATCAATAATCTCAATCTTTTCTTGCACTTCGCTAGGCAAATGCGCTATGCTGTATTGATAGTTGCTTTTTCCGGCGATGATTAGTTTTTCATAAGATTGCGTTTGGATAGATGGCAGGGTATCAAGCAAAAGTTCGATACCTTTATATCTACTCACCCGCCCAAAAAATAAAAGCGTGGGTTTTGGATGATATTGCTTTTGGTCTCGCTTTAATCCCTTAAAGGCAAAAATGCCGTGTGGGATGATAAAAATGGGTTTATTTTGAAGTAATTTTGGCGAAACTTGCGAAGCGACAAATTTACTTAAAAAAATAATATGCGTGGCATTTTTAATGCAAAGATTTATCAAAAATTGCTGCATTGGCAGCTCATCGCCCAAATGCACAATGCCATCGTGCTCCACCAAAATCACAGGTTTTTTATGCAACTTAAATGCAATAATAAAAGCGATATTAAAAAAATGAAAATGCGGCACAAATAATGCGCTATATTTCCGCGCCACAAGGCAAAAATACAAAAATATAAAAGGCAAAACAAAAATGGCGGATAAAATAAAACTTATTTTGCCTTTATAAGTCGGGATGAATTTTGCGTCATCTCGCCTTACTTCATTACTTACAAAGGCACTTTGATAGATTGTAAAAGGCAGTTTAAAATGCTCTAAAATCGCATTTGTATATTGCTCAAAACCACCGCCCTTGCGCGTTAGCGAAATCACTAAAATTTTAGGCGACATAAATGCGCCCTTTTTGGTAAATCGCAGAATCTAGCGCAGATTCTGCGATTTTTGAAGCATTTGTAGTTGTGGTATCTTGCGCGAGATTTGTGTGTTGTGCTGAAAAATTTAAGTAAGATAAGACTTGTGGTCTATCAAGCGAGATTTTTTCAAACTCCCGCGCAAAAGGTAAAATAGGTCGCGCAAGAGACGAATTACCTACATTTAGGGCGCAACTCTCCCTAGCGTAAAGACTGCCATTGCCATTCTCATATAGGTCTGCCACTTGCGATGATATTTGAGCGATTTGGCACAGGCTTTCAAATAAGCTAAAATCATATTTGCCCCCCCCCTCATCAAACATTCCATCGTAGCGGTATTCTAACTCAACTACACTTTTTAAAATCGCAATGGTGCGCTTTTGGGCGATTTTAAAAGATGGATTTTGCGTTAAAATTGGGATATTTTGCAAATCCTCTAATTCCTCTATTACGCGCGAAATATCGCCAATGCGCCTATCTCGCGTCTGCATATCCATCTTACGCGTGATTGAGCCATCATTATCGCAATAAAAATATAGTTTATTTGGAATGCCTATGCTTTTTTTGGCAAGAGCGCAAATCCAAAAGCTTTTTAGCGCATCCTCTGCCATCGTAAGACGCTTATCCTCGCCCATATGTGCCACGATAACCTCCCCCACATACTTAATGTGCGAAGCTTTATAAAGCTTCGCCCATATGTGCCACGGAGGTGTGGCACAATGGGCGAAAACAGCTTCCAAAATCTCCCCATTATAGAGAGTCTTCGTAATAATCGGCGGTGAAATGCGTCTAAAAGTGCGTGGATAAAAGTCCATTCCAAAAAATATAATATCTGGCGCAGAATCTAAATCAAAAGTGGTAGATTCTGCGATTAGATTCTGTGAAATTGCGTTAGATTCTGCGATTAGATTCTGTGAAATTGCGTTAGATTCTGCGATATTTGTTTCATTTGTAAAATCTACCGCACCAAATGCCACTTCGCACGCATCTAATGCCAAATAATCATCTGCATCCAAAAATAATAAATAATATCCACTTGCTTCTTTTATGCCTTTCATCCTTGCATTAAAAGTGCCTAAATTATAAGGATTTTTTATAATTTTTATGCGTTTATCTTTTTTTGCAAAAGATTGCGCGATGTTTATAGAATCATCACTTCCGCAATCATCAATTAGCAAAATCTCAATATTACTAAAAGTTTGATTTATACAAGATGTTAAACATCGTGCAATGTATTTTTCAACATTATAAATGGGGATGATAATTGAAATGCAGGGATTATTCATATAATCCCCCCCCCCAATTAGAATGTTTCTAAAAAGTTTTATGTTTTTTAGAAAAGCATTCGTGCCACAAATCGCCCTATGTAAAATCTTGCAGGTAAATTGAGAGATAAAGTCATCTGCATCAAGTGGCAAAATATAATGCCCCTTTGCGTGCTTTTCGCCTACTATTCTTGTGTGGAACAATCCTAAATTATAAGGATTTTTTATAATTTTTATGCGTTTATCTTTTTTTGCAAAAGATTGCGCGATGTTTATAGAATCATCACTTCCGCAATCATCAATTAGTAGAATCTCAATATTGCTAAAAGTTTGATTTATACAAAATGTTAAACATCGTGCAATGTATTTTTCGACATTATAAATGGGGATGATGATGGAGATTAGCATACGCAAAATCTACTTCGCCTTCTCTAAATACTCGCCTGTTTCGGTATTTACGCGAATCACTTCGCCCTCTAATATATGAAAAGGTATCTGCACCACCGCGCCTGTCTCCAAAGTCGCAGGTTTTTTACCCGCACTTGAAGTATCGCCTTTGAAATTTGGCGCGGTTTCTGTGATAAGTAGCTCTACAACCTGCGGGACATCGACAGAAATCGCCTTGCCATTGTGAAAAAGCACAGATACCGCTATGCCCTCTTTCATCCACTTTGCCACATCGCCCACTTGCGAATCGCTTAAACTAATCTGCTCATAATTTGCCGAATCCATAAACTGAAAACTATCGCCATCGTGGTAGAGATACTGCATAGCGCGTTCCTCCAAATGTGGCTCATCGCATTTATCCCCCGCGTGAAAGGTTTTTTCAATCACTTTGCCATCCAAAAATGACTTTATTTTCACGCGCACAAATGCGGGACCCTTGCCCGGCTTTACGTGCTGATATTCTACGATTCGATACGGAACACCGCTAATTTCTATCTTTAAACCTTTTTTTAAATCGCCCATTGAAATTGCCATTTTGCGTCCTTTTTAAATTTTATTTTCACTGCCTAGCACTTTGATTCGCTCGACTATTAGGTTTCTCATCGCCTCTTTGCCCGGGGTGAAAAATTTGCGTAAATCAAATTGCGTATTGTCCTTTATTGCGACTTTTCGCACTTGTGCGATAAATGCTATGCGCAAATCCGTGTCGGTGTTGATTTTGTTTATCCCGCCTTTGACTGCCTCTTTTAGAAATGAAAACGGCACACCTTTACTGCCCTTTAAATCCCCGCCTGTAGCTAAAAACGACTCTTTTATGTAGTCAGGTATCGCACTTGCGCCGTGCAAAACTAGCGGGATATTTGTGAGCTTTTTGACTTCTTGCAAACGCGCAAAGTCTAATTTTGGTTCGCCTTTAAATTTAAAAGCCCCGTGGCTTGTGCCGATAGCGGGAGCAAGTGAATCTACGCCACTCTCTCTCACAAAAACTTCCGCTTCTTTTGGGTTGATTAGCACAGCGTCCTTTTCGCTAACGCTTACATTATCCTCAATTCCCATTAGTCGCCCCAACTCCGCCTCCACGCTAACGCCCCGCTCGTGCGCCATTTTGACGACTTTTGAAGTTAGCTCCAAATTTTCATCAAATGGGTGGTGCGAAGCGTCAATCATCACGCTTGTAAATCCCGCCTCTACGGCTTTTTGACAGGATTCAAAACTCGTGCCGTGGTCTAGGTGCAGTGCGACAGGGATACGCGGATATTTCGCGCTTAAAATTTTCACCATTCCTACCGCCATTTCAATGCCTAAATATTTGATTGCGCCCTCGCTTGCTTCCACGATTATGGGCGATTTGGCGATGTCTGCTGCTTCAAAAATCGCGCTCAACATTTCGTAATTCACAAAGTTAAACGCGCCCACGCCGTAGTATTCTTTGTGTGCTTTTTGCAAAATTTCATTGCCTGAAACTAACATTTTTAAAACCTTTTTTATTTGATAAAACGCAGAATCTGCGCCAAAATTAGCGTAGATTCTGCGATTCTGCGATTCGCAGAATCTACTTCATCTCAATTTTTGCTTTTTTCTTTAAATCCTGCGCCCTTTTTGCGATAATGTCGCGAAATTTGGTAAGTTTCAAATCATTTTCAAGTTGCACTTTAACTTCTTCATATTTTACTACGCCTTTGGGCTGAATGGATTTTAGATAAATGATATGATAGCCAAAGTCCGTTTTCACGGGCTTTTTGGTGTATGTGCTTGGTTTAAGCGCAAATGCTGCTTTTGAAAACTCCGCTACCATTTGCCCTTCACGCGCAAATGGTGGCAACTCACCGCCCTGCTCTGCACTGCCCTTGTCAGCGGACTTTGCTTTTGCTAACTCGGCGAATTTTGATTCGGCGTTTTTCCCTGCTTTGTTTAGCTCGGCGATTATATCCTTTGCTTCTTTTTCAGTGGCTACCAAAATATGTCTTGCTTTTGCTGTCTCTGGCTGAATTAGCTTGTCTTTGTTTGCGTTGTAGTGCTTTTTGACTTCGCTATCGCTTACCTGCACTGCTTCGATTTGCTTTCGCATCCAAAGCTCCAAAATCATCGTATCTTTGAACTCTTCAAGCGCGTCTTTATACTCTTGCGTATTTTCTAATTTGTCCTTTTTTGCCTCGCGTGTGAGCAATTTGCGCTCGATTGCTTGTTCAATCGCCTTATCTTTTAAGTCGCTTGGGAGATTTGCCAAATCCAAATTCGGCATTGCTTGGCGCAAAAACATCAAATCTTTGTCTGTGATTTCCTCGCCATCGACTTTTGCATACACTTCCGCGCTCAAACCGCTAAAAATAAGCCCCACTAGGCTTAATACAACTAAAACTTTTCTCATAAAATTCTCCTTAAAAATTTGGGTTTAAAGTTGCGGATTCTACATTTATCAATGATTTTTGTCAATAAAACGCAGAATCTATTTATAACTCTCACTAAAACACTGCATTTCATTATAAAAGCTATTCCAAAGTCCCAATTTTTGCGCTTTTGCAATGCTTTGAAGTCGGCGCATTTTTTCCAAATATAGTCCATTATTAAACGCACCTGCGCCGTCCTTATTTACCACCGCAAAGCCATCTGCTACCATTTTTTCATTTAGCACGACATTGCTATACGCAATAAGGCAGTAGCCATTTACCACGCGAACGCTATACATTTGCTCTAAATTGAGATTGTTTTGCATATAGCCGATTGTGAGATGGCTCATAATGCGAAATTTTTCGTTGTTGCAGGGATTTTTCGCGCTAAAATACGGCACTGATGCGCCAAGCATTGAGCATTCAAAGCTGTATTTGCTTAGGCGAAAAACAAGGCGATTTGGGTTGTAGTAGCTATTTAGCAAGTATTTGCGTTCGGTGATTCCATCAATGGCACAAAGATTTGACACAAGATTCGTTGCTATAAATACCACAAACAAAGCAAAATTTTTCATAATATCGATTCCACTAATGATTTGGTATAAGGATTTTTGGGCGATTCTAGCATAAATTTATCGCCACTTTCGGCAATTTCGCCATTTTTTAGCACGATGACAGAGTCGCATAATGCGCGGATTATCCCTAAATCGTGCGTGATTAGAATGTAGCTTAAACCAAATTCATCTTTTAGTCGAAGCAAAAGCTCTAACACTTGCTTTTGTGTGATTTTATCAAGTGCGCTTGTGGGCTCATCTAAGATTAAAATTTGCGGATTTAGGATTAGGGCGCGTGCGATTGCGATTCGCTGTCTTTGTCCCCCGCTTAATTCGCTTGGGAATCGCGTGAGATTGCTTGAATCTAACCCCACAAATCGCAACATTTCAGCGACTTTTTTGTCTTTTGTGCTGTCATTTTTGTAGTGAATATCAAGTCCTTCTTTGATAATCTCACGCACACGAAACCGCGCATTTAGCGATGAATTTGGGTCTTGAAAAACGATTTGGATATGTTTGCGAAAAGCGCGAAAATTGCGAATCTCTTTGTAATTTTGTGTGCCAAAAATAATGTCGCCACTATATTTTATAAGATTTAAAAGTGCAAGTGCAAGGGTGCTTTTGCCGCTGCCCGATTCGCCAATAATGCCTAAAATCTCGCCTTTTTTTAGCTCAAAATTTATGTTATGCAGAGTTTTTTTAGTTGTATTTTTGCCAAAAAGGTGCTTTTTTGCCGTGTGAAAAACGCTTAAATTTTGCACTTTTAGCAAAATCTCATCACTTAAATTTGGATTTTTGTAGCTAAAATGAGTGGCGTTTAGTAAGTCGCGGAGGTATTTATTTTGCGGGCAATTTGTTCTGGGGTATTCATTTGCGTTGTTTTGATACGAAACTTCGCTCAATGGACTTTTATGTCCTATTTTCGCTCGTTCCGCATCAAAACAACGCAAAGCAACACCGCCATTACTTCGATTGTTTGATTGTGAATCGTGCGCTGTGTGAGATTCTGCGATTAGATTCTGCGAATTTGTGGTAGATTCTGCGTTTTTGTTGCTTTTCGCAGAATCTGCGCCATTTTTCGTCATTGCGAGATTCTGCGAAGCAGAATCGTGGCAATCTATCGCGCTATCTGAATTGTGGATTGCCGCGTTCGCTTCGCTCACTCGCAATGACGAATCGTTAAAATTTGCTACATTGCCCACCATTTTGCCGTTCTTTAATAGCAAAATCTTATCTGCATAACGCCCCACCACCGCAATATTATGCGTAATCAAAATCACAGCAATTTCTAGCTTTTGGCTCAAATCCCGCAACAAATCCAAAATCTGCTTTTGCAACACCGAATCAAGCGCAGTTGTCGGCTCATCGGCAATGGCGATTTTTGGATTATTTGCCAAAGCGATTGCCATCAACACGCGCTGTCGCTGTCCCCCGCTCAACTCATAAGGATACACTTCGCCAAATTTCAAATCCAAATCCACCATTTTCATCAGCTCCGCGAATCGCAAATCAACCGCATTTTTTGGCATTTTTGGATTATGTAACTCCAAAATTTCGCACACTTGCTTTTTAATCCTATGCAGTGGATTTAGCGCGACTAACGGCTCTTGCGGGATATATGTGATTTCTTTGCCTAAAAATTCGCGCATAGATTCGACTTTTGCCCCATTAAAAATAATTTCGCCCTTTGATTCGCACATACCATCTAAAAGCCCCAAGATTCGCAAAGACAAAAGCGTTTTGCCACTGCCAGATTCGCCAATAATGCCTAAAATCTCGCCTTTTTGCAATTCAAAGCTGATATTTTTTAGCGCGAAATTGCGAAAATTAAAGCTAATATTTTGGAGTTTAAATAGCATTTTCACTCCCATTAGCGCGTGAATGCTTTGGATTTAGGCTATCTCTCACGCCTTCACCGATAAATACCAAAAGCGACAGCAAAATACTCACGCTTAAAAAGCCGATGATTCCTATATGTGGGGCGTTTAGATTGTCCTTGCCTTGATTTAGGATTTCGCCCAAACTCGCATATTCTGCGGGAAGCCCAAAGCCCAAAAAATCAAGCGTTGTAAGCGTAGCAATGCTCCCAGCCAAAATAAAAGGAAAATAAGTCGTAGTCGAAATTAGCGCGTTTGGCAAAATGTGGCGAAATGCAATGCTAAAATCACTCGCACCCAGCGCACGGGAGGCTTTGACAAAGTCAAAATTTCGCACCCGCAAAAACTCCGCTCGGACAAGCCCCACCAAACTAATCCAAGAAAAAAGTAGCACGATGAAAAGCACACGCCAAAATGTCGGCACGATGAAGCTAGAAATGATGATTAGCGCGAACAAAATCGGCACACTTGCCCAAATCTCTACTAACCTTTGTGTGATAATATCCACTCTCCCGCCGTAAAATCCCTGCAACGCGCCTACAAAAATGCCGATTGCCGAACTCATCGAACTTAAAATTAGCCCAAAGATAAGTGAGATTCGCACTCCATAAAGCAAACGCGCAAATAAATCTCTGCCTTTGTCGTCCGTGCCAAGTAAATTTTTTGTATTCGGTGAACCACTATTTATCGAGTTTGGCGGTGGCGCGGACAAATCATAGATTATCGTATCATATCTATAAGGAATGGGCGGATTTATCACAATCGCATTGCCCAAAAGCTCCATAAAATGCGGGTCTTTATAATCAATGCCAAATTCAAAAATGGCATTTGATTCGTGTGAATCTACGCTAGATTCGTAGCTAGATTTGCGTGAATCTAATTTCGATTCGTTCGAATCTAGCACCGATTCACGCGAATCCAAAGGGCGCAAATCCACAAAATCACTCTCCACATAATCCACAAATATAGGAAAATAAAAGCGTGAATCTTTATAAATCAAAATCGCCCTATCATTCGCAATAAAGGGCGCAAAAAGGCTCACAATAAAAATCACACAAAACAAAATCGCACTAAAAAATGCTAGTTTTTTGCGCCGAAAATGATACCAAAATTCGCCCATTTATCGCCCCTCAAAGTCGATTCGCCTATCAATTAGCGCGTAAGTCAAATCGCTAATAATCCCCACCACAAGCCCTAAAAGCGTGAAAATATAAAGGGACGCAAAAATCACAGGATAGTCCTTATTGACAATGGATTCATAGCCCAAAAGCCCAAGTCCGTCCAAACTAAATATGATTTCAATCATCAGCGAACCGCTAAAAAACATCGCCATAAACGCACTAGGGAAACTTGCGATGACTAGCAACATAGCATTGCGAAAAATGTGGCGATAAATCACCTGCGATTCACTTATTCCCTTTGTCCGCGCCACTAGGACATATTGTTTGCTTAATTCATCTAAAAATGAATTTTTGACAAGTAGCCCAAGCGTGGCAAATCCGCCGATTGTGATACAAAACACAGGCAGAGTTATATGCCAAAGGTAATCTTTGACTTTGCCAAAGGGCGTGAGATTTGCAAAATCATCGCTTATTATGCCTTTTAGCGGGAAAATATCCAAATAATTGCCACCACATAGCAAAATGATTAGCAAAATCGCCAAAATAAACGCAGGGAGCGAGTATGCAAAGATTATAATAATGCTTGAAATCGCATCAAATTTTGAGCCATTTCGCACCGCCTTTTTAATGCCAAGTGGGATAGATATGAGATAAATTAGCAAAGTGCTAAAAAGCCCAAGCGAGATTGATACGGGCAACTTTTCTTTGATAATCTCCACCACAGGGCTTTTGCGATAAAAACTCTCCCCAAAATCAAAACGCGCATAATCGCCTATCATCTTAAAAAAGCGCGTGGCTATGGGCTTATCAAAGCCATAGAGTTTTTGCAACTCCGCCAAACTCTCATCGCTAACCCCCGCCCTGCCCTTATAAAAGCTATCATTTAGATTTGTCGCGTTTAGCTCATTTGTCGCTAACGCGCTATGTTTGGAGATAAGTAGCTCAATGGGACCGCCGGGAGATAGCTGAATGATGGCAAAATTTATACACATTATGCCAAAGAGCGTGGGGATTAGCAAAAAGATTCGCTTCAAAATATAGGTGCGCAAATTAGACCTTTAAGATTTTTTGCAATTTTTAAAAATCGTCATTTTAGCGAAATTTACTTTTAGATTCTGCGAATTTGATTTTTGCGGGGGATTTTATGAAAAATATGGGTTTTGGTGTGGGAGATTCTGCGAATTTGGCAAATTTTCGCGCAAATCGCAGAATCTACATCTTTAAGGCGAAGCGCAGAATCTAATGCGCCATTTTCGTCATTGCGAGAGAATGAGCGTAAGCGAATTCTCGTGGCAATCTATTGTGTTATCTAAATTTTTGGATTGTTGCTTTGTTTTATTTGTAGATTCTGCGGATTTGGGTAATTTTTATTAGATTCTGCGAATCGCAGAATCTAATTGTGGATTGCTTTGCGCGAATCGCAAGCGATTCACCTCGCAATGACGGATTATTTTACCCACCCCCTTAATCCCCCTCCGCAAGGGAAGGGGAGAAATTTTCGAGATTTTTCGCTCGTTTTACTCGCTCAAAATGACAAAAAATCGCACTAGATTCTGCGAATTTGATTTTTGCGGTGGATTTTATGAAAAATGTGGGTTTTGGTGTGGGGAGATTCTGCGAATTTGCAGAATCTAGCGCATTTTTCGTGCGAATCGCAGAATCTTGCAATGATTTCAACGCAGATTCTGCGATTTTGTAAAAATCTACTTCGCCTTTCGCTTTGGCATAGTTGCCGCCTGTCCCGTAGCTTTCACGCAAGCCTGCCCGAAAAGTATCGCGCTCCAAGCACTAGCTTCTATGGTGACATTTGTCAGCACATCGGCGTCATATCCCGCCTCGCTTGCTTTTTGTAATGCGTCCGCCACCGCCTTGCTCTCGCGAAATGCAAGGGAGCCCATTGGAATGCCTAAAATGCTCCACACACAGCTCTCCCCCTCGAAATAATCGCCCTTTTTCATAGGGATTGGCACGGCGTTGGTGCTTGCGATGGAGTAGTGCGCGAGTGGTTGCGTGCAACCTGCAAAGATAAATGCCATTAGTATAATGCTGAATTTTTTCATTTTGTGTCCTTTTTTATTAAAATTTATGAAAACTGATTTTAGATTCTATCGCAGAATCTCACAAGCAATTTTTCGCAAAAAAGCGCGTTTAAGGCGGTTTTGCTGTTAGATTCTGCGAAATGTGGATAGGTTTAGTATTCATAGTTATCCAAATCAAACTCATCGTAATCTTGCGTTGTGCTTTGCTTTTTGCTTGGTTTTATGGTTTGCTTTGGCTGTCGTTTGATTTTTTTAGTGGGTTTTTGTGCGCCAAATGTGTAAGCATAGCGCATACTCATACTAAAAGCGTGGCGATTTATTGTTTTTTCACTCAAAGACTGCGTTTCATCAAATGCCAAAAACGGCACACGCACGGCAAGCTCAACGCTGTGATTATCGCTAAAACTCCCACGCAAGCCAAAATTTGCTCCAAAGTCAAATGCGCTTATCGTTTTCATCTTAGGATACTCGCCAAGCCACGGATAATCATAAACTTTGCTTGTGCCACCTAGCCCAAGTCCTGTAAATACGCCCATCTCTACGCCACCGCCATTGTAAAAATTCCACAAAAAGTCCGCATTTATCGTGTAATTTATCGAAGTGATATTTGTGGTGGCAGTATAAAGGATGATGAGCTCATCACCACGCTGTGAGTGGTGCATAAAGTGTAGGTTGCCATAGAATCTCGCGCCAAGTTTTTCTGTGAAAAAATATTT
Source organism: Helicobacter sp. 23-1045 (assembly GCF_053654655.1). Lineage (NCBI taxonomy): Bacteria > Pseudomonadati > Campylobacterota > Epsilonproteobacteria > Campylobacterales > Helicobacteraceae > Helicobacter > Helicobacter sp. 23-1045. The sequence continues at coordinate 296,999 of NZ_JBSIUR010000001.1, forward strand.
GTATCCGCCGAAAAATTCATAATCAAATGTGTGGTAAATATCCCAGCTTGTGATTTCGTCAGCTATGTAAAGATTGGTTGTTTTATAGGTGTCTTTCCATCCGCTACTGCCAAATCCACCGCCAACAAAAAATCCGCTAGATTCTGCGAATGCGAAATTTGTGGTAAAAATAAGTGCGAAAAGTAGCTGATTTATGAATTTGTATAGGGGGGGGGGATTTTAGATTCTGCTGCATTTTGCGCTTCATTTTATGTCCTTTCGTGTGAAATAAAAATGCGAATTGTAGCAAAAGATTTTTAAATGAAGTTTAAAATTGCGAAAAATAATGTAGATTCTGCGAATTTTGGTATTTTTTTATTAGATTCTGCGAATCGCAGAATCTAATTGTAGATTGCTTTGGCGATTCGTTGAATCGCCTCGCAATGACGAATTTTTTAAGATTTGATTCGCTCTGCGAATCACAATCGAAGTATTTTGCGGTATTGCTTTCGTAGTTTTTGGTGAATCGACACAAGGATAGCGGACTTTGCGTCCGTGCCTTGTGGCGATTTGCCAAATCTGCGAAATGATTACCCAAAGACAAATTGTTATTTCAGCGAATCTACACATTAAACCTAAAATGCATTACATCCCCATCTTGCACAACATATTCCTTGCCCTCACTTCGCATTGCGCCGTTTTCCTTCGCGCCACTCTCGCCACCATATTTCACAAAATCCGCGAAACTAATCGTCTCTGCGCGAATAAAGCCCTTTTCAAAGTCATTGTGAATGACAGCGGCGGCTTTTGGGGCTTTTGTCCCACGCACAATCGTCCAAGCGCGGACTTCTTTTACCCCTGCGGTAAAATAGCTTATGAGATTTAGCGTCTCAAAACTTATGCGAATCATCTGCTCCAAGCCACTTTGCGCGAAACCTAGCTCACTCAAAAACTCCGCGCGCTCCATCTCGCTCATATCAATCATCTCTTCTTCGATTTTGGCGCAAATCATCACAACCGCGCTATTTTGTGCCTTTGCGTAAGTCTGCAATGCCTCAAAATGCGCGTTTGCGCCACTTTCATCAACATTTGCGCCATAAATCACAGGCTTATTACTCAAAAATCGCAAATCCCTATCAAGCGCGATAAACTCCGCGCTATCCTTATCTGCAAAGGTTTTCACGGCTTTATTTTGCTCCAAATGCGCCTTTAATTTTAGGGCGACTTCTAACATTGTCGCGCTCTCTTTGGACGCCTTTGCGGCGCGCGTTAGTCGCTCGATTCTGCGTTCCAAACTCTCCAAATCCGCCAAAATTAGCTCAATTTCAATGATTTCAATATCGCCAATAGGGTCGATTCGCCCCTCTGTGTGTGTGATATTGCTATCATCAAAGCACCGCACGATATGCAAAATCGCATCGACTTCCTTAATATTTGCCAAAAATTTATTTCCCAAGCCTTCGCCCTTACTCGCGCCTCTCACAAGCCCCGCAATATCGACAAATTCGATTGTAGAGTGCTGAATCTTTTGAGGTTTTACGATTTCGGCAAGTTGCGCGATTCGCTCATCTGGCACGGGGACAATCGCCTTATTTGGCTCGATAGTGCAAAATGGATAGTTCGCGCTCTCGGCATTTTGCGCCTTTGTGAGTGCGTTGAAAGTGGTGGATTTGCCGACATTTGGCAGTCCTACTATGCCTACGCTTAAACCCATTATTTTGCCTTTTTGCGAGATAGATTCTGCGATTTTGCGCTAGATTCTGCGTTTTTTTGTGCGAGATTCTGCGATTTTGGTAGTTTTATTTTTTCATCAGCCACCGCCAAAATAAAATCAACCACACTTCTAACCCCCGCACCACTCGCACCATAAGGATTTATGTCCCACTCTTTTTCCACAAATGCAGGTCCTGCAATGTCGATATGAAGCCACTTGTCTTTATACTCATCGCGGATAAATTTCCCCAAAAATAGCCCCGCCGTAATCGCCCCGCCATAGCGCGTAGATGAGCAGTTTGAGACATCGGCGTTTTTGGATTCGATTAGTTTTTCTAAGTGGCGATTAAAAGGCAGTTTTGCGCAAAGTTCGCCACTTTTTAGCGCGATTGCTTCAAATTCTGTTTTTAGCGATTCGTTGTAGCCCAAAATCCCGCTACTATATTCGCCCAAAGCCACGACACACGCGCCTGTGAGCGTTGCTAAGTCGATTATTAAGTCTGGCTTCAAATCCTGCGCAAATGATAGGCAGTCGCTTAGCACAAGCCTCCCTTCTGCGTCTGTGTTTTTTACTTCGATACTTATGCCCTCGCGACTTTTTAAAATATCATCTGGGCGGTATGCGTCCCCGCCGATTGCGTTTTCAACTGCGCCTATGATTCCGCATACTTCGATATTTGGCGCAAGTTCGGCAATCGCACAAAGCGCACCAATTACCGCGCATCCACCGCCTTTATCGGCTTTCATCGTAGTCATATAATCCGCTGGTTTTAGGCTCAAACCTCCCGTATCATAAGTTAGCCCCTTGCCAACCACAACTATTCTTGGGACGATTTTTGCCTTTGGATTTTTGGGTTTATAAGTTAGCTTTATTAGTCGTGGGGGATTTACACTCGCCCTTGCTACCGCCAAAAGCGCGTTTGCCTTTTGTGTTTGTAAATATTTTTCATCGCCAATTTCGCAAGTCAAACCCTTTGCCTTTGCCAAATCCACCGCGATTTTTGCCAAATCTTTTGGAGTGCAGTCCGATGGGGGCGTATTTACGATTTCACGCACCAAATTCACGCTTTTTGCCACAATCTGCGCTTTTTTTAGCTCTGCGCTAAATTCGCCCTTGTCGATGATATAAAGCGTCTTTAATCGCCTCTTGTGCTTTTCGCTCTTATATGCGTCAAATTCGTAAGTCCCTAGCAAAAATCCAAGCATTAGCGCGTAGTTTTTTTCACTATCGCCAAAGCCGTGAATCTTTAATGATTCGACATTATAGCCCTTTAATTTTCGCGCTAGATTCGCCCCTGCTTCGCGAATCAAATCCACGCTAAATTCGCCAATGCCTAAATAAAATCTGCGCTCATTTGCTACAAAAATGCCCTGATTCGCCTTGCATTCAAAGCCTTGTAGTTTAAAAATCGCACTTGTTGCTTTGTCAACCTTGCTATTTTTATCCACCAAAATCGCTTCAATGTCTGCCTTTGTCGCCACTGATACTAAATTTATCATATTTTTGTCCTTTCGTTTATTTTGTTTTGTTTGTTTTCTAATTCGGTTTCAAGTTTATTTAACCGCTTATCCACGCGCTTTGTTTGCGTTTTAAAATAATAAATCACACCGCCACAAAATGTCGCCAAAAATGCAAGTAATATGTATGGGTGAGATTTTAGCCAATGCAGTAGATTTAAAATATGTTCGCCAAAAAACCACGCCAAAAGGATTGTAATCGCCGCCCAAATCCACGCACTGATGAGATTGATAATCGCAAATTTTAGCGCGTTGTAGCGCGTTAGCCCGATTGAGATAGGGATAATCGTCCGCATTCCATACATATATCGCTGCACAAAAATGATACCCCACCCGTATTTTTGCAAGAGCAGGTGCGCCAAAGCAAGTTTGCGCCGTTGATTTTTGAAGCGTTTTTGAATGTAGTCTTTGTTGAATCGCCCGATATAAAAATAAATTTGGTCGCCCACAAATCCGCCAAGCCCTGCGACAAAAATGGCAATAAAGACATTCAAATGTCCCGTGTGAGCGGCGATTCCTGCAAAGATTAGCCCTAATTCGCCCTCCAAAATACTCCAACAAAAAAGTATGAGATAACCAAAGTCAGCGACATATTTATCCCATAGCTCGATGATAAATTCTTCCATTAAATGCCCTTAAATTCGCTCCTATAATTCCAACACGCAAAAGACTTTTGTGCTTTTTTCAATTTCGCTAACCGCATCAAATTCAAGCAAACGCAAGATAAAACACGCTTCAACGCAAGTCCCGCCGATAGATTCGATTAGTTTAATCCCAGCTTTTGCCGTGCCACCTGTGGCTATTAAATCATCGATGAGCAGGACTTTTGCGCCCTTTTTGTCGCTAAATGCGTCTATGTGAATCTCAACTTCGCTAAATCCGTATTCTAACGCGTATTTTTCGGCTACCGTGGTGTAAGGGAGTTTGCCCTTTTTGCGAATCGGCACAAAGCCGATTTTTAGGCGCGAAGCAAGGGCTGCACCAAAGATAAATCCGCGCGATTCGATACCCACGACAAAATCCAATCCGTAGCTTTTGTAGCGCGATTCAAGGAATGTCATCAAATCCTCGAAAACCTCCGCGTTGTTGATGATAGTCGTAATATCGCGGAATAAAATGCCCGGCTTTGGGAAGTTGGGCACATCTCTAATGGCGGATTTTAGTTTGCTTTGTAATGTGTTTAAGTCCATAGTTTTTCCTTTATTTTAAATTCTGCGTTTAGATTCTGCGAATTTGCATCATAGCAACGCCTCGATTTTCTGCTCTAACTCGCGGATTCGCGTCTTATACTTGTCGCATTCGATTTTATACTGCGAATTGCGCGCTTTTAGGGCTTTGATTTCATTTTTCATTGTATTCATTTCCTCTGTCAAAATGTCGTTATTCCCCAAAGCGCGTTGCAGTTGAAGCTGGTGTTTGCGAATCAAAATCTCCGCTTCGTGCAATGTCAGCTTGATAGACGCAGAAGTCTTTTCCTCTTTTTGTGCGATATGCTTGTAAAAAAAGGTTTTGGTAAGCATAAAAAGGACAAACAAAACAAACGCCGTAAGTAAAAACCAACTCGCAACCGTGCTCATACTCTCCCCAAAATTTTAAAAATCCGTAATTCTAACATAAATTATGTTTAGCAAAATTTAAAATCGCAGAATCTAATGCAGATTCTGCGTTTTATTAGCTATTTTTGCCAAAAAGATAGGCATACGCAGAATCTTCGCGCACAAAGGGCGCAAGTTCGGCAAAGTCAAAGTGAATGCTTATGATTCCAGCTGCATAAGGCGCAATTTCATAAATGCCCCAATAAAATTCCACGCCATTTGGGGTGATTTTAAACTTTGAGAGCATAGCATTTTCATCGACACTATCCCCGTATTCCGCGCTCAATCGCTCTTTTATCATCGTCTTTAATTTTGCGTCATTTTCATATTTTAGCAAGATTTTTGGCTCATTTGCGATTCGCACTCCATTTGATAAATCAAAAGCCACCGCATCATCGCTGTAATTGCCGTGCGCACCGCCACTATAAATGTAATTGTAGTTGCTAAAAACAATCACTTTTTCATCAATATAAGCGACATTGAAGTTTGAAATGCCATCAAAGTTAAACGAATCCTCCGCATTTGCATACTCGCTAAAATCCGTTATGTCGCGCAACTGCGCATTTATTTTGTCAAGCGTAAAATTTAGCTTATTTGACACTATGATAGGAATCTGCAACGAAGCGTTAAAATTAAACTCTTTATCCGTGCCATCAAAGTCCTTGCCGATGTGCTTTTGCGCCACGCTAATGCCAAAAATTGCAATTTCGTTGATTTTGTTTGTCGCAAGTTTGAAATCCACGCTTTCGCCTTCTTTAAAAAATCCATTATTTGCGAATCGTCCGCTAATCTCGCCATTTTTAGCGATTTGTGCTTCAAAAATTTGGGCGATTTGATTGTTTGAATCTTGCGCTATGTTTGCGCTCTCTTTTGTGATTTCAAGTTGAATGGTTTGTGGATTCGCGTTTAAATCTTGTGAATCTGTCTTTGAATCCTTTGAATCTCGCGCTTTTTGGGGCGAATCTATGGGATTTGAATCTTGTGCCTTATTTTGCGTTGTATTTTGCGCCACTTCGCCTTTTAGCGTGAAAATCTCCCCACCGCGCACGATTTTGCCTAAAATATAGGCTATGCTGTTATTTTGATTTTCGCTTGTGTTAGGCGCAGATGAGATTTTGAGATATAGCGTGGATTGCTGCCCATCGATTTCGCCACCAAGCAAATAAAATTTCGCCAACGACTTGCTAATCTGCGGTGGCGTGGCATTTGAATCCTTTGTGCTTTTAAGCGTGATTTTGGATAAATCAAAATTTTGCGCTTCTGCTTCAACTTTTAGCGCACCAAAATCAAAACTATCTTGCATAATCGCAGAATCTACGCCTAAATCCTCCGCCTTTTTATCGCAACCCACAAAAATTATGGCACATAAAATCAAAAAACTGATAATTTTTCGCATAAATCCCCCTTAAAAATTTTATTTTATCAACGCCATCATTTTATCAACGCCGAAATCGCCTTAAAATGCGGTGAGCGCGAATCTTTTAGCAAATCAAATAAAATGCTTTCCATATTTATCACACTCGCCCCGCAATTTGCCAAAAAAGACAGCGCGTTTGCCTTATTTGCGCTATTCCTAGAAATCACGCAATCACTTGCCACAACCACGCCAAAACCCATATTTAGCAAATCTCTGGCACTTTGAAGCACGCAAATATGCGCCTCCATTCCCGCGATAATGATTTGCGTGATATGCGGATTTTGCGCCAAGTAGGCTAAAAGCGGACTATCATCATAAACCACGCTAAAAACGCGCTTTTCAAAATCGCTGTGTTTAGATTCGCCAAACAAGCCTTTTGCGCTCTCTCCAAGCCCCTTTACATATTGCAAACTCTGCCATAGCGGCACTTCTAAAATGTCGCAACCTGCAATCAAAATTTTGGTTTGGCGTAGCATTGCGCTAAACTCATCTTGTGCCATACTTTGCGCCAATCGCTGTTGAATGTCGATTACCAAAAGCAACGATTCATCTTTGTTTAGTGATAAAATTTCTTGCATTTTTTGCCTCTAAATTTTAAAAATAAAAGCGCATTCTACCATAAATCTTATAAAAATCACTGATATTTATAATACGCGGCACACGCGCCCTCACTGCTTACCATACAGCTACCTATGGGATTTTGCGGGGTGCAGACTTTTGCAAAAATCTTGCATTCAAGCGGTTTTTTAAGCCCACGCAAAATCTCTCCGCAAATGCAGTTTTTATTATCCGCCACCTTGCGCTTATCAATAATGTCTGCAAACTCTATCTCCGCATCTAATGCAGAAAATTTATCGCGGAGTTTTAGCGCGGAGTGCGGGATTTCGCCAAGCCCACGCCACTCAAAAGATTTGCGCGGCTCTAAATATTTATTTATTAGATTTTGCGCTACTTCGTTGCCTTCACGCGTAACCACGCGGTTATATTCGACTTCAAGTGTGGATTTGCCACTATTTTTTTGGCGCACGATTCGCAACACCGAATCCAAAATATCCAACGGCTCAAATCCGCCCACCACGATAGGGATTTGATAGCACAAAAGTTCTTCATAGATTTTTGCCCCGCTTATCACGCTAACATGGCTTGGGGCGATGAGTGCGTGAATGTTGCAAGGCTTTGAATCTAGCAAAATTTTTAGTGGCGGGACAACCAAAATATGATTTATGTGAAAATATAAGTTTTTGATATTTTCTTGTATTGCGCGCTCAATCAAAGCCGTAGTCATCGGCGTTGTCGTCTCAAAGCCGATTGCAAAAAATATTACTTTTTTATGCGGATTGTCCTTTGCGATTTGCAATGCTTGAAGTGGCGAGTAGAGAAATCGCACATCTGCGCCTTTGCTACGCGCTTCTGCAAGGCTACCTTTGGAGGACGGGATACGAATCATATCGCCCAAAGTCAGCAAAATCACACCTTTTTGCATTGCAATGTCAAAGGCTTCATTTATGCGATTTTTTGGCATTACGCACACAGGGCAACCCGGTCCGTGTATAAAGTCGATATTTGGCGGGAGTAGTTTGTTTAGCCCGTATCGCATAATGCTATGCGTGTGCCCACCGCACACTTCCATAATTTTGAGCTGTGATTTTAGGCTTTTAGATTCGGCGCGAATCTTTTTAAGAATGCCAAAAATTTTGTCTTTGTCTCTAAAACTATCGATTAAAAGCATTATTTTGCCTTGATTTTGGGGCAGATTCTGCGAATCGCAGAATCTCTAAAAAATCTATTTTTTCAAACTCTTTTCTAATTTCTCAACCACGCGCCAAGTGGATATGACTGAATCGGGATTTAGCGAAATGGAGCTTATGCCCTCTTTGACTAAAAATTCCGCGATTTCTGGGTAGTCGCTAGGTGCTTGTCCGCAAATGCCACAATATTTTTTGTGCTTTTTACACGCAGCGATTGCGCGTCTAAACATTTCTAACATTGCTGGATTTCGCTCATCAAAAATCGAGCTTACTAATTCGCTATCCCTATCCACGCCCAAAGTGAGCTGTGTTAAGTCATTTGAGCCGATTGAAAAGCCATCAAATAGCGAGAGAAACTCATCTGCCAAAATGACATTTACAGGCAGTTCGCACATCACATAGATTTCTAATCCGTCTTTGCCTGATTCAAGCCCATTTCGGCGCATAATTTCTAATACTTTTTTGCCTTCTTCTGGTGTGCGCAAAAATGGCACCATAACTTTCATATTTGTAAGTCCCATTTCATTGCGCACACGCGCTAATCCCTGACATTCCCACTCAAACGCCGTGCGGTAAATGTCTGAATAATATCGATTCGCCCCACGATAGCCTAACATTGGGTTTTCCTCGTGTGGTTCATAGGGCGCACCGCCTATCATATTGCGATATTCGTTTGTCTTAAAGTCGCTAGTGCGCACAATTACGGGATTTGGGTAGAATGCGGAGGCTATCATTCCTATGCCTTCGGCGATTTTGCCTGTGAAAAAGTCCTTTGGCGTGTCATATCCGCTTATGATTTGCTTTATCGCTTCAAAATCCTGCACATCTTTTTTGCCATTTTGCATATCCACTAACGCCACAGGGTGCGCTTTTATGCTATTTATGACAATGTGCTCCATTCTAGCTAATCCCACGCCATTATTTGGCAACTGCGCGAAGCTAAATGCCTTTTCAGGGTTGCCTACATTCATATAGATTTTGGTTTTGGTATTGCCTAAATCCGAAATATCCTCCACTTCAATATCAAAGTCAAAATGCCCATTATACACGAATCCTTGCTCTCCCTCTGCGCAAGAAACGGTCGCTTTTATGCCATTTGCGAGTTTTTCAGTCGCACCTGTCGCCCCTACAATCGCTGGGACGCCGATTTCCCGTGCTACGATTGCCGCGTGGCAAGTGCGCCCACCGCGATTTGTGATAACTGCGGCGGCTTTTTTCATTGCTGGTTCCCAATCTGGGTCGGTATTGTCGGTTACCAAAATATCGCCCTCTTTGATTTCGCCCATATGTTCGATGTCTTGGATAATTTTGATTTTGCCTTGTGAGATTTTGTCGCCTATTGCCATTCCTTGCACGAGCGTGTGAATCTTATCCACAGGCTTTTTGAAGCTGTATTTTTCAATGCGATTTGCGACTTTTTTCTTGTGCTTTTGGCTTTGCACGGTTTCAGGACGCGCTTGGACTATTAAAATATCGCCGCTTTTGCCATCCTTTGCCCACTCCATATCCATAGGGCGATATTCGCCTGCTTCTTTTGTGTAATGCTCTTCGATTAAAATCGCATATCGCGCTAAAGTCAAAATGTCCTCATCAGTGATTGAAAAACTGCTTAATTCTTCGATAGTTGTAGGGATATTGCGCGTAGGGCGTTCCGCTCCGCTTGGGGCATAAACCATTTTTATGTCTTTTTTGCCTAGCTCTTTTTTTATTATGGGGCGTTTGCCTTGCTTTAAAGTGGGCTTAAACACATAAAATTCATCAGGATTGACCGTGCCTCCCACGACATTTTCGCCAAGTCCCCACGATGCCGTGATAAATACCGCATCTTGAAATCCTGTCTCTGTATCAATGCTAAACATTACGCCACTTGCGCCTATGTCGCTTCGCACCATTTTTTGCACTCCCACAGATAGCGCGATTTTAAAATGGTCAAAGCCACGAGATGCGCGGTAGCTAACGGCTCTTTCGTTAAAAAGCGAAGCCATACAGGATTTCACATAGTGAATCAGATTCTGCGTCCCACGCACATTTAAGAAAGTATCTTGCTGTCCCGCGAAACTTGCATCGGGTAAATCCTCCGCCGTTGCGCTACTTCGCACGGCGACATCGGCGGTATTCATATTGTATTCCTTGCCAAGTATCGAATACGCCTCCAAAATCTCATCTTTCAAGTCCTTTGGAAAAGGCGTAGTGAAAATCAGCTCGCGAATCTTCTTGCTACGCGCCTTCAACACATCGATTTCAGAGACATCCACGCCATCTAGCAAATCCTTAATTTTCTGCCGTATCCCGCCTGAATCAAGCAAATACCAATACGCCTCACTTGTGATTGCAAAGCCATTTGGCACTTTTATGCCAACCCCAATCAGCTCTTGAAACATCTCTCCAATACTCGCATTTTTGCCCCCGACAATCGGCACATCCTTGTTATTCAACTCGCTAAAAAACTTAATGTATTTCATCGCGCTCCCCTTCAAAAAATAAAATTTTGAAATTATAAAATAATCTATTAGGATTTTTTGCTTAAAATTGCAAAATATTTTTATTTTTTTGCAAAATGGGGGCAAAATGCTACTTAAAAAAATCAAAGTAAAATCGCTAAAAAACGCAGAATCTGCGGTAGATTCTGCATTTTTGAATGATATTGAAGTAAAAATAATTGTAAATTGCGCTGAATCTACGAAATTTCTTGCGGAGGATTCACGCAAAATCCTCCCCTCCCTTGCGGAGGGCAACCTCCAATCTCTCCCCCTCCCTTGCGGAGGGGGATTAAGGGGGTGGGTAAATTCAAACAAATCTAACTCACAAATAACAATCACATTTTTTGCGCTAGATTATGACTTGGAGCACCTTGTGGCGGGGTATTTTGGCGCATTTGGATTGAGCGTGAATTTTAGGCGAGTGGATAATATTTTTTATATAGATTCGCCCTTATCAAAAGATGAGATTTTATCGCGCTTTGCGCAAAAAGACTTTATTCAAAGCTGCGAACAAATTGAGATAAATGACAAAAAAATCAACCGAGATTCAGTTGTAATGCCCTTTAATGGCTCACGGGCGAAAATTTCAAGCGAATTTTTAGAGAAAAATCGCGAATTTTTTGTAGATTCAAGCGTGAATTTTAAAAACGCAGAATCTACGAAAGTTCTTGCGGAGGATTCACGCAAAAATCCCCCCTCCATTGCGGAGGGGGTTAGGGGGTGGGTAGATTCTGCAAAGTTAGATTCTGCATTTTTTGTCCGCATTTTCGCAGAATCTAAAAATTTTTGTCATATTGAGCGAAGCGAAATATCTCAAAAAAACAATAGAGATTCTTCGCTTCGTTACACTTCGCTCAGAATGACACAAAATAGCACAAATTCTGCATTTTTTCAATCTTTTGACACAAATCCCAAAAACGCCATTTATAAAGCAATCGGCAAGGCATTAGATTCAAGCGAGGGCAAAGGCAATCTATTAGACGCCACGATTTTCTTAAACTTTCGAATCGATATCGAAACCTTAAAAATCTTAATTTTGCAAAAATGCACCTTTGTCATCTGTGCTGAAAAACCCGCATTTAGCGTGGTGCGATTCGCACAAAAATTTGGCGTAACGCTAATTTGCTTTCATCAAGGCGACTTTTTAGCACTCACCCACCAAATGCGCGTTATTTCGCAGAATCTGCGCTAGATTCTGCGATTTTGTGAGATTCTGCGCTTTCTAATTTTTTTAGTCGCGCTTCCATTTCAATCAACTTTTTATCGATGCCTACGCTAATTGTCACTTGATTTAGCACCACCCAAAGACTGAAAATCCCCAAAATCAAACTCACCGCCACCGCAAAAACAGCGATTTTTATCGCACGAAGCGACTTTTTTTCTACATTATCCATCATATTTTCCTTAAAATAAATTTGACAATTTGCGCTAAAATCATCCCGCAAATCGCGCTCATCACCACACACGCGCCAATGCTTATGTTATACAAATACGAAATCACAAATCCGCTGATGATAAAAATTAGCGATAAAATCCCCGCAAACACCATCATTTTTGCTAGTGAGTTTGCAAACATAAAGGCGATATAAGATGGGATACTTAAAATCGCAAGCACCAAAATCATCCCCGCCACGCTCATCGTCATCACAATGCCAAGCGAGATAAAAATAAAAATGACACAAAGAAAAATGCGCGTATAAACGCCCTTCAACCTGCAAAAAACTTCATCATACGAAACGCTCAAAATCTCCCGCCAATAGGCAAAAACAAACGCTAAAAGTAGCAAATCATAAATGCCAATTATCCAAATATCTTCTTTTCCACTCGCCAAAATCGAACCAAAAAGATAACTTGTGATATCCACCGCATATCCGGGCGTAATATCGATTAGAATAATGCCAAGTGCCACGCCAAACGCCCAACTTGCCGCGATGAAACTATCGATATTTTGCCTTCTAAACAGCACAAAATAAAGCAAAATTAGCGACATTAAAACCGCCATCAGCGAAGCACCAAGCATTGTGTGAAATCCAAAATATAACGCCAATCCCACGCCACCAAATGCGCTATGCGCCACGCCACCGCTTAAAAAGACGATTTTATTTGAGACAATTAGCGTGCCGATAATCCCCGCGCAGATGGATATGAGAACTGCGATGATTAGGGCGTTTTGGATGAATTGTAATTGCAAAATTTCTAACAAATGCAACCTTTTGGCGTGGATTTTGAAAAAAGCGATATTTTAGCAAAAAGATTTTTAGATTCTGCGAAATGGCGAAAATTTGGTGGTAGATTCTGCGAAATCCCTTAAATTTTTGTGGTAGATTCTGCGAAATGGCGAAAATTTGGTGGTAGATTCTGCGAAATGTGCTTAAATCGCAGAATCTCGCACGAAAATCGCAGAATCTAAATAATTATTTTGTGGATTGCCACGATTCTACACTCGCAGAATCTCGCAATGACGGAGATTTTTCGCTACGCTCAAAATGACAAAATTTATTAGATTCTGCGATTCGCAGAATCTAATAAATTATAGTATTTGTGGATGAATTTTTGGGGTTGTGCGAGTGGAGCGAGGAAAATAGGACATTTAAGTCCATTGACGAAGCTCCGCGAAGCACTCCCCAAAAAGTCGCCACAAGACGAATTTGCCCCTTACCAAGCGACATTTTTGTTGCTTCCTACCTTTATTATATTCACCTCATCATCCCACAGCACAAGTCCGCTTTTCAAATCACTCAAAGTTAGCAAAAAATAATAATCGATTCGCTGTTTTCCGCTTGAAATTTTGGTATTTTTTTGGATAATTTTGCCTGACAAACTTAGCTCTGGCGCGATGAGTTCGCCTTTTTCGATTGTGGTGTATTGATTGTATTCATCGTTGTCTCGCGCTTTTCGTGCGGTGTGAATCATTTTATCGCCACTTGCGCCCATCGCAAGAGATAGGATAAATTTACCGCTCTCCCGCATTTCGCGTGTGATTTTGCGTGTGAGCTGCGCTGTGTCGATATGCTGCATTGTGTCGTTTATGACATCTGAAATCACAAGCACTTTGGGTTTATCGATATTTTTTGCGTAGCGACTTTTTAAAAGCGATTCTACCGCACCATCGGCGGCATTTTGAATATCGTGATAGTCTAATCCGCTACTTGTGAATTCGCCCGACTTTGCCAAATCCACATACTCCACCTTATCCGCACACCCGACAAATAGCGCAAACACGCCAAAAAATAGCAATTTTTTCATTTGCTTTCTCCATTTAATTTGTGAAATAAAATGCTAATTATATCATTTTTTATTGCGCGAATGTAAATTAGATTATCGCTCTTATCGCATAAATCTTCGCATTTTGTTAGCGCGAAGTCGCCTAATTTCACCGCACCATTAAATAGCGCAAAATCGCCCTTATTTTCCACTCGCAAAATATAAAATCGCAAGGGCAAAATGCGCACGCTACGAATATCCGCCCTTGTGCTCGCATAGCTGAAAATCGCCCCCGCAAGCGAGCCAAAAATGCCTAATTTCTCTCCCAAAAAATATTGCAAATATGCCTTGTAAGACGAGCTTAAAAGCGAAGTGAAAATGATGTAGGGTAGCTCGATTTGAAATTCATTATTTACAAGTGGCGAAATGTCCGCGATTTCAAACGCAACGGGCTTGTCTTTTGGCGATAAATCGGGGAGACTCGCCACTCGCTTCGTTGATGAACCACTAGTTCTATCGCCTCGCTCGTGGCTTCGCAACCCCGATTTCTCATCCAAAATACTTTGCCCTATCGAATCTTGTATATATCTTGCATTGTAGTTTGTTTTGTATTCATACGATTCACGCAATACAGGCAATGCGATATTAAAACTCAACACGCTAGAATTCACAAAAAATAACGGCAAATCAAAGCGAATCTCTTCTTTTTTAGGGATTTGCCCTTCTTCAATTATTATCCACGAATATCGCTTTTTGTTGCCATTTTTGCGAGATTCTGCGATTTTGATATCGCTTAAAATCGCCTTTTGATTTGTGATTGCATAAGATTCTTTAAGCAAATTTTGCGCTTTTTCAAAATCATTTTGCGATAAGAAAAAAATGCCTGAAACATAGCTAATATAGGGATTTACATAACCTTCAAATGCCTTATAAGCGCGCAAATTTTGATAATGCTCTTTATATTGCAAAAGTGCTGAATCATAGCTTTGCGCGACATTTACGCCATTTGTTTCTTGCCCGTATTCACCCGCACTCTGCCTTATGCTCTCATCTCTTGCCAAAATATAATCGCTAAAACAATCCTTTGCACGGCGATGTCTATCATTTGCGCGGTTAAACTCAACCCTTGCACTTGCAAAATCGCCCGTCATTATCGCACTTAACGCCTTGTAATGATTTGCAAATACGCTTTCAAAAAACGCCCCTTTATACTCAAACATACCATTGCTAACCAAAATGCTTGCAAAGGTTTTAAGTCCGCCCTTAAAGGCATTTTCGCCACTTGTGCCTTCAAAAAATCCCTCCGCTGAATCTAAATAAGCATTTGCCCCCGCAAAATCGCCTATTTGATACGCCAAAATCCCACTTTGTAACGCCCATAAAAAGTCATCATCGCTGTATTTTTTGGCATAATTATACGCTAAATCTAAATCCTGCGCTTGGTAGTAGAGATTTTCTAACTTCGCAATATCGCCCATTGACGCACACGCACTAAATGCAACAGCGCAAAACAGGGCGGAGAGAAGCACTTTTAAAAAATACACAACGAACCTTAAAATTTGTGATAAAATTTCGCAATTATATTAAAATTTTTAGCAAAAAAGGCAAAAAAATGAAAGTTTTACTCTTAAAAGATGTCAAAGGTTTAGGCAAGGCAGGGAGCGTTTGCGAAGTCAAAGACGGCTATGGCAAAAATTTTTTAATCGCCAAAAATTTAGCGCAACTCGCCACAAATGAGACAATCAATCGCTACAAGGCGCAAGAAAAAAAGCGCATTGAAGAAGAGGCAAAATTAAAGGGCGAATTGGTTGATTTGGCGAAAAAGTTGCAAAATCTAACGCTTGAAATTCGCAAAAAAGTGGGCGCAAATGGTGCGCTTTATGGCGCAATTACAAAAGATGAAATTGCGGTTGCTTTTAAAGAAAAATTCAATATTGACATTGACAAAAAGGCGTTGGATTTGAAAAATCCCATAAAAAGCACGGGCATTTATGAGTTGGATTTGAAGCTAGGCTTTGGGATTCACGCGGTTTGCAAGGTGGATATAGTCGCGGAGTAGATTCTGCGAATCAATCGAAATCAATCAAATTTAATCGAGAAATCGCAGAATCTAGCGCGAAAAAACATTAAGATTCTGCAAATTTAAATATTCCCCCCTCCCTTGCGGAGGGGGTTAGGGGGTGGGTCAAAAATAAATTTCGCAGAATCTCGCAAAATCTTACATAATTTTAGTCGCTATAAGTAGTCCTGCAATCGCAATTTGCGTCATAACAAGCCATTTTAATAACTCATATTTTACTTCGATAATGTTATTTTTAAGTAGCGCAATATCATTTTTTACAAGCGCGATATCATCTTTTGTGGATAATTTATCCAAATCTTTGTTGCTTTGCTCTAAAATTGAGTCTGCGATTTCTAACGCTTCTTGCTTTATTTGCGCTTTATCTTCGCCCTGAAAATGCCTATCGATAAAATTATCTATCAAAATTTTGGTGCTTTTATTTAACGCTATTGCCATTTTGAAATCCTTGAAAACCAAATAAAGCGCATTATAGCACAAAAATCGCAATCTTATTAAATTTACGCATTTTTTAAGGCGAGTTTTTGTAAAATTCGCACTTTTTAGATTCTGCGAAATAAGGATTGAAAATGTTTCACGCGACAACCATTTTAGCATTCAAAGGGGCGGATAAATCCGTCA
Organism: Helicobacter sp. 23-1045; assembly: GCF_053654655.1. Taxonomy (NCBI): domain Bacteria; kingdom Pseudomonadati; phylum Campylobacterota; class Epsilonproteobacteria; order Campylobacterales; family Helicobacteraceae; genus Helicobacter; species Helicobacter sp. 23-1045. Next base: position 313,354 of record NZ_JBSIUR010000001.1, read on the forward strand.
TCGGTGGCGATGGGCAAGTAACCTTTGGCAACTGCGTCTTAAAGTCAAACGCCACAAAGATTCGCGCCCTTTATGATGGGAAAATTTTAAGCGGATTTGCGGGTAGCACGGCAGATGCGTTTAGTCTCTTTGATATGTTTGAAAAGATTTTGGAGGCAAAAAAGGGCGATTTGGAACGCTCGGTGGTGGAGTTTAGCAAGGAATGGCGCAAGGATAAATATTTGCGAAAATTAGAAGCGATGATGATTGTCCTAAATCGCGCAAAAATCTACATTTTAAGCGGAAGTGGCGATGTGGTAGAGCCAGAGGATGGCGTGATTGCGGCAATCGGTAGCGGTGGAAACTACGCGCTATCCGCTGCAAGAGCGTTACATCGCAATGCGAATTTGGATTCGCGTGAGTTAGTCGAAAAATCCCTGCAAATCGCAGGCGAGCTTTGCATTTACACAAACACAAACATAAAAATATTGGAGTTAAAATGAGAGATGACAAAAGCCCAAAAGAGATTGTAGAATATTTAGATGAGTATATTATCGGGCAGGACAAGGCAAAACGCGCCATTGCAATCGCACTTCGCAATCGCTATCGTAGAATGCAGTTGCCAAAAGAGATTCAAGATGAAATAATGCCAAAAAATATCCTAATGATAGGCTCAACGGGCGTTGGCAAAACGGAGATTTCGCGCAGAATGGCAAAGATTTTGGGACTGCCATTTATCAAAGTCGAAGCCAGTAAATACACCGAAGTAGGCTTTGTGGGGCGCGATGTCGAATCAATGGTTAGAGATTTGGTAAATGCGTCTATGAATTTGGTAAAGTCCGATTATATGGAGAAAAACGCCGATAAAACGGAGGATTATATCCTAACCAAAATCACAAACAACCTAATCCCACCGCTCCCAAATACCGCAAGTGAGAGCAAAAAAGAGGAATACAAAATCAGCTTTGAAAAAATGAAGCAAAAGGTAAAATCTGGCGCGGTTGATGATTTGGAAATCGAGGTAGAAATCACCGAAGCCCCAATCAACCCCTTTCCTATGCCAAATATCGGCATTGTAGAGATTTTCCCCAAAGCGCAAAAGATTAAAAAAATAAAGACAAATGTAAGAGACGCCAAAGAATTGCTTAAAAACGAAGCGATGGAAAATATCACAAATATTGATGAGCTGAAAATCGAAGCGGTAAAAAAGGCAGAGGAAAGCGGAATCATTTTCATCGATGAGATTGACAAAACGGCCAGCGATAATAGCAACTCACGCCAAAATCCAAACAAAGAGGGCGTCCAGCGCGATTTGCTCCCCATTGTGGAGGGAAGCCTTGTGGATACGAAATATGGGCAAATTAAGACGGATTATATTTTATTTATCGCGGCAGGTGCGTTTCATCTAAGCAAACCAAGCGATTTAATCCCCGAGTTGCAGGGGCGATTCCCCATTCGCGTGGAGCTTGATTCATTAAGCGAGGACGATTTGTATAAAATCTTAATTCAAACCAAAAATAGCATAATTAAGCAATATATTTATTTGCTTGAAACCGAAGGGCTAAAGCTAGAGTTTGATGATGAGGCACTGCGGACAATCGCGCGATTCGCTCACATTGCAAACGAAAAGACAGAGGACATAGGCGCAAGGCGATTGCATACCATTGTCGAAAAGGTGTTAGAGGACATTAGCTTTGATGCGCCAAATCTCAAAGGACAGAGCATAAAAATAGGCAAAAAGGATATTGAATCAAAATTAGATTCAATTATCCAAAATGCCGACAGCACGAGGTATATTTTGTGAAATTTGGCGAATTGGAGTGCAAATCTATGGGCAATTCGTCTTTGGGTGCATCTTTCGCACTTTTAAAATTTTTTGGGCGTTCGCAGACCGCTAGTCTAGTCTCACACCCAAAAAATTTTAAAAATACAAAATCTCCACCGCAAATACTAGAATTGTTTTTAAATGCAGAATCTAATAAAAAAAATGGCGAAAATATCGCAGATTCTGCGAACGCAGAATCTAATAAATCTTGTCATATTGAGCGAAGCGAAATATCTCAAAATAGAGATTCTTCGATTGCTTCGCAATCTCAGAATGACAAAAATAATCCATCCTCCCAAATGCGTGAGGATAAGTCTCAATCTCTCCCCCTCCCTTGCGGAGGGGGATTAAGGGGGTGGGTAGATTCACAAAAGAATAGTAGTGCGAAATTTTCAAATAGCGACTTTACCCACCCCCTAGCCCCCTCCGCAAGGGAGGGGGAACAAAAGACAAATTGCGCACAAGACAACGAGCATAAAACCAAATGCGGATTTATTGCCCTCATCGGTCGCCCAAACGCCGGCAAATCCACACTTCTAAACGCTCTTATAAACGAAAATCTCGCGCTCACTTCGCACAAAGTCAATGCCACGCGCAAACAATGCAATATAATCGTTACGCACAACAACGCGCAAATGATTTTCATCGACACGCCCGGACTTCACAAAAGCCAAAAGTTGCTAAACGCCCTTATGGTTGATGAGAGCCACAAAGCTATCGAATCTAGCGATATTGTGGCGTTTCTTGCGCCTATAAGCGATGATTTAGCGCATTATGAAGCGTTTTTAGAGATTATCAAAGATAAAAAACACATTGTTTTGCTGACAAAAATCGACTTAACAAGCAAGGCGAATCTGCTAAAAAAGCTTGAAATTTATCAAAAATATAGCTCCAAATTTGAGGCGATTATCCCCATTTCTGCCACAAAGCGCGTGAATTTGGAGCAGATTTTTGGTGCGATTTGCGCACATTTGCCTAATTCGCCATTTTTGTATGATAGCGAAATCCTAACTTCTACGCATATTCGCGAGATTTACCGCGAGAAAATCCGCGAATCGCTTTTTAACTTCACAAACAAAGAAGTCCCTTATAGTAGCGAAGTGCGCATTTTGCGGATATTAGAGAGTGAAAATATCACCAAAATCTACGCTGAAATCATCACAGAAAAGACAAGCCAAAAGAAAATCATCATAGGGCAGGGCGGAAAACGAATCAAAAATATCGGCATAGACGCACGAAAAAAGATTGAAGAATTTAGCGGTGAGCGCGTATTTTTGAGCCTAAATGTGGTGTGTGAGAGAGGGTGGAGTAAAGACAAAAAGGCAATCGAAAAGATGATTGGCGAGTGATTTGCAAAATTTCCTAAAATCGCTGCAAAATCGCAGAATCTAGCGTAGATTCTGCGATTTTATATAGATTCTGCGTTTTGCTTTAAATATCTAAAATTTATAAAAATGATTTTTGTTAAAAATGGTGCCGAGGGTCGGACTTGAACCGACACAGGGTTGCCCCTACCAGATTTTGAGTCTGGCGCGTCTACCAGTTTCACCACCCCGGCGCAAACAAAGCAAAGTTTTAAAAATTACATATCGCACAAAATGCGAATCTTTATAGTGTGAATCTCAAAAAAGATTCAAAAATCGCAAAAGTTTTGGTGCGGTTGGCGAGACTTGAACTCGCACGAGTCGCCTCACCACCCCCTCAAGATGGCGTGTCTACCATTCCACCACAACCGCTAAAATCCGCCTAGATTCACGCGAATATAAAATCCACGCGAATCCAAACGCACACTTATGACAACAGCGGATTTGCGTAAAGCACGATGATTGCGATAACTAGCGTGTAAATAACCTGCGCCTCGATTAGCGCAATAGCGATAAACATCGTAGTGGATAGCTTTCCGCCGATGCCCGGATTTCGCGCCATACCTGAAATTGCCGCGCCAGCCGCATTTCCCATACCTATCGCGCCACCAAGTGCCGCAATGCCTAGCCCGATAACCGCGCCCATCGCAGAATACGCCTTGATTAGCTCAGTGCCAAGACCATCATTCGCACACGCTACGCCCACACAAGCCAAAAACAAAAAAAGAAACTTTTTCATATTTTCTCCATAATAAAGTATTTCAAAGCCCTGCCGTTCGGATTCATCTCCCTACTTATCCAAAACTTTGATAGGCGCAATTATTGCAAAATCAAAATAAAATTTCACTTATTTTTGCAAAATTTTTGAAAATTTGTGTGAATTTTGTGAAATTTTGGGATATTGAGAAATTTTGTGCTTTTTGCATAAAGATTCGCAAAGATTTGGCATTTTTACATAAAAACTTGGCTAAAAATCACACTATTTTATCTCATCTAAACCTTTGAAAAAGTCCTCCACGCTGACATTTAGGACGATTGCGATTTTTAGTAAATGCTCGATATTGAAGTGCTGTTTTTTGTGATAGATTTCTGCGCAAGAGACTAGCCCAACGCTTTTGTGTCCTATTTCTAGGGCTAGTTGCAGTTGCGTTAGTCCAGCTTTTTGCCTAGCGTTTTTGACATTTTGCCCTATGATTTTGTGGGCTTTTTCTAGGTAATCCTCTTGCATTGGGCGTTTTGCCACCTTTATTTTTATAAAAATTTTGTTTTCAAAACTAGCTATTACTAAGTTTGATTTAAATTTTAATATGCTAATATTGCATTTCAACTTGTTATAACTAGTTGAAAAATGAAAATTTAAGGGAGAGAAAAAATGCGTAACGAAATCGAAAAACTCAAATATCACATTAGCACCATAAAGGATAGTGTTGAGTTTATAAATATTGACGGCTTGGCTGTAAAAATGGATTTATCCAAAGAGCAGTTTGATAGATTGCTTGAAATTTGTGATGAATTTGAGCGTAGAATCGAAAATGAGAAATTTTTTAGCAAAGCTGAATTTGAAATGACGCTCGAAAATGAATTTGGAATCGGCTATCAAACGATAAAAATGATTGTTGATGATTTCGCAAAATATGGGCATTTTGACTATTTGATATATGTGTATATGCTTACATCATTAAGTAATGTGCCATTTGTCAAAGCAAAATACAAAAAACTTGATGAGGCAACAAAAAATTTCATCGATGAAGTGGTAAAAAATAGTAGAAAAACAACAAATGGGCAAAAATGAAAAAGCTAATATTATCCCTTGTGGCGATGGTGTGTGCTGTAAATGCTGGTGAAATGCAAGATTTGTGGTGTAAAGATAAGAGTTTATCATATTGCATAAAACATTTTGATAGGCAATGCGAGGCTAAAAATTATGGTGCTTGTAGTGTTGTGGGATATTTGCACCATAAATTAGAGCAATATAGCGAATCCAAAAAATACTTTGAATTAGTTTGCGATAAAGCAAATAGTAAATCTACCTTTCAATTTGAGCAAATCAATGGTGCTTTAAGCAATAAAGTCCCCGCTATTACATTTATGCAAGCAGATTGTTTTTCGTTAGCAGGATACCATTCTTATGGTTTGGGCGTTAGGCAAGATTATATAAAAGCATTGCAATATCATAAAAAGGCTTGTGATTTGGGTAATGCGTTATCTTGTGCTTTGGCTGGTGGTGCGTATTATTTTGGCGAAGACATAAAGACAGATTACAGACTAGCAAAAAGCTATTTTGAAAAATCCTGTGAAATGCAAAGTGGTCGTGGTTGCGTTGGATTAGGTGCAATGTATGGGGATGGCGTAGGTGTAGCCAAAAATCTATCCAAAGCAAAAGAGTTATATGGCAAAGCTTGTGATTTGGGTGAGCAAATTGGCTGTGATGCTTATAAAGAGCTGAATGAAAAGGGTGTGAGATAATGAAAAAGCTGATTTTTGCCCTTGTGGCTATAATGTGTGGCGTGTGTGCTGTAAATGCTGGTGAAATGCAGGAAACAATATGTGGCAATAAAAGTTTATCATATTGCATAAAGCATTTTGACAAACAATGCGAAGCTAAAAATTATGGTGCTTGTTTTTCGTTGGGAGCATTATATCAAGAGCAAGAACAATATAGTAAAGTTAAAAAATACTTTGAATTAGTTTGCGATAAAGCAAATAGCAAAGATTCATATCAAACAGAGCTAATAGATGGTAGTTTGAGTAAAAAAGTCCCCGCTATTGAAATAATGCAAGCAGCTTGTGGTAATTTAGCAAACTTCTATACCAATGGAACAGGTGTTAGGCAAGATTATATAAAAGCATTGCAATATTATAAAAAATCTTGTGGTTTGGGCTTTGCAGAATCTTGTGCCGTTGCTGGTAGTGTATATTTTTTAGGTATAGGCACAAAGATAGACTACAAACTAGCAAAAAGCTATGTAGAAAAAGCCTGTGAAATGCAAAATGGTTTTGGTTGCTTTGGACTAGGTGTATTGTATGGGGAAGGCAAAGGCGTCCCACAAAATCTATCAAAAGCAAAAGAGCTATACGGCAAAGCGTGTGATTTAGGATTTCAAGAAGGCTGTGATGCTTATTAAAGAGCTGAATGAAAAGGGTGTGAGATGAATAGAGAAGATATGAATTGGAATGAAATATTGCTAGAATCGGCTAAAAATAATAATTTTGAGAAAGTTAAGGAAAGCATAGAAAATGGCGCAGATATAGGTATTAAAAATAATAATGGCAAAACCGCACTAGATTATGCAAAGCCAGATGCGATAAGTAGCTTTTTTTAAGATTGCTAGGCAACATAATGGGCAAGGAAATAAAGTCAAGTGAGATAATAAAACTACTAGATGAGACTATTGATTTCGCCCAAAAGGCATTAGAGGGACATATAGAAATGTGCCACGAACAATGTATAAAAGAAATCGAAGCGCAATGGAAAGGAACGATAAAGTTTAACAGCGCAGATGATTTGTCATCGCATTTTTCTTTGGTGGGCGATGATGAAATAGTGCATATAGGATTGTTGAATTTGCATATAAAGGCACTTAAAACATATCGTGCAAAGTTGATAGATGAGCATAATAAGCTACAAATGGACTATTGCTTGGAGAGACAAAAAAATCGCCTTGCTATAATCACTGCTACAATCGGCGCAATCGGCGTAGCAATAGGCGCAGGAATAACTTTGATGTTAAAACAATGAATCGCATTTGCGATTCGCGTGAAATTATCCGTCATTGCGAGGCGTTTGAGCGAAGCGGAAACAACGAAGCAATCTATTTAGGGGGACTTGCGAATCTAATGTGAATCGCTTACTTTTGGCGAATCTGTGGGCAGATTCTAAAAATCTAATTTATCGATTCAATTTTGTGGCATTGTTTTTATTTGCCTTTTAGATTCGCGGGGTTTGGATTGCCACGAAAATTCGCTTACGCTCATTTTCTCGCAATGACGGCAATATTTTCGATTCGCATTTGATTTGTGGATTGCTTCACCTTGCTGTCGCAAGGACTCGCAATGACGGGCGGGGCAAGATTCGCTTTATTTTTTTGGATTGCTTCGGCGATAAATCGCCTCGCAATGACGGATTTTTTATTTAAAGATTCGTTGAATCGCCTCGCAATGACAAAATGCGTAGTGATTCGCCAAATCGCACGAAATTTGCAATATTTAGCACAAATTTAGCTCGATTTTGTCGTTATTTATCCCTACGATTTCGACATTCACACTCTGCCCTTCGCTAAAATCGCTCAAATTTAGCCCATTGCGCGATAATTTTGAAGCGTGAATCAGCCCATCGACACCATTTTTTATCTCCACAAACACCCCAAAATGCACGACACTTTTTACCACACCGCTAAATTTTTCGCCCACCGCAAATTTCTCCACCGCAAAATCTACGCATTTCAAAATCTCCGCCTTTGCCTCCGCGAGATTCGCGCCATTTGCGCCAAAAAGCGTGATTTGTCCGCTGTCTTTTGCGATATCTACGCTCACTTCAAATCGCTCGATTATTCGCTTGATATTTTTGCCACCGCTACCAATTATAAGCGGGATTTTGCCCTGTGGCACGGAGAAAGTCTCGCTTTTTGGCGCATTGTCATTTAGCACGATTTGTGCCTTTGCATTTTGCATTTTTTCTAAAATCGCTAGTCTCGCCACACGCGCAGAATCTAGCGCACCGCTTAAAATCTCCACGCTAACATCGCTAATCTTTATATCCATTTGAAGCGCGGTTATGCCGTTTTCATTCCCCGCGACTTTGAAGTCCATATCGCCTTCAAAGTCCTCAACCCCCGCAATATCGCTTAAAATCGCATATTTATCGCCCTCTTTAATTAACCCCATCGCAACACCAGCGACTAAAAATTCTGGCTTTAACCCCGCCGCAAACAGGCTCAAACTTCCCCCACACACGCTTGCCATCGATGAGCTACCATTTGATTCAAGCACTTCGCTTACAATGCGAATGGTTTTATCGCCCTGTGATTTTAGCGATGATTCTAATGCCTTCTTTGCCAAATTGCCGTGCCCTAGCTCTCTGCGCCCCACTGCGCCGATTGGATATGCCTCGCCTGTGGAGAATGATGGGAAGTTGTAGTGAAATAAAAATCTTTCTTTTTTGCTTTTTGTGCCTACATTATCCACGATTTGGGCATCAGATTCTGCGCCAAGCGTGCAAACCGCAAGGACTTGCGTCTCGCCACGAGTGAAAAGTGCGCTTCCGTGCGCATTTGGCAAGATATTTGTAGCGATAGAGATTTTGCGAATCTCATCTAATCTCCGCCCATCAAGGCGAATGCGCTCATTTAAAATCATATTGCGGATAAAGTTTCGCTTAAATTTTGCCACGCTTTTTTCTACCACGCTTTCGCTAAACTTAGATTCTGCGATGATTTGGCGTTTTAAGAGATTTAGTGGCGCATTATTTTCGCCCATTTTTTGAATTACATTCTCCAAATCTTTGCCATAATTTTTAGAAATTTTCGCAAACGCCAAATCTAAATCCGCCAAATCTAAATCCGCGCAATCCGCCGAATCTAAATCCACGCAATCCACGCAATCCGCAACATTCGCTAAATCTAAATCCCCCAAATCCCCCAAATCCAAATGCGCTTTTTTATGTGGATTTAGCGCGTTTTCATACATTTTTGCATTTGCATTCAATTTTTCTTTTGCCAAATTTAGCGCGCAAATCATCTTTGATTCACATAGCGAATCGCAATTACTTTTAAACTCAATCATCGAAATATTCTCGCTCCCAGCGACAAATAAATCGATTGTAGATTCTGCGATATTTGGCGGATTTATCACAAAATTATCATCGATTAGTCCCACGCGAATCGCACTCACCGCAGAATCTATCGGGACATTTGAAATATAAAGTGCCATAGACGCCGCATTTAACGCCAAAACTTGTAAATCACAACTCTCATCGCCACTTAGCACAAACACGCTAATTTGCAACGGATAGCGAAAATTTTTAGCAAAAAGCGGACGCAAACTTCTATCAATCAGTCGCGAAGTAAGCACTTCAAAATCGCTAGGTTTGCCCTCCCGCTTTAAAAATCCGCTTGGGATTTTGCCATTTGCATAAGACTTCTCAATATATTGCACGGTTAAGGGCAAAAAGTCGCCTTCAATTTGTGTGCCTTCCATCGCCACCACCGCTAAAATCACCGCTTTTTCTTTACGCAATAAAATCGCTCCATTTGCCTTTTTTGCGACTTCATCGATTGCCAAAATCTCGCCATTTTCTAACATTATCTCCATTTTATCTCCCTTTAAATTTGTCATTTAACGCTTCAAACGCAGAATCTGCATTGCCAAAGTCCTTGTAATAATGCTCCGTATCCACAAAGTGCTTTGGCGCATACACAAAAAAGATATTATCCACCGCGTTTTCTAACTGCAAAAGCGTAGATTCTGCGATGATTGGCGTAAAAATGCGAATGGTGCTACATAACTTTTTCTTGCAAGTTTTGATTGCCACACTCATTTTAAGTCCGCTCTCCACGCCATCATCAACCAAAATCACATTGCATTTATCAAGTGCGCTGATATTTTCGCCCTTGCGATATTTATAAATATCAGGCAAAATCTTCTCATCATATCGCCTTTTTGCTTCGCCATAAATAAAATCATAACTTATACCAAAGGACTGCACAAGCGCGCTATTTATCGCAATATCCATATTTTCGCTAACTATCGCCACTTCGCATTCATTATTTTTTGGCGCAAAAATCGATTCGCTAAATAAATAATCAAATGGCACATTAAATCGCCTTGCAATCTCACTTGCATTAAAAAGTCCTCCCGCACTTATTGCAACCAAAATCGTCCCGCTTTTCTCAAACTCCGCACTTGGCGTTTTATCAAGCAATTTATTTAGCGCATCGCTTCTATTTTCAAACTTTTCATAAACCCTATCAATCATTGCTTCTTACGCTCTCTTTGAAATTATATTTTATGCTAGTTGAAGTCAGTGGCACGAATCTAAACTCCAAACTAATATAGCGATTTGTGATGGACTTCGCCCCTTCTTTTGTTAAAATGGGCGTAATCTCATTTGCAAATTTTAGTCCAATGCCAAAGCAACGAATGTCTTTTGCAATACTCACATTCCAATCTCTTAAATAATTTTGATTAAAATCATATCCAACATCGCCTTTGAGTGAGAAATACTCAAAGTCGTGCGCTAGTTTTAGTCGCAAAAAATTTGCCGTAGTCTCCACACACGCACCATCTAAGCACTCTTTATAATTGCCATCGAATTTTTGCCGTAAATAATAAGTCGCACTCCCTTGAAAATACCCATATCGCGCATTTATTGAAAATGAGATTTCATCTAAATTTTGAAATTTATGCGAGTAAGAAAGCGTATTTGAAACGCTAATATTATCAAAAATATTAAATCCAATTTCATTGCGAAGAGAGCTAAATCGCTCAATATCCTCCAATCCATCGCCTAAATCCACGAGTTGCGACATTCGATGATATAATATTTCGCCCCCATCGATATCAAAAAAATACTGCGAAAATCCCAAGCGAAGGGATGGCTTCACATCGCTAAAAATCGTATTTGACTTAAACGCCGGATAAAGTTCGGCGTCTGTGGCGGTAGATTCAGCATTTAAAATATTATTTTCATCATCTTTGTAAGAATAAAGCGGATTTGTAAGTTCTGCTTTAAAATTTAGCGCGTGAAAGAATTTATTATAATGCTTTGCAATATCACTTGCGATGAAAAATCCATAGTTCGCGCTAAAATAGTTGCTTGTCTTATTTTGCTTGATTTTATCGCTTAATTTATCTGCGCGAGTTAGTGTGACAACTCCGGCATTTGCACTCACACTCGCCCCAAGCGTAGCATATCCGCCAAAAATCGGCAAGTGAAAGTTTAGTGGCACACGCACACTATTATCCACATATCCAAATCCGCGATAACGCATAATATTTTTGGTATTTGCATCGATTGAATAGGTTAGATTGCTAATGCCAAGTTGCGAAGTGTATTTATGATATTGAAAATGCGGCAAAGTATGCAAGGTGGCGTCATTTGTAGGACTTTGCAAGTCTAAAAAATATTTGAAATATAATCCCGCGTAATGCTCGCCTTTTGTGCCAAAGAAGTTTGCCTTTGAAGTTTGGATACGATTTTCAATATCTGTGTTCTCTGCGTCTTGCAAACGAATATAATCCACATCATTCATAAAGCGAAAATCCAAATGCAAACCATCATCATATCCATCAAAAAATTCGCTTAAAATGCCCCTCCGCTCGTGATTGAAGTTGAATCCATAAATGTATTTGTTTTGCACATTATTTTTTATCATATATTTATGAAAATTATCAAAAAATCCAGCGTTAAAATAAAATAATTGATTTTGCAAATCCACAAATCGCAGTTCCATATTGCCACCATATCCGCGCGAAAAGCGAATCTGTGGCGTTAGCGTCATATCCCAAAAACTATGCGTTGCGATAAAAAATGGTTGCAAATATACAAATCCCTCCAAACTTGACTGCGTAAAACTTGGATATAAAAATCCCGTGCTTCGCTCTTGCTTTGTGGAGAGAAAAATATATGGCAACCACAGCACGGGGACATTTTTGATATAAATGCGCGGATTCCATATTCCTACGATATTGCTCTCTTGATTGAAAGTCCCAGAAGTGCCCTCAATCCGCCACACAGGGTCGCTAATCTCACAAGCGCTAATGATTGGGTCATCAAACTCAAAGAATTTATCTTTGCCTTTGGTATTTTTCGCGCTAATCCACACGCCAGATTCTGCGTCTTGGATATAAACAGGTTCGATTAGATAGAACTTTTCATCAAAATTCACCTTTGCATTTTGCGTAGAAAAATATAAATTGCCATCTTTGTAAAACTGCGCATTCCCGCTGACTTCCGCTTCGCGCGTCTTTGTATTATACTTTATCAAATCCGCGATTATATAGACATTTTGCGAAATCAAAGAGGCATTGCCCTTTGCGATGACAACTGAATTATCGCTAGATTCTACGCTATCAGCGTAAAGTTCAAAGATTCGATTATTATCCCTATCAAACTCGCTTACCGCACTTTGCGCAACTAAAATCTGTGCGAAAAAAACGACTGCTAGGGCAAATCTCATTCTATCTCTTGCCTTATGTCAATTACGATTGTTTTGATAATCAAATCGTGCATCGCGCGTCTAAATGTATCTCCAAACGCCACTAAAAACGGGATATAAAGTAAAAGCGTAGAAATTATGCGAATAAGAGAGCGAAGCACCGCATCTAGCGCATTTGGCTTATCAAGTGTGTCGATTTTCACAATCTTAATCTTACAAATAATCTTACCCAAACTCGCTCCATAAAGCGCGGTAAAAATGCTATGGTAGGCGACTTGAAGTGCGAAAATATATAAAAACGCATTTGATAAAAGCGTCTGAATCTGCTCCACATCGCCCCTTAATGTGGAGAGTTCGCCGAAAAATCCTACAAAAATAATTAGCGAAATGATGATTTCATCGATGAAAAATGCTAGGATTCGCCGCTCGTCACTTGCGATTTTCAACCCTTCTCTATCCAAAATATCCATTAGATTCATTAAAAATGTCCTTTATTTTGTGCGAAAATCGCCCTGTGATTCGTGGCAATTTACGCATTTAAATCCAAAAACACAAAAACGCAGAATCTACCATTTTTAGACTTAAAATGTAGAATAAAATTAAAAAATCCCCCTCCCTTGCGGAGGTTAAATCAAACTCTCCCCCTCCCTTGTGGCGGTGTTTCTATTTTCTCCCCCTCTCAAATGCGCGCGGGGGATTAAGGGGGTGGGTAGATTCTGCGTTGAGATTCTGCGAAATTGTGTTAGATTCTGCGTTTATTTCGTCATTGCGAGAAGTCGGCACGACTTCGTGGCAATCCAAAAAAACTCCCGTGCGATAAATACCCCACCCCAAACTCCTCCCGCAAGGGGAGGGGTTTTCTCTGTTTTTCTCCCCCTCCCTTGCGGAGGGGGATTAAGGGGGTGGGTTAGATTCTACAAATTTGTCTAAAATTTATTACGATTCGCAGAATCTAGCGTTAATTTTGTGCTGAATCTTTTTGTGCTGAATCTTTTTGTGCGATAATTAGCGAACAGACATTGCAAAAATATCGTTTGCTAAATTTAACGCCAAAGCCCAAATTTTGCAGTTTGTGGGCGATTTGCTCCAAACTCAAAAATCCATCTACCGAATTTGGCAAATATTTATACGCAGCGTAATTTTTGGAGATAAAGCCCCCGATATAGGGCAAGATTCGCTTGGTGTAAAATCGCGCGATTTTATCAAAAATATTTTCGTTGTCCTTTTTGCTAAACTCCAAAATCACCAAAATGCCGTTTTTGCGCAAAACGCGGTGAAATTCTTTTAGCGCGGAATCCACTTCGACAACATTTCGCAAACCATAGGCGATTGAGAGAATATCCACGCTATCGCTATCTACACGCAAATCCTTTGCCTCGCCATTTTGCAAAATCACGGAGGGTGGGAGCTTTTGGGCTGCGATTTTTAGCATTTCATTTGAAGGGTCGATGCCACGAATGGAGGTTAATTTTGGTGCGTTTTCTTTTTGGCAATTTGCCTTTGGGTATTCATTTGAATTATTTTCGCATAAAACTTCGCTCGATGGACGCCCAAGTCCTATCTCGCTTGTTTCACGCGAAAATAATCCAAAGCAACACCGCAATCCGTAGGATTTGCGAGCAAAGCGAAGCAACCAATCCTTCGATTGTTTGTTTTGCGTATTTTGCATTTTATTAGATTCTGCATTCGCAGAATCTACCCACCCCCTAGCCCCCTCCGCAAGGGAGGGGGAATCTTTGGATTGCTTCGATTCGCGTTGCGAATCTCGCAATGACGGATTATTTAAATCTTTTAAATCATTTGCAATTCTAGTATCTTGCGCAAGATTTGTGGGTTGCGCAGAAAAATCCGTGCGAGATAAGGCTGGTTGCCTATCGAGTGCGGATTTTTCAAGCTCCCGCAAAGATTGCGTAAGAGACGAATTGCATACTTTTAACCAACAAAGTATCATATCTCCCGTGCCACAGGCAACATCTAATATATCTAGCGAATCTTTTTCGCACAATCCTATCGCTTTTTCGCACGCTTCTTTGCGCCATTTTTTATCAATCCCAAAGCTTAAAATGCGATTTGCAATGTCATAATTTTGCGCGATTGAATCAAACATTGCCACGATTTCGCGCTGTTTGCTGTCTATTTTTTTCATAGCGAATCTAAAAAATCCTGCATTATTTCTATTTGCTCATTCACGCGCACTTCCGCGCTTCCACCATAAGAATCGCGCGAATTTAGCGAAGTTTGCAAATCTAACACCACCTTTGCACCATCCAAGTTTGAATCCTGCGCACACAGCTCATTTTCGCTTAATTCGCTAATATCTTTGCCCATAGATTCGGCGAATCCTACGACTTTGCCTACGATATGATGTGCGTCTCTAAAACTGACGCCCTTTTTTTGCACCAAAAAGTCCGCCAAATCTGTCGCAGTCAAATGCCCCATTTTTGCCTTATTTAGCATTGAATCGGCGTTGATTTGCACTTCTTTTAGCATCGCATTTAGCACTTTTAGGCAAATGCTGATATTTTTCACGCTATCAAAAAGGGCTTCTTTGTCCTCTTGCATATCTTTGTTATACGCCAAAGGCAGGGCTTTCATAGTGGTTAGCAGTGCAAGTAGATTGCCAAAAATTCTGCCACTTTTGCCACGAATAAGCTCTGGCACATCGGGGTTTTTCTTATTTGGCATTATAGAACTCCCTGTGGCAAAGGAATCGCTAATGGTTATAAAGCCAAATTCGCTACTACTCCACAAAATCAGCTCTTCAGCAAAGCGCGAAGAATGAAGCGCAATCATCGCTATTGCATACAGCAAATCAAGCGCGAAATCTCTCTCGCTTACCGAATCCATCGCATTAAACGAAGGCGCAGAAAATCCTAACTTTGTCGCACAAAAATCCCGCTTTATTTTATATGGACTACCCGCCAAAGCCGCACTCCCAAGCGGACAAAAATCATTGCGCTCATAGTCGCTTTTAAGGCGCAAAATATCGCGCCGAAATGCAAAGCAATACGCAAGGATATGAAATGCAAAGCTCACAGGCTGGGCGTGTTGCAAGTGCGTCATACCGGGCATAATCGTTGTGGTGTGATTTTTTGCGATATTTAAAAGCGTGGCGATTAAATCCTTTAAAAGCCCTTGAATCGCCACATTTTGCTTTTGGACATAGAGCCTTGTATCAAGGGCGACTTGGTCGTTGCGCGAACGCGCAGTGTGGAGCTTTTTGCCAACTTCGCCGATAAGTTGCACCAAACGCCGTTCGATTGCCATATGAATGTCCTCATCGGCGATTTTGAAGCTAAATTCATCATTTTCGATTTCGCTTTGAATCTTATCCAAACCGCCCAAAATGAAGTTTTTTTCGCTGTCGCTCAAAATCCCTATACGATTTAGCATTTCTGCGTGAATCTTACTGCCAAAAATATCCTCCGCATAAAGCTCTTTGTCAAAATGAATCGAAGCGTTAAATTCCTCCAACACTTTTGCGCTTGTCTCGCGAAATCGCCCTCCCCAAAGCTTTGCCACGATTGCCACCTAAAATTTTAGTATCGCGCTAAATGCGATTACAAAAATGCACAGCGTAGGCACTTCGTTGTAGATTCGGTAGAATTTGCCACTTTTTGCGTAAATGTCATTTTTTAGATTGCGCAAATGTCGCCCACAATCGAAATGATAGATGATTAGCAAAAATGCAAAGAGCAATTTTAGATGAAACCAACCGCCTGATTTAAACAAATCCATATTTAGCGCAATCATCGCAATGCCCGTTAGAATCGTTACCACAATCGCGGGTGTGCCGATAAAATAGTAGAGTTTGTCCTCTTGAATCTTTACTACGCTCACAAAATCCGCTTTGTCCTTATTTTCTGTGTGATAGACAAAAAGTCGTGGCAAGTAAAACAAAACCGCCATCCACGAAGCAAACGCCACAATATGAAGTGCTTTTAAGATAAGATATAAATTCATAAATTTCCCCTTTTTCGCGCTAGATTCTGCGAAATTCGCGCTAGATTCTGCGAAATTTACGCTAGATTCTGCGAATTTGGTATAAAAATGCGAATTATGGCACAAAAAATCTTAAAAATAAATTTCATTTTAAGCAAATATAGGCAAAAATTGCGCTTTTAATTTTGAAAGTTAAGGGAGAAATATGAAAAGATTAGCATTGATTTTTGCGCTAATTGCGGGATTTTTTATTATCGGGTGCGGAGATTCTGCAAACGCAGAATCTAGCGAAAATACTTTAATCACAATCAAAGTCGGCGCGACGCCAAACCCTCACGCGCGGATTTTGGAGAATATTAAAGATGATTTGAAAAGTGAAGGCATTGACTTGCAGATTGTCGAATTTAGCGATTATGTATTGCCAAATATCGCGCTAAATGACGGCGAATTGGATGCGAATTTCCACCAGCACCAGCCGTATTTGGATAAATTATCAGCGGATAGAAAGTTAGATTTGAAGTCCATCGCAAAAATTCACATCGAACCGCTTGGATTTTACTCTAAAAAAATTACGGATATTTCCGCGCTAAAAAATGGCGCGACAATCGCCATCCCAAACGACCCTAGCAACGGCGGGCGGGCACTTATTTTGCTTCACAATAATGGACTTTTGAAGTTAAAAGATGAAAATAATTTATACGCCACAGAGATTGACATCGCGCAGAATCCGAAGAAATTAAAGATTAAACCTGTGGATGCGGCGATGCTGCCAAAAATCATTGGCGATGTGGATTGCGCGGTAATCAATGGAAACTATGCCTTGCAAGCGGGGATGAGCGCGAAAGATGCGCTATTTTTAGAGGACTCGCGCTCGCCTTATGCGAATATTTTGGTGGTGCGAAGCGGTGAGGCGCAGAATCCAAATTTATTAAAGTTGAAAAATGCGCTGACGAGCGCGAAAACAAAGGCGTTTTTGGAGGAAACATATAAAGGCGAAGTGGTGCCAGCATTTTAATTTTATAAGTGCGTTGTCTCGTGAGCACAATTTGTCTTTGGGTATTCATTCCGCAGATTTGCTAAATTTCAGGTGCTCGCAGACCGCTAGTCTAGTCTCGCACCCAAAATTTAGCAAAAACTACGAAAGCAACACCGCAATTCGCAGAATTTGTGAGCGAAGCGAAACAATCAATACTTCGATTGTTTGAAACGGCGTGCGAGATTCTACGACTCGCACGAAAATCGCAGAATCTAATGCAAAAAACCTGTCATTGCGAGGCAGTTTGAGCGAAGCGAAAACAACGAAGCAATCCATATTTTCGTCATTCTCACGCAAGTGAAACGAGCGAAAAATCTCCGCCTTTGCGAGATTCTGCGATTTTTTGCAGAATCGTGGCAATCCACATATTCCGTCATTGCGAGAAAATGCGTAGCATTTTCGTGGCAATCCAAGATTCTGCGTTTTTTGTGTGATTCGCAGAATCTAAAAAGAGATTTTTCGCTTTGCTCAAAATGACAATTTGATTTGGATTGCCACGATTCTGCTTCGCAGAATCTCGCAATGACGGAATAATTTCCCCCTCCCTTGCGGAGGGGGATTAAGGGGGTGGGTTAGATTCTGCGTTTTTATCACTTTTCGCAGAATCTCACAAATCCGCAGAATCTAAAAAATCCTTATCGCAAAAACTTCCCGCGTGAATATTGCTAAACGCTTTTTTGAGCGAGATAAAAAAGTCCTTATTTTGCGCCTCGATTTCGCGTAGCATTGCCTTTGCACTTGCCCTTGCAAAGGGCTTTTTGTCGCTATCTACCCAATTTATCGGGCAGTTGCAATCAGGGGCGATATAAATTTCATTGCTTTTGATAAAGTCGATAATCTGCCGTTCGCGCACAAAAATCAGCGGACGAATGACAAATAGCCCGTTCCCAGCGCGATAAATCGGTGGCATAGAGCGCAACGCGCCATTGTAGCTGAAATTCATCACAAAGCTCTCCGCCGCGTCATCTAAGTGGTGCGCCAAAGCGATTTTGTTAAATCCGCCCTCCAACGCCTTGCTATACAGCGCACCGCGCCTCATACGCGAACAAAAACTGCAATATGAGCTATGTGGGCGTTTCTTTTCCTCCAAAGCCTCAAAGATTTTCGTGCGGTAGAGTTCGTAGGGAATGCCGTGCTTTGCGCAATAATCGATGATATATTCATACTCGCCCCCGCGTCCGTAGTCGATTGTGATTGCTTTGAAGTCAAATTTAAAGGGTGCGTGGCTTTGCATTCGCTTTAAAATCATAGCTAGTAGCATCGAATCCTTGCCCCCGCTAAGCCCCAAAAGCACTTTGTCGCCCTCTTTTATTAGCCCATACTCGGCGTTTGTCCGCCCAACTGCGCTTAAAATCTTTTTGCTTATCATCGTTAGTCCTTTATAGATTCTGCGTTTTGGTTAAAAATTTGCATTCTTTGTGCTTCATTTTCTTGTAGATTCTGCGCCATTTTCATAAAATTTTTTATGTCATTATTGCGGATTATTGAAATGTATTGCGCTTTATCGCCCTTTTGAATTATCACAGGCGCGAGATTCTGCTCCAAGCAACTATACACGATTAGCAATCGCCCGATTCTGCCGTTGCCATCGCTAAAAGGGTGGATTTTTTCAAAACTTATATGCGCCTCCAAAATCGCGCACAATTTTTCATCATCATTTTTTGCATTCTCAAATCGATAGTAGAGATTTTCGCACCACTGCGCCATCGCGGTAGGCACTTGATAAGGCGGGAGCGTATCAAATGGCGCGCCAATGATGATATTTGGGATTTTCTTAAACTCGCCATTGTTTTCAAGCAGATTTTCCAAACACAAAGCGTGAAATTTTTTAATGAGCTGTGGCGTCAAACTCGCTTTATTTTGCAGTGAAGTAATTAGATATTGCAGGACTTGCTTATAGTTTTTCACTTCGTAAAATTCGCGCATATTCATTTGCTTTGGGATAAAATCATCCACCAAAATGCTCGCGCTTTCATCTTGGGTGAGCGTGTTGCCCTCGATTGCGGTGGAGTGGTGCGCCATTCTCACACATAAATCAAGTGCGTAGTTGTGATTGCTTAAAATATCTAACATTTTTTGTCCTTGCTTTTGTTGCGCTTTTTAAAAAAGCGCAATTTTAGCAGAGATTCTGCGATTCGCGCAAGATTTTCACACGATTTGCAGAATCATAGCAATATAAATCGCAGAATCTAGCAAGATTCTGCGATTACGCCAAAGCAATGACAAAGTCAGCTTACTTTACACCCGCTTCATTTAGCTCTTTGTAGCCATCACAGCCATTTTGGTCGCCAAAATCACAGGCTTTGCCAAATAGCTCTTTTGTTTTGTATATATTTTCTGCTACACCTTCGCCCTTACCATACATTACACCTAGAATTCTGCAACCCAAACCACTTTGCATTTCACAGGATTTTTCAAAATAACTTTTTGCTAGTTTGTAGTCTATTTTTGTGCCTATACCTAAATAGTATGCACTACCAGCCAAGCCACAAGATTCTGCATTACCCAAACCACAAGCCTTGTTATTGTATTGCAATGATTTGCTCTTATCCTGTCTAACGCCCAAGCCGTTAGAATAATGCTTTGCCAATTTTCCACAAGCAAGTTGCATTATTTCAATAGCGGGGAGTTTCTTGCTTAAATTACCATCGATTTGTTCAAATTGATAGGTAGATTTACTATTTGCCCTATCGCATACCATTTCATAGTATTTTTTAGATTCACTATATTGCTCTTGTTCTAAGTGCAAACCTCCCACAACAACACAAGCACCATAATTTTTAGCATTGCATTGTCTATCAAAATGCTTTATGCAATATGATAAACTCTTATCGCCACACATCATTTCTTGCCATTCACCAGCATTTACAACGCACACGCCACACATTATCGCCACAATGGCGTAAATTAGCTTTTTCATTTAGTCCCCTACTTATACTCAAATTTTATTTGCATTCTTTTTGCGCCCCTGCTCTCTAAAAATGTCATTATCTCTTTGGTTTTTGCTTTGTTTAAAGCAGTCAAACCCTCATTGTCTTGTGCGTTTATATCTACGCCTTTTTCTACCAGATATTTGACAACTTCCAAATGCCCTTTAATAGAAGCCAACATCAGCGCAGTTCTGCCCCACTTGTCTTTTTCGTTTATATTGCCTTTGCTAAAAAACGAAAACAATCCACTCTTACTACTCTCTACTAGCACCTTTACTACCTCCAAATGCCCATCAAAAGAAGCCGACATTAACGCAGTATAGCCGTCATTACTTTTAGCTTTCACATCTGCACCTTTGGAGATGAGATATTTTACTAGCTCTAATTTTCCATTTGAAGAAGCACTAATTAAAGCAGTCCAGCCGAAGCTATCTTTTGCATTTACATTTGCGCCTTTGGAGATGAGATATTTGACTATTTCTAAATGCCCTTGATATGAAGCAATATTCAAAGCATTGCTCGACAAACCTAGCTCGTCAATATGCACAGCATTTACATCTACGCCTTGCTGTTCTACTAGCTGTTTGACTTTATCCAAATCCCCATCTCTTGCCGAATCATATATCAAATCCGCATTTTTATCTGCCCATACAACTTGAATCGATAACACGCCTAGCATAAAAGCTAATAATATTCTTTGAATCCTTTTCATTCTATCCCCCTTATATCATTTGTGATTTTGCCACTAAGCAAATCAGCGACAAATTTTCGCACACAATCCGCAAAATACGCCCTAAAATTCTCATCGCTTATCATATCGCTTTTGGCGTTATTGCATAGCGCACAGGCTAGGACACGATTTGTGGATTTGTAGCCTTGCTTTGGCGTTTTTTGCTCTATATGCAAAGTCGGATTAAATTTAGTCGATAGGATTAGCTCGTCGTTAAAAAGTTGCTCTAATTGCGCTTGTGTAGTCCCGCAATAATAGCACTTTGGCTCTTGTGCGCTATACCATTCATAAAACGCCCTAAATCCGCCAAAATCAGCTTTGCGCTCTTTGTCAAAGCTATTAAATCTCTTGCGTAGTTTGATAAAATCTTTGTATTTGGTGTCTGCTTTGATTTTATCAACTTCGATTTCATTTATGCCTAACTCTTGCGCACTTTGCTTTGTCGTGGGCAGACAATTATTTTTCTCTATGCAATTTAGCGCATAGTCTATGACTTTTTTTGTGTTTTGCTCCATTTTTTGTCCTTTTTGTTGTGAAATTTATTCGCCTTTTGTTTGGGGCGAATCTTGTTTTTTTAACCGCCGACTTAAAATCCACACGCGAATCTTGTGCGCGAAATTATAGATTTATGTAATCATTTGAAATCCTTTGTGGGTGGTTAGAAATGTGAAGTTTTTGTCATTGCGAGGCGCACGAAGTGCAACGAAGCAATCCAAAAAGTAATGTAAATTTTTAAGATTTAATGTGCGAAATTTGCGAGATAAAAACGATAAAAAATCAGTTAAATAAAGGGTAAATTCCCCCCCCCCAAGAGAGTTTCTGTAAGTTTTATGTGGCTTATAAAATCATTGCGTTTCAAAATGTGCCTTTTTGTGTGAAATTTCAAAATAAAATCCGCATTTTAGTTTGAATCAAATTAAAAAATTCTTAAAAGTATTTGAAATTTTGGGATTTTTCGCTTCGCTCAAAATGACATTTTTTTTGGATGGTTGCTTCGCTACGCTCGCAAATTCTGCGAATTGCCACGATTTTGCTTCGCAAATGCAGGGCTTACAAGCAAGTCTCGCAATGACGGCAAGGCACGCTAGATTCCACGCTTCACACAAAATTTTCGCACGATTCGCAGAATCTCGCCCAAATCTAACCCCAAAATATCGCAGAATCTCACTCATCCCAAAGTGAATGTTGATTCGCACTTAGCTCGACTTTATACCTAAATAGCGTATTTTCCAAATTATAAAGCGTTAAGATTCTAGCACTATTTTCAATCAAAGTAATCGTCTTTGCAAGGTGCATTAAATCCCGCCCGTAGGCATAAATCCCATATCCGCGCACGATTACAAAGTTTGCATTGTTTTGCTTTAAAAAATTGCCTACTTCCGTATCAGCGCGCTCTTCCCAGCTATCAAAGGATTTTGGATTGTAGATATTTATCTCTTTTAGCACCTTTGCGCCGTAGTAATCCTTTGGGATAATCTTTAAATGTTGCAGTGAATACGCCAAAGTATAAGGCGGGAGCGCGTAGGCAAAGCATTTTGCTTCGGCGATTTCTTTGTAAATGTATGAGTGCAAAGAGGCTTGCGAGCTTGCTTCATTGTAGCTATAATCGCGCTTGTGTGAGAGAATGACTAGATTTTCTTCGCGCAAATCATCAAAGAGCGCGTCCTTTGTGTTGATGATGAATTTTGTCTCATTTAGTTTGTGCGAGATTGAGCCTTGAAAGATATTAAAACAATCCTTTTTAAACATCGTGCGTGAGATATTTTGCAAATCTCTTAAAACCTTGCTATCTACATTGTTTTTAATCATAATGTGCCTTTTAGATTCGTATAGATTCGCGCTTTTTTCGCGCCAAATTTACATAGATTCACGCGACAAAATTCGCATAAATCGCTTTTAAAAGCGGGATTTTACCATAAAAATATTAAAAAAATTATTTTATGATTCGTAAGATTGTAGCGATTTATATCAAGCTAATTTATATCACTTTACTAAATAAAGTTGATATGATTATGCTAAATGTTGCTAATTTTTAGCAAAAAATTAGCACTCAAATCAAAATATTGCTATTTTTTTAAAAATTTATGTTATAATTTCGCAATTTCTTATTAAAGGATTTTGGATTTGAATAAAAAGCGCGAAAAGCTACTAAATGAAATGATAACCATTTACATACGCGAGGGCAAGCCGCTTGGCTCTGAATCGCTTCGTTTGGAGCTTAGTAGCGCGGATTTTCACATTTCATCAGCTACGATAAGAAATTATTTTAAGGTGCTTGTAAATGAGGGCGTTTTGTCCCAGCCACACATTAGTAGTGGGCGAATCCCTACAAACAACGCACTAAAAAATTATTGGCGCAAAAACATTGACATTAGCGTCCCTTTGGAGATTGGCAGTCTGCAAAGCGTGGCAAATGCGAGTGAAAAATATGAGATTTATTGCGGGATTCGCCTGTGGCAGAGCGATATTTTAAGCGAAGTGGTAAATTTTCGCGACAAATATATCATTTTGCTTTTTAGCGCAAAGCCAAATAGCGCGAAGTCATTTAATATGAAATCAGCGCAAAAAGGCGAATCAAGCGAGGCGATTCTCCCGCATTCATCGCATTTGTATGCGTTTTTGCAAGAAATGCTTTACCAAAATATCGAAGAGATTCGCTTTATGGCACGAAGTGTGTGCGCTAATGTGTTGTTTTATAGTTTGGAAAATCGCGCAAATATCGCAAATAAGGCGTCAAATTTTGGGTGCAAATTTTTGGAGATTAGCGACTCCGCGCTTTTTATGGAGATTTTGAATAGCCACATTTTTTATCGACTAAAAAATGGCTTTCACTTCCTAAAAGACGGCTATTTGGGGCTAATCCAAGATGTGCGCTTTGATGAAAATTTTGGCAAAATGTTTGTCTTTGGGCGACTTGATTGCGATTATGCGGGATTTTACAACGAAATTGCGTCATAACTTAAAAAAGGAGGATAAATGCAAAAAGATGATTTTAGCGAAGTTAGCGATGAATCTTTTAAGTCAAACGCAGATTTAGGCGAATCAGATTCAAACGAATCAAACGAATCAAACGAAAATTTGGGCGATTCAAATGAATGCGATTCAAGTGAATCAAACGCCGATTCAGCCGAATCTAGCGTAGATTCAGACGATTCAAGCGAATCTAATGCCGACAAAATCAAAGCATTAGAGGAAAAATACATTCGCGCTTATGCGGAGTTTGACAATGTCAAAAAACGCTTGGAGCGCGAAAAATATTTGGCTTTGGAGTATGCAAATGAGCAGATTTTAAAAGATTTTTTGCCCATTTTGGATACTTTGGAATCCGCGCTTGATTCGACTAAAAACGATGATAGCGAGGCGGTGGCAAAGATTCGCGAAGGGATTCAGCTAACCATTGATAATTTTATAAAGGCATTTAACAAGCATAATGTCTCGCATATCAGCACGGATGGCGAGTTTGACCCAAATGTGCATAATGCCATTATGCAAGTGCCTTCAGCGGACAAAAAGGACGGCGAAATAGCGCAAGTGATTCAAAAAGGCTACAAATACAAAGATAGGGTGATTCGCCCTTCAATGGTAGCCATTACTAAAAATTAAGGAGTAAAAAATGAGCAAAGTTTTAGGTATAGATTTAGGAACGACAAATTCGGCAATGAGCGTATTTGAGGGCGGTGAAGCGAAAATCATCGCAAACAAAGAGGGCAAAAATACCACGCCTTCAATCGTGGCATTTACCGATAAAGGCGAGATTTTGGTAGGCGAATCGGCGAAACGACAAGCAATCACAAACCCCGAAAAGACGATTTATTCAATCAAACGCATTATGGGGCTTATGTTTGATGAGGACAAGGCAAAAGAGGCGCAAAAGCGGTTGCCTTATAAGATTGTCGATAGAAATGGCGCGTGTGCGATTGAGATTAGCGGAAAAGTTTATACGCCACAAGAAATTAGTGCGAAAATTTTGATGAAGCTAAAAGAGGACGCAGAGGCGTATTTGGGCGAATCTATTAGCGAGGCGGTAATCACTGTCCCTGCGTATTTTAACGATTCGCAACGAAAAGCGACAAAAGAGGCTGGGACGATTGCTGGGTTAAATGTGCTTCGAATCATAAATGAGCCTACAAGCGCGGCTTTGGCGTATGGTTTGGATAAAAAGACGGCAGAAAAAATTGTCGTGTATGATTTGGGTGGCGGGACATTTGATGTAACGGTGCTTGAAACAGGCGATAATGTCGTAGAAGTCCTTGCCACAGGTGGAGATGCGTTTTTGGGTGGCGATGATTTTGACAATCGCATAATTGATTGGGCGGCAAAAGAGTTTAAAGATGAGAGTGGCATTGACATTAAAAAAGATGTGATGGCATTGCAACGCCTAAAAGACGCCGCAGAAAATGCCAAAAAAGAGCTATCAAGCGCAAGCGAGACAGAAATCAATCTGCCATTTATCACGGCAGATGCGAGTGGTCCAAAGCACCTTGTCAAAAAAATCTCCCGCGCGAAGTTTGAGAGTTTAATCGATGATTTAATCGAGCAAACTATCACAAAAATTGATTCGGTTATCAAAGATTCAAATCTCTCAAAAAGCGACATTAGCGAGGTTGTAATGGTAGGCGGTAGCACACGAATCCCAAAAGTGCAAGAGCGCGTAAAAGATTTCACTGCAAAAGATTTAAATAAAAGCGTAAATCCCGATGAAGTCGTGGCAATCGGCGCGGCGATTCAAGGGGGTGTGCTAAAAGGCGATGTCAAAGATGTGCTTTTGCTTGATGTAACGCCTTTGTCGTTGGGAATCGAAACGCTTGGTGGCGTGATGACAAAGGTTATCGAGCGAGGAATCACTATCCCAACCAAAAAAGCGCAGGTTTTCTCTACCGCAGAGGACAATCAACCTGCGGTGTCGATTCACGTTTTGCAAGGTGAGAGAGAGTTGGCAAAGGACAACAAATCGCTTGGCAAATTTGATTTGACAGGAATCCCATCTGCACCGCGTGGCGTCCCGCAAATCGAAGTAACTTTTGACATTGACGCAAATGGGATTTTAACCGTTAGTGCGAAAGACAAAGCCACAGGCAAATCCCAAGAGATTAAAATCACGGGTTCAAGCGGGTTAAGCGATAGTGAGATTGACAAAATGGTAAAAGACGCCGAGCTACACAAAGAAGAGGACGCCAAACGCAAAGAAGTCATAGAAGCGCGAAATACGGCAGATTCGCTTGTGTATCAAAGCGAAAAAAGTTTAGGCGAAGTCAAAGATGATGTGCTAGGCGCAGAAGATAGGGCGAAAATCCAAAGTGCGATAGACGCGCTAAAAGAGACGCTAAAAAATGAAAATGCGAGCAAAGATGAGATTGAGGCAAAAATCAAAGATTTAAATGATGTAAGCCACAAACTTGCAGAGGCGATGTATGCCAAAAAAGACGGCGAATCCAAAGGCGAATCGCCCAAAAAAGATGATGATGTGATTGACGCCGAAGTGGAGTAAAATTTCGCTAGATTCTGCGAAATCCTGCTAGATTCTGCGTTTTTCGCACTAGATTCTGCGTTTTAATTTGATTCGCAGAATCTGTCGCCAAAATCCCGCGAGATTCTGCGAATTATCCGTCATTGCGAGAGAATGAGCATAAGCGAATTCTCGTGGCAATCCAAATCGCAGAATCTGCGTTAAAAATCTGCTAGATTCTGCATTTTAATTCGAATCGCAGAATCTTTTAATATTGTCATTCTGAGGGAGCGAAGCGACGGAAGAATCTCTAAATTTTTTTAAGATTTTTCGCTACGCTCAATCCGCAGGATTGGATAAAGAAACTTCGGCTTCGCCTTGTTTTGCGAACATAGAGAAGCAATCAAATGACAAAAAACAAAATAACCACAGATTCTGCGTTTTTCGTGCGAGATTCTGCATTTTAATTCAAATCGCAGAATCTAAACGGCGCAGAATCTGTAAATTCTCCCCCCCCCCTCCCAAATGCGTGCGGGGGATTAAGGGGGTGGGTTAAATTCTACAAAATCGCCCTACTCTACCGCCAGAACTCCGTATTGTAAATCCCTACGCTTTTTGCCTTAAATACGGGATTTTTACCCGCCTTTTTTTGCGCTTCATAATCACGCAAAACCTTCACCGCAATATTGCTTAGTAGCACCATTACCACGATATTTATACTTGCCATTATCCCCATAAAAATATCCGCCAAGTCCCACGCCAACGCCAAATTCAACTGCGCCCCGACAAACACCGCAAACACCGCACTAAACCTAAAAACTTGCAACAACGCCTTATTTTCGGTGATAAATTTGAAGTTTGCTTCTGCGTAAAAATAATTGCCAATTAGCGATGTAAAGGCAAAAAGCACGATTGCCACACTCACAAAAAGCAATCCAAACACGCCAAAATGCCCCTGCATTACGCCCTGCATTAACGCCATCCCCTGCAATCCGCTCGTATCCACACTCGAACACAGCACCATAAACGCACTCGCCGAGCAAATCACAAGCGTATCGATAAAAACAGAGAGCGTTTGCACCATACCCTGCTTTGCGGGGTGAGAAGTGTGCGCCGCAGCAGCGGCATTTGGCGCAGAACCCATCCCCGCTTCGTTTGAGTAAAGTCCGCGCTTTATGCCAAGCACCATCGCACTCCCGGCAAATCCGCCAAAAATCGCACGAAAGTCAAACGCTTCGCTTAAAACACTGCCAAAAATTAGCGGGATTTTATCCATATTTAGCACGATTACCACAAGTGCCACTGCAAAGTATCCAAACGCCATTATCGGCACTAAAATCGATGAAATCGTAGCGGACTTTTTATCATCGCCAAAGAAAAAGAACGCCACCAAAATCGCTAGCACAATCCCCACAAACGCCGTTAAATGCGTGTTATTATACACTTCACTCCCTACAAAAATCTCCAACGCAGAAGTCATCGTGTAAGTTTGCAGCATATTAAACCCATAGGCAAAGCAAAAAATTAGCGACACGGCAAATATTATGCCAAGTTTGCGCGAACCAAGTGCGCTTTCAATATAATACGCCGGACCGCCCTTGTAGCGGTGAGTGCCGACTTTTCGCTTATAGACTTGCGCCAAAGTAGATTCTACAAACGCACTCGCCCCGCCTACAATCGCCGTAATCCACATCCAAAATAGCGCACCGCTCCCGCCACCGGCAATCGCCACGCTGACACCCACGATATTGCCGATACCCACGCGCGATGCGGTGGAAATCATAAGCGCGCCAAAGGGCGAAATGTGCTCTTTTTCGCTTTTTTCTTTTAGCACGAAAATGCAATCACGCAAAAATCGCAGTTGAATAAATCGTGTCCGAATCGTAAGAAATAATCCGCATAAAATCAGCGCGAAAACCAACCAATATGTGTATAAAAACCCATTTGCAGAATCTAAAATTTGACTAAAACCTTGCATTTTTATCCTTTGAAATTTTTAAAGTGAAAAATTCTAATATAATTTAAAAAATTTTTTGTTACAATTCAGCGATAATTTTTGGCGAGGAATACAAAAATGCACGATATTTTGGAAAAAAAGGCGAGTTTTAGGGAGAGGGCGACGCAAACTTACAAATTATACTTTCCGTATTTCATCGCGCTAATTTTGCTATCTTTGATGCTGTGGCATATTTTTGACTTGCTGATTGGCGATAAGAGTTTGATGGTGCTTTTGACGCTGTGGGAGCAAGAGGACGCACTGCAAGAGAGTGTGCGATTTTACAAAGAGCAAAATGCGTTTTTGCAAAAAGAAATCTTTGAGTTGGTGGGCGGATGAGAGTTTTAATAATTTTATTTTTATGTTTGAGTTTGTGGGCGCGAGAAGACCCATTTACGCCGATTATCTCGCCAAAGGATTCGATTCGCCCCTACTATGGCGAAACTAGCGTGTTTGATAGCGCAAAGATTGAGTTCCCAAGCTCTGCGCGTTTGATTAAAAAAATCGAAGTGACTTTTCAAAATATCGATGGTTCTTTGCAAACCAAAAGTATCGCTGTTAGCGGGAGAATCGACTGGCAAACCCCGCTTTTAATCACCCAAGTGCTAAATAAAAAAGAGCGAGACGCCCTAAGTAATATTGAAAATAAAACGCCCCCACCTGCGCCAAAAAATAAAATGGTAAAGGATATAAATCTCCCCATAAAAGATGTTGCAAAAGAAGTAAAAATCGCAGAATCTAGCGGACAAAAGGTAGATTCTGCGAAAAAAGATTCTACAAACCCGCCAAAAATCGCAGAATCTAAATTAGATTCTGCGCCAAAATCTACGAAAAATGCGCTAGATTCTACGAATAAATCTAAAAATCCCCCATCCCTTGCGGAGGGGGACAGGGGGTGGGTAAAATCACAAAACCCGCCAAAAATCGCAGAATCTAAATTGGATTCTGCGAAATCCGCGCGAGATTCTGCGAATCAGAATCCAAAAACATCACAAAATCTCCCCCAAAAATCCGCCAAATTTACGCCATATAAAGTCAATAACAAAAGCATTTTTATCGCATATCAAGGGCGATTGAAGCGACATTTTTTTATGCAAAATCCCGCGCGAATCGTTATGGATTTTGAGATAAATAAGCAATTTTATAAACGCAATTTTTACACACTTGATTCACCCCACTTCAAACGCCTAAAATACGGACTACACACGGGATTTTTACGCATTGTTTTGGAGCTAAATGGTAGTTTTGTTTATGAGCTAGGCGTCCGCCCCGATGGAGTGCAAATAAATGTTAAATAATATCGTGCTAATCGGCTTTATGGGTTCGGGGAAAACCACCATCGGCAGGGAGGTTGCGCGGTTGAAACAAAGCATTTTGCTAGATACCGACAGCATTATTGAGGCAAATGCGGGAATGAGCGTAAATGAGATATTTAGACGAAGTGGGGAGGCGCATTTTCGCGAGATGGAGATAAGCCTTTGTGAGTTTCTCCGAAAAAATGTCAAAAACGCCATTATTGCCACAGGTGGCGGGATACCTGTGAATTATGATGTGAGGGAGCTAGGCAGTGTGTTTTACCTAAAAGCACCGATTGAAGCGTTAGCAGGGCGAATCACGGCAGATAAAAGTCACAAACGACCGCTGTTTAGGCGATTTGATTTAGCGGCAGAGCTTTATGAAAGACGCATTTTGCATTATGAAAAGCAGGCGGATTTCACGCTAAATGCGCTTGATTCAATCACACAGATTGCAGAGCGCATTTGCAACGCAAATCTCTAAACCACCGCACACCACGAATAAAAAAGGATTTTTATGCAAAAAAGAGCGATTTTAAGTGTGAGCGACAAAAACGGCATTGCGGACTTTGCAAAAGGGCTAATCAATCTTGGATTTGAGATTTTAAGCACGGGCGGGACTTTGGCGCATTTGCGCGAAAATAATATTAGCGCGACTGATTTAGGCGCATACACAGGACAAAATGAGCTTTTTGATGGGCGCGTAAAAACGCTTCACCCAAAGATTCACGGGGGCATTTTATATCGCCGAAATGACGCCACTCACGCGCAGAGTGCGGAGCAAAACGATATTTATCCCATTGATTTGGTGTGCGTGAATCTCTATCCGTTTCGCGAGACTACAAATCGCACAAATGACTTTGATGAAATCATCGAAAATATCGACATAGGCGGTCCTAGCCTAATTCGTGCTGCGGCAAAAAACTATGAAAGCGTCATCATAGTGGTGGATAGCGCGGATTATGGGCGAATCTTGGAGGCGTTGCGCATAGAAAAAGAGGCGAAAAATCCACAAGAATCGCTTGAATTTCGGCGCAATCTTATGATAAAGGCATTTTCACACACGGCGGAGTATGATAGCTTTATCGCAAACTATATGAATGCGCGGTTTAATGGCGGTTTTGGCGAATCGCATTTCATTGTCGGCAAAAAATTTACCGCCACGCGCTACGGCGAAAATCCCCACCAGCGCGGTGCGCTATATGAGTTTAGGGACGCTTGGAGCAAAAATTTTAGCATTTTAAAAGGCGAGGCGAGTTTCAATAATTTTTTGGATATAAATAACGCGCTAAAAATTGTCAGTGCGTTTGACAAAAACGCCATTTGTATCGTAAAACACGGCAATCCTTGTGGATTTGCCATCAAAGATGATTTGGTGGAATCTTACAAATGCGCTCTCTCTTGCGATACTTTGAGCGCGTATGGTGGCGTAGTAGCGATAAATGGGCGGTTAGACGCACTTTTGGCAGAGACTATGAAAGAAGTTTTTTTTGAAGTCATTGTGGCGCGAGAGGTGGAGCAAAACGCGCTAGATATTTTTAGCGACAAAAAGCGAGTGCGAATCTTTGCGATAAATGGGGACTTTTGGGATACAAATTCAAGCGTGAAGCCAAGCAGCGATATGGATTTCCGCAGGATTCAGGGCGGATTTTTGCTTCAAACGCAGGATTTTATCGATGAGCGCGAAGTTTTGGAGGCAAAGCAAATGGGCGAGTGCAAGGCAAATGATTCGCAAATGCAAGATTTGCTAATCGCGCATAAAATCGCGGCATTTACGAAGTCAAATGGCATTGCCTTTGTCAAAGATAGCGTTTTGCTAGGCATAGGAATGGGGCTTACAAGTCGCGTAGATGCGGTGAATTTGGCAATTTCAAAGGCGCAGAAAATGGACTTGGATTTGAGCGGTGCGAGTGTGGCAAGTGAGGCGTTTTTCCCATTTAGAGATAGCATTGATTTACTTGCGCCTTGCGAGATTAGTGCGATTATCGAGCCGGGCGGAAGCATAAGGGACAATGAAGTCATAGAAGCCGCAAATGAGCACAAAATCGCACTATATTTCAGTGGCAAAAGGCACTTTTTGCATTAGATTCGCGTGAAAAATTTTAGATTCGCGCAAAATATTTTAAAAAAAAAGGATTACAAAAATGGCAACACAATGGAAACTAGAAAACGATGTCGATGACTTCGTAAAGGCGATTTTTGAAAGTTTAGGTTTAGTCAAAAATGTCGATTACAACGAGAAAAAACCCACAGAATATTTAGAGGACGCCCTAAAAGGCGCAAGCAAGACGATTAAAAAATCGGGCATAGGCAGACCCGATTTTACCTGTGAAAAATACACAATCCACAACGCCGTTATCCCCGTTGTGATTGAATCCAAGCTAAAATCCGACAAACTTGTAAAGTTTGATAAAGATAGTGGCGCGATTAGCTTTAGCCAAAATAATGTCGCCCAATACGCGCTAAATGGCGCACTGCATTATGCCCGCGCCATCATTTCAAGCGAAAAATACAAAGAAGCCTTTGCCATAGCTATAAGCGGAGATTCTGCCGATAAAGTAGCAATCGCCGTGTATTATGTCTTTGGTAGCTCATCTTTAGCGTATAAAGATACAGGGATTCATAGCTTAGATTTTTTGCAATCCCAAAGCACATTTGAAGCATTTTATCAAGCCTCCACACTTACAGAATCTGACAAACACAACCTTTTAGCGCAAGGTAAAGCCCTTTTAAGCGAACATAGCAAAAAGCTAAACAAACTTATGCACAACCACAACATTACCGCGCCCCAACGCGTGCTCTATGTCTCAGGTATGATTCTCTCAATGCAAAAGACTTATGACGCAGAGCTACACGCGCTTATAAATGGGCTTAGTATCGATGATTTGCAAGGTAGCCAAGAATCCAACAAAAGCGATGGCGATTTAATCTACTCCCAAATCCAAACTTTTCTACAAACCAAAATCAAAGATAGCAAAAAGCTCGCTCTTATGCTTGATTCATTTAGAGAAATCAAAAAAGACCCCGATAGAAACAAAATCCCCAAAACCTACACCCACAAAGCAGGGGAAAAGAAAAATCCAAATGATTCAATAGTCGCGCATTTACTCCAAAGCCCAAGCTCTATAAACAAGCAAATTTTTGCCTACATTTATGAGCATATTTATAGCGAGATTGATGGTATTAGCGGGCATTTAGACATTATGGGCGAAATGTATAGCGAGTTTTTAAAATACGCGCTAGGCGATGGCAAAGAGTTAGGCATCGTCCTTACCCCGCCTTATATCACCAAAATGATGGCACAGATTCTAAACATTAGCGAAAATGACAGCGTTATGGATTTAGCCACAGGCTCGGCAGGTTTCTTAATCTCATCAATGGAGCTAATGATAGACTCCATAAACGCCAAATACGGCAAAGACACAGCAGAAGCAAAACAGCGCATAATCAAACTCAAAAAATCCCAGCTTTTAGGCGTGGAGTATAACGCCGAAATGTTTACTCTTGCCACTACAAATATGATTTTGCGAGGCGATGGCTCTAGTCAGATTCACAAGGCAAACACCTTTGAGACTGATAGCAAAGACGCACAAGGCAAAAGCATTTATGATATTTTCAACGCCACAAAGATTTTGCTAAATCCGCCCTTTACTTGGGAGGAAAACGGAATGCCATTCATCGCCTTTGGGCTTAAAAATATGAAGCAAGGCTTAGGCGCAATCATTATCCAAGATAGCGCAGGAAGTGGCAAAGCGATAAAAAGCAACAAAGAGATTTTGAGCCACAACACGCTTTTAGCAAGTATCAAAATGCCTGTGGATTTATTTCAGCCTATGGCAGGCGTGCAAACAAGCGTGTATATCTTTGAAGCGGGAATCCCGCACGATTATGACAAGCCCGTGAAGTTTATCGACTTTCGCAATGACGGCTTTAAGCGCACCGCGCGGAGTTTGCAAGAGGTGGATAATCCCACCACGCGTTATGCAGATATTATCAAAATCTATAAGGCAGGGAAAAATGCCAAAGTGGATAGCACGCTGTGGAATTTAGATGAAATCTATATCGAGGATTTTATAAGCGACAGCGGGGCGGATTGGAATTTCGACCAGCATAAAAAGGTGGATTCTAAGCCTACATTGCAGGATTTTAAAAAATGCGTGAGCGAATATCTCGCGTGGGAAGTCGCAAATGTCCTAAAAAAGGATTGTCTTTAGCGTAGTTAATGATTCTCTAGTGCTTTGTCATACTGACCCTAAGCAAAGCGAAGGGGAAGTATCTCAAAAATCGACAAATAGAGATTCTTCGCTTGCCTTGCGACAAGCGAAGAATGACAAAAGGGTAAGCAATCTCGCGAATCTTGAATCAGAATTTATCGCACAAGGTGGCAAATGGGAGGAATTTGCAATAAGCGATTTATTCAAAGTAGATTCAAGCAAAAAGATTTTTCACGCAAATCAGATTCAAACAATCTATAACACAGAGCAAAATGGCACTTATCCCTATGTCGTTCGCTCAACGCTAAACAACGGCATAAGAGGTTACATTAGCGAAAATGCGGAATTTTTAAACCCCGCAAATACACTATCATTTGCACAAGATACTTTTTCGGTTTTTTACCAAGAAAAGCCCTATTTTACGGGTAATAAAGTTAAGATTCTAATCCCAAAATTTGAAAATTTCAACAAAATAAAAGCCCTATTTATCGTCTCAATCTATCAAAAGGCTTTGGCGCATTTGACTTGGGGCATAGGCTCTACAACTGAAAGCATACAAGAGATTAAAATCCCGCTCCCCACGATGCAGGGCAAAATCGCCTTTGATTTTATGGAATCTTACATAAAAGAGCTAGAAGCGGAGCGAATCGATGAAATGGAAGCGGAGCGAATAAGAGAGCTAGAAGCATATTTGGAGGTTACGGGGCTAAAAGATTATGTTTTAACTATCAAAGAAAAAGATTCGTTAAAAGCCTTTGAAACGATGCAAACGAGAGAGAGAGAGAGAGAGAGAGAGTAAAACCGCCACTTGATTTGCATTGGCGCGAATTTACAATCGGGGAGTTGTTTGAGATAAAACCTACAAAAGCCTACAAAATGACAAATACTACATTATTTGCGACAAAAGGCAATGTCCCTGTGGTTACCAATTCTAGCTTAAATAATGGCGTAAGTGGCTATGTGGATTTAGAGCCGACAGAAAAAGGAAATATGATAACTTACAGCGACACCACGACTTCGGAGGGGATTTTTTATCAGCCACGAGATTTTATAGGATATTCTCACATACAAGGGCTTTATCCGCTTCAAGATTCGGACAAATGGAATAAATACGCATTGCTTTATTTTGTCGTGCTGTTTAGAAAAGCGAGTTTTGGGCTGTTTGATTATGCAAATAAATTTAATAGGCAAATCGCAAAGCAAATGACAATAAAATTACCCACGAATCAAAATAATGAAATCGCCTTTGATTTTATGGAAAAGTTCATTAGCGCGGTGCAAAAAGAAGTGATACAATCCGTAGTGCTATGGAGCGAAAACCGCATAGAGACCACCAAAGCGATTGTAGAAAATCACTAATTACTTTATATCTTATAATGAATCTATTGCCTTGACAGCATAAAAAGTTAGTCCGCAAAATACTAGTATTGTAAAAATGGCAAGTGATAAACCTATCATTTTATTTTCCTTAATTTTTTAAGATTTTTTAAAAGATAGCGTATTAAAATCCAAAAGAAAATTGCAATAGCAATAACACCAAGCACACAAGCAACTGCTTGAAATGTATTTATGCTTTCAATATTGACAACTACAAAGGCAAAAATACCAAATAATGCAGTTAGCAAAGCAAACATTATGCCTTTCATAATGTCTATTTTGATTTTAATCTCTTCTTTTTTACTCATAGTGCGAATTATAGCATAAAAAATTGCTATGCAAACATTTGCTAAATCATTTTGCCAAACTAAATTTGTGTAAAGATTTTG
Organism: Helicobacter sp. 23-1045; assembly: GCF_053654655.1. Taxonomy (NCBI): domain Bacteria; kingdom Pseudomonadati; phylum Campylobacterota; class Epsilonproteobacteria; order Campylobacterales; family Helicobacteraceae; genus Helicobacter; species Helicobacter sp. 23-1045. The sequence continues at coordinate 349,032 of NZ_JBSIUR010000001.1, forward strand.
TGAATTAAACAAAATACAGAATCTAAATTTTATTGCGCTATAATGCCATTTTTAAATTTTACAAACGCCAAAAATTCGCAACTCAAACAAAAAGGACACACATTGAAAAACATTCGCAATTTCTCCATAATCGCTCACATAGACCACGGCAAAAGCACACTAGCAGATAGAATCTTGCAAGTTTGCGGTGGCGTAGATTCGCGTGAATTAAGCGCACAAATGCTTGATACGATGGACATCGAAAAAGAACGAGGCATTACCATAAAGGCGCAAAGTGTGCGATTAAATTATACGCTTGAAGGCGAATCCTACACGCTAAATCTCATCGATACGCCCGGACATGTGGATTTTAGCTATGAAGTTTCGCGCTCATCTCTCGCACAAACTGCGCGATGACTTTATCTTGCCACCAAATATGTGCCAAAATCTTCGCACTCATCGCCTTTCTCTTAAAATTTGGCGTAGAATCTATGAATTTTTCAATCGCCTCCATCGGTGCGCCAAAATCCGCCACAGGCGCGTTGTATGGCGGGTGATTTGAAGTTGTCATAATCATATTAAAGGTTTTTAGCGCGGGATTTGCGGTAGATTCAGTGATGATTTTATCCGCAATAAAGGCAAAGAGATGATTATCATAAGCTCCCCATTCATTTTGATAAGGTGCTTTATATCCCTTATTTGCGGCATTTTCGATGATGTGAGTGCCAAAGAAAATGCGTGAAAAGCCCTGCCTTGTTACAAAGCTATCTAATTTCTGCCACGAGCCACTACCGCCGTAAAAAAAGCTCCCTTCAAACCCCAAATCACGCAGTATTACGGCAGGTGCGAATGCGATATCATTGAATCGCCCCGCAAGCAAGCTCAAAGGGATATCCGTTTGAAGTAGTCCGCTTATTTGCACATCCAAACTTTTTATCGTGTTGCCCGCATTTTGCAAGAAAATATCCGCTTTGAATCCGCCCTTTTGCTTTGCTAACTTTTTTAGCTCACTACTTAAATCAAGCAAATCAAACTCGCCATCAAAGTGCCACTCGCTCATCGATTCAGCGATGATGTAAAAAATATGATGAATCGCGCTTTTATCCCCGCGCTCCACGCGCTTTTGCAATAGCACTCTTAAATCGCCATTTGCGCCCAAACTCTCATAGCCACTAAATTTTTGTGCCACAAATGCGGGCGATTCGCCTTGTATATAGTCGCTAAATTTGGAGTGGGCGATTTTGCGGTATGCTTTATGCACGATGTGTAAGTCGCGGAATGCGCCTATGCTGACTTTGCGTAAAAATGCGTTGCCAACGGGGCGAATCTCTTTGCCTAAACTTATGCCTTTGAATCCAAAATGCCCATTTATCGCAAAAAGTGTGGCAAAGGCAAAGGTTAGAAAAAGCGCGATTACACTTATATTTTGGGCGAATCGCGTGAAATTTTTGCTTTTTGGATTTGCGGGATTTGCGAGTAGATTCGCAAATTTTGGTGAATCAATTTTGCGAAAAATCGCATTTATGGCAACCACAAGTGCCACACTTATCGCAATCCACGCGAAAATTTTAAGTGTAAGATTGTATTGCCCGCTCATCGCCGTGCTAAAAATCGCACCCCTATCATCAAAAATCAGCCCCAAAAGATTCGCATTAAAAGTGTCGCCATAAATCTCATAAAAGCCCATATTTGCGATATTTACAAAGGATATCGCGGTAAGAATTAGCGCGATAAAAATCTGTGCTATCTTGCTAAAAATCCGCCACGCACACAGGGCAAAAAGCACGAATGCAACAAGTGCCAAAACCCCCGCGATTTGCCCGAAATATCGCGCGCCATTTATTAGCGTTTGAAAAATCTCTGCGTTAGATTCAAGTGTGCCGATATTACCGCCCCAAATGCCGATATACGCGATAAAAAACGCTCTAAATGCGAAATCCACCACATACAAAAACGCAAAAAATACAAGCGATTTTGCAAAGATTCGCGCAAAATTTACGCTTGAAAAATAACCGCTTGTAACATTAACGCTAGAAAAATTAGCACCCCAAAAATTACTACCCCAAAAATTAACGCCCATCGCGCCTCCAAAAATGTGAGATTTTGTAAAAATAAATTTGGCATTGTAGCATTTTTGGGATTGGATTGGATTTAAGCGCAAATAAGATTCGCGCGAAACGGCGCAAGATTCAGCGAGATTCGCTCGAATCGGCGTGGATTTAAGCGTAGATTCAGCGAGATTTACGCGATTCAAGCGCAAATACGATTCGCGCGAATCTAGCACTCTTCACAATCAAAATCCCAGCTGATTTCTAGCGTTTTTAGCTCTTTTAAGTCCATTTTCTTTACATCGCACGCCAAACAATCCTTATTTGGGCAATCATTATCGCAAGATTTAGCAAAATACTGCTTTGCTTTTGCCAAATCCTGCTTGACTTTTTTGCCACCCACAGCTTCGCCCACAAAATAGATTTTGGATAATTTATAGCATTCTCCGCCCATCTCACAGGCTTTTTCGTAGTATTGCATAGCTTTGTCATAGCTTATCATTTCGCCAATGCCGTATTCTTTTGCCTCCCAATCATAGATTTTGCCAAGCGCGTAGCACGAACCAGCATTATTTAATTTATGACAAGCCAAATGGTGATAAAAGGGTATAAATTGCTTTTTTTGTGCTTTGCTACTATCGATTGAAATTTCTAATTTGTATAGATTGTCGCAATATTCTACATTGCCCAAACACGCCTTTTTGCCAAACTCTCTTGCAGAATCAAAATTGCGATATGATTTGTGCGTATAATAAAAATGCGCCAACTGCATACAGCTCTCTATTTGATTTCGCGCACAGGCTTTTTGTGCTGTCATTTGAAAGTATCTAGCGAGTTCATCATCATAATTCACATAATCCACCGAAGAAGCCAAATAAAAATCATTGCCATATATATAGCGATAAGCGACAGAGGCAAATTTAGCGCAACTTTTTGCGTCATTTTCAAAGCATTGCTTTTGAAGTCTATCAGAGAGTTCATCGCGCATTTGGCAGATATTTGTTGTTTGCAATCTATCTTTATTGCAAAGATAGTCCAAATTTTTAAGGTCATCATTTTTAGACAAATGCAGTGCCTGTCTTTGCGCTACACTATTTAGCTCATCACAGGCTTTTGGCACATATTCACATAGCTTGTCAAACTCATCTATAATGCTCCATAAATCAGAGCCATCGTTAGATGTGCTTAAATCAATCTTTGTTTTTTCAAAACACGCATAATCATTAGTCAAACCCAAATCATAGCGATAGTAGCAGGCTTGCGCCAAATATGCCCTCAAATCAAACGAAGGCACTTTTGGCGCAAATGCTACCAATCTTTCACAAGCCTCAAGTGGTGTTTCAATCTCACAGGCTTTTTTGTAGTGTTGCAATGCTGCCTCAAAATTGCCATCTTTTTCTTCTAACTCTGCTAATTTGATACATTGCAAATTATCGCTATATGTATCGTCATTATCGCGATTTTTATCTTCGCTGTAACATTGCTCATAAAGTTTTGTTTTGCTTTCAATGCTACAAGCAACTAATCCCACTAAAATCACAAAAATCACGCCAAATGCCGTTGCAATTTTCATTTTGTCCCTTTTGATTTTAGATACAAATTTTGCAATTTTAGTAAAAATCGCTAGATTTTGGCAAGATTTGCGCAATGAGATAAGTGAATCAATAAATTATCACATTTCGATTCACGCAAAGTAATTGATTCGCACAAAATTCGCATAAAATTCACACAAAGATTCGCGTAAAATTTATAATTTTATGCTACAATTTCGCCTTTTAAATTTTATTAAATTTTAGCAAAATAGGAAAAATAAAAATGCCACAAAACTACAAATCCCCCCCCCAAGCGAGTTTTTATAAAAATCTAGCGCAGATTTTGATTTTTGCATTTATTTTTTGCGCGTGTAGCAGCAATCAACCGCAATATGTAGATTCGCGCGATTATGTGAGCTTTGAGCTAGATAATCACGACATTGGCGATATGATTGAAAAGCTGATAGAAAAACTACTCGATAATCCCACGATTAGAAAGCAAAGCGAGCTAAAAATCCTAGCCATCGGCGAAATAGAAAACGCCACAAATCAAAGCCACCGAGCTAATCGCAAGTGAAGTCATAAATCACATAAGCAAAAGCGGTAAATTTAAAATCGTAAATGCAGGGCAGAATGCCAAAATCGAGCATCTCATCCGCAAATCGCGCAAATTTCGCAGAATCTAAAAATTTTCCCGCTAGATTCTGCGTTTTGCACCAAAATCGCAGAATCCAAAAATTTTCGCAAATTTCGCAGAATCTAAAATTTTTCCCACTAGATTCTGCGCTTCGCCCAAAATCGCAGAATCTACTTCTTCTTTGGCGTTACCAAAATATTCACATACCGCCCTTCTAGCGTTGGCTCTCCCTCCGCATTTGCGCAATCTTGCATAGATTCGATTATGCGATTTAGCACAGCAAATCCAGCGCGTGGGTCAGCCATTTCGCGCCCTTTTAAAAATACGCGAAATTTCACGTGCTTCCCAGATTCTAAAAATTCCCGTGCGTGTTTGACTTTGTAATTTATGTCATTTTGCGCGATTTGAGGCGATAATTTTATCTCTTTGACTTCGATTTGCTTTTGCTTTTTCTTTGCTTCTTTTTGCTTTTTTTCTTGTTGATAGCAAAATTTGCCAAAGTCCATTATCTTGCACACAGGCGGTTTTGCAGTGGGTGAGATAAGCACCAAATCTAGCCCCGCGTCCTCTGCTAGTTTGCGCGCCTCCCTTGTTTTCATAACGCCAAGTTGTTCGCCATTTGCGCCGATACAGCGCACCTCATCGAATGTTATTTCGTCATTTAAAAAAGTATTCTCTCTCAAAAAATCCCCTCGCTCATTGCGTTTTTCAGTCTATCCAAAAATGCCTCCTTTGTTAGATTGTATTGTGTTTTTGTGATGCGGTCGCGAATCGCAACTTCGCCCCTTTCTACTTCGCTTTTGCCGATGATTGCCACAAATGGCACTTTTTGCTTTTCGCTTGTGCGAATGCGCTTATTAAAGCTATCGCCTTTTAGATTCACCTCGCCATACGCGCCAAATTCAAGCATTTTGGCACACAGCTCTTTTGTGTATGGCAAAAATTCCTCCGCAATAGGCACAAAAATCACCTGCGTAGGCGCGATAAAGATAGGAAACTCGCCATTAAAATGCTCTATCAAAATCGCGCAAAATCGCTCAAAACTCCCCAAAATCGCGCGGTGAATCATCACAGGGCGTTGCGCGGTATTGTTTTCATCAATGTATGAAATGTCAAATCGCTCAGGCAGATTCATATCGATTTGAATCGTCCCACACTGCCATTTGCGCCCGATTGCGTCTGTGATTTTAATGTCAATTTTAGGTCCATAAAACGCCCCGCCACCTTCATCAATGCTAAAATCTATGCCCTCGCTTGTGAGAGCCTTTTTAAGCGCAAGAGTCGAATCCTCCCAAATCGCTTCACTGCCGATAAACTTCGCAGGACGCGTAGAAATCTCCATTTCATATTTGAATCCAAACTTATCCATAATTTTCGTAGCAAAGCATATAATTTTTGCAATCTCGCCTTCAATTTGATTTGGACGACAAAAGAGATGCGCATCATCTTGCGTAAATTCTCTCACTCTCAAAAGTCCGTGCAACACGCCACTTTTTTCGTGTCGATGAACCACGCCATATTCATAAAATCTCAAAGGCAAATCCCTGTAACTTCGCACCGCGCTTTGATAGACTTTGATATGCCCAAGGCAATTCATCGGCTTTATGCCATATTCACTCTCATCAATCGTAGTAAAATACATATTTTCTTTGTAGTTGTCGTAATGTCCGCTGATTTTCCACAAATCGCTTTTTAAAATCTCAGGTCCCCTCACAGGCTCATAATCCTGCGCAATCAACGCCTTTGTCAAAAGATTTTCGATATTTTTGCGAAGTCTTGCTCCCTTTGGTAGCCAAATAGGCAGTCCCGCGCCCACTTCATCATCAAAGCAAAACAAATCCATCTCATTGCCTAACTTTCTATGGTCGCGCTTTGCGGCTTCTGCCATCATAAATTCGTAGTTTTTCAACGCCTCTTTTGTGGCAAAAGCAATGCCATAGATTCTAGTAAGCATTTCGGCATTCTCATCACCACCCAAATACGCCCCAGCAAGTTTTGTAAGCTTAAAGTGGCGAATCAACCCCGTGCGTGGGATATGCGGTCCTTTACATAAATCCTCAAAATCGCCCTGCATATACGAGCTAAAATTATCGCCTTCAATGCGACTCATCACCGCGACTTTTAGCTCATCGTCGCCAAATTTTGCCTCCGCCTCTGTGCGATTCATACACGCTTTACGAATCTCAACATTTTGCTTTGCCAAAAGGCGCATTTGCGCTTCGATTCGCGCTAAATCATCGCTTGTGATTTTCTCATCGACTTTAAAATCATAATAAAATCCTTCATTTACAACGGGTCCTACGAAAAATTTGGCGTTTGTATAAAGGCTCTTTATCGCTTGTGCCATAAGGTGCGCGGTGGAGTGGCGCAAAATATGCAGTGCATCAGCTGAATCATCAAGGTAAATCGCCTTAAAGTCGCTTGTATCGATTGATTGCTCTGTCGCAGTTTGTAAATCAAAGATTTTATCATCTTTTTTGTAAGCTATAATTTCGCTCAAAAATGCCCTCTGTCCTTATTGAAATGTGATTTATGGTGGTCCCGATTGGACTTGAACCAACGACCCCTACCATGTCAAGGTAGTGCTCTACCACTGAGCTACGCGACCTTTTTGATATTTTTTGCGCCTAAATTCAAAGCTAGATTCGCGCCGAATCTACGGCGATTTCACGCAATTCGCCAAAAATTTTGCAAAAAATAAAACGGCAATTATAGCGACTTTAAAGCTAAATTTACCTTAAATTTTATAAGATTCGGCACAAATTTTACATTTTTAAGGCGAATCGTGAATCAAAAAATTTCAGTCTGCATTATCGTAAAAAACGCCCAAGCTACGCTAAAAGAGTGCCTAGAATCGTTAAAAGAATTTGATGAGATAATCTTGCTAGATAATGGTAGCACGGATTCTACGCTACAAATCGCAAGCGAGTTTAACGCCATTTATGGGAAGTTGCGCATTGAAACAAGCGAGTTTATCGGCTTTGGTGCGCTTAAAAATCTCTGTGTGAGCTATGCAAAAAATGAGTGGATTCTCTCCCTTGATAGCGATGAAGTGCTAGAAAAATCCGCGCTAGAACAAATCCGCGCCCAACATTTAGAGCCAAACTGCATTTACGCCATTTCGCGCAAAAATCTCTACAATGGCGTGTGGATAAAGGCGTGCGGGTGGTCGCCAGACTTTGTGTGGCGTTTGTTTAATAAAAACTTCACGCGCTTTAATGAAAACATTGTGCACGAAAGTGTGATAATCCCGCCAAACGCGCAAAAGATTCGCCTAAATGGGCATATCAAACATTATGCGTGCAATGGAATCGTGCAGTTGCTTGACAAACTACAACGCTACACTAGCCTATATGTAGAGCAAAATTACAACAAAAACAATCCCAAACATATCTCAATGTCAAAGGCGATTATGCGTGGCTTGTGGGCTTTTGTGCGAAGCTATTTTTTGCGAAAAGGGATTTTTTATGGCTACAAAGGCTTTGTGATTAGCCTTTGTAACGGACTTGGGGCATTTTTCAAATACGCAAAACTATACGAAATAACTCACGCGCCCCCCCCCTATGCCACTTCCTTAATCGTTACCACTTACAACCAAAAAGAGCGATTAGCGTTAGTTTTGGATTCTGTGAGGGATTTGAATCCACTCCCAAAAGAAGTCCTAATCGCCGATGACGGGAGCAAAAGCGACACACGCGAAGTCATAGAAACTTATGCGCAAGGTTTTCCCTGCGAGTTGCGCCACATTTGGCACGAGGATAAGGGCTTTCGAGCCGCTCATATTCGTAACCGCGCGATAGAATCTGCGCGTGGCGAGTATATTATCATCATCGATGGCGATATGATTGTCGATTCACACTTTGTGGCGGAGCATTTGCGATTCGCACAGCGTGGCGTATTGTTGCAAGGCTCACGCGTGATTTTGCGTGAAAACGAAACGGCGCGGATTTTAAGCGACAAAAACCACGCCCTAGCGTTTGATTCACACTCTTTGAAAGCCACGCATTGCAATCTTTTGGCGCGTTTGATTTATGCCACCTCCAAAACCACCGCCAAAATTTTCCGCAAAAAAGAGTTGATTAAAGGCGTGCGTAGTTGCAATATGAGCTTTTATAAAGCGGACTGCGAGGCGATAAATGGCTTTAATGAAGAGTTTGTGGGCTGGGGGCGCGAGGATAGCGAATTTGTCGCACGATTTCTTTTCAACGGCGGAGAATTACGGCGCGTAAAACATAACGCCATCGCCTATCATCTCCACCACGATGAAAACCCGCGCCAAAAGCTAGAATCTAACCACAATATATATATATATGCAAAAGCAAAGCAACTTGGGCAAAAATGGGGCTACAAAAGGGCGAAAAGACACGAGAGTCGCGAATCTAGAGGCAAATCCACCACAGATTCGCCTAAAAAGTGCGTCCTAATCACCCTAAAAGACATCACAGAGGGAGGTGGCGGGGAGCGCGTGGGCGTAAATATAGCAAATGCCCTAACGCAAAATTTGGGCTATGAAGTGCAAATCATTAGCTTTTTTCGCACACACAAAACGCCCATTTATCCGCTTGATTCGCGCATTTCTTGCGTCCATCTTTGCGACAAAAAAGCAAAGAGCAAAAATCCGCTTACCACGCTTTTTCACAAAAGCATTTTGCGCATCATTTTTTGCTATCAAACGCACAAAATCGCTAGGCAGACAAACGCGGATATTGTGTTAGCAAATGACGGGTGGTTTATCCCGCTTTTTACGCGCAAAAAGCAGGATTTTAAGCCGTTGTTTGTGCGACTATGGCATTTGAGTGCTCCCAAAAAGGCAAGGCGCAAACTGCGCTATTTTGACACGCTTGTGGTGCTATCATCGCGTGAATTGCCTATTTGGCAACGCTATCATAGCAATGTGCGTGTAATCCCAAATTTCTTACCCAAAATCCCTACACTTAGCACGAATCACGCGCAAAGATTCGTATTAAGCGTGGGACGAATGGATAATGGCGACCAAAAAGGCTTTTTGCGATTGATTGATATTTGGAAAATAGTGCAAGAAATGATTCAAATACCCCACCCTAAATCCCTCCCGCAAGGGGAGGGACTTGTTTTGAAATCTCCCCTCCCTTGCGAAGCTGAGAAAAATTTAAGCCCCCTCCCTTGCGGAGGGGGTTTGGGGGTGGGTAAAAATCCACAAAGCAAAGTAGATTCTGCGTTTTTCGTGCTAGACTCTACGAATGGCATTGATTTTGCAGAATCTAACCCACCCCCTGTATCCCCCTCCGCAAGGGAGGGGGAAAGTGCAGATTCGCAGAATCTAACCGATTGGCGACTTATAATCGTAGGCGATGGTCCCCTAAAAAGCGAGATACAATCCAAAATCAAATCCCTAAACTTGCAAGATTCTATAATCTTAAAGCCATTTACCAAACAAATAGAGCGCGAATATTTGGGTGCAAGTATCTATGCTATGAGTTCGCATTTTGAGGGCTTTGGTATGGTTTTGGCGGAGGCTTCTAGCTACGCATTGCCTTGTATTGCCTTTGATGTCGCCACAGGACCTAGCGATATTATCGCGCATAATAAAAGTGGCTTTTTAGTAAGCGATAATGATTTGGAGGCTTACGCAAAGCACTTAATCACGCTAATGAGTGATGAATCTAAGCGCATTGCATTTGGAGGCGAAGCCAAAAGGCTTGTGGGGGAGAGATTTTCACAATCTGTGGTAGTCCAAAAATGGCAAGAATTGCTTGAAAATAAATCGTAGCAAATTATGCTAAAATCACGCTTTTTAGATTCCAAAACGGAGCGACTTCAATGGCATTTTTTAGAGACATATTTTTTGTCAAACATTTCGCGCTAATCTTTGTGCTAAATAGCGTTTTTATCGCACTAGCGCAGTTTAGCAACTTACCAAAACTCTTTGACGCGCATTGGTGGCATTGCCTAGCGTTTCGCGAAGCGATGCTATTTTGCACTTATTTTTTGGCGTTTTGCGTGGTGTTTTATTTGCCTTTGGAGCAGATTTTGGGGCGATTTGGCAGAAAAATCAAAATGGCATTTGTCGCGCTTATCAGCATATCAAGCATAATTTTGCTAATCGTCAATCTATTTTTAGTCCTAAATTTTGGTGGGACGCTAAATTCGCACTTGGTAGGCGTGGCATTGCAAAGCGACCCTAGCGAAGTTAGCGAATTTTTTGGCGAATATATAAGCGCGAAATTTGTAATTTTCTCCGCGTTGATTTTCGCCCTACTTGGCGTGACTTATCGCTATGGCGACAAAGTGGTTTATAAAATCCTAATTGGGGGGGGGCAAAATAAAGATAAGTTAGATTCGTGTGAATCTAATTCGCTTGAATCTACCCAAAAAACACGCAAATCTAGCGAATCCAAAAATCGCATAAAAATCTTTTGGATAATCTTTGCCACGCTACTAATCGCGCTAATTTTGGTGCATTGTCTGCGTTTGCGTCCGTATAATGAGCGCGAAAGCGATGTGGTTTATGTCGCTACCACTTCGATAAAAGACGCGCTAGATTCGATATTTGGGGCGATGAGGGAGTATGAGCAAATCAACGCGGATTTTGAAAAATATGCCAAAAATATCGCACACACTCCCGCACCACAAGACAAGAAAATCGCAAATATCGTCCTAATCATCGGCGAATCAGCACAGCGCGACAAAATGCAAATCTATGGGCATTATCTGCCAAATACGCCAATTTTTAGCGCGATTCACGCCCAAAAATCGCAAAATTTGTTTGTGTTTGATAATGTGATAAGTTCGCAGGTTACGACATTTGAGTCGCTCTCCCAAGTGCTAACTTTCGCAAATCAGGACAATTTAGGCAAAAAGTGGTTTGAGTATCTAAATGTAGTTGATGCGATGAGGCTAGGAGGGTATAAAACCGCTGTGATAAGCAATCAAGAGCGATTTAGTCTGTGGAGTAAGGCGACTACGACTATTTTTTCACGCGCTGATAAAATGCTGTGGAGTGCGGATAGTGTGGCGGGGAAGAGGCTAGATAGTATGGGGTTTGATGAGAAAATTTTGCCGATTTTGGATAATTCGTCTTTGGGTATGCAATTTCGCACTTGTGAAAATTTTGGGGATTTCGCAGACTCCAAGTCTAGTCTCAATCCCCAAAATTTTCACAAATACAAAAGCCACACCACAAATACTTCGATTAAGATTCTGCAAAATGCAGAATCTAACAATAAAAGCGACTCGTGCGGAAGTATTGTGGATGAGAAATCGGGGTTGCGCAGTTGTGAGCAAGGAAATAAGACTGATAGTCTATTGACGAAGCGAACAACAAGTCTCCCCGATTTATCGCCACAAGACAACGCACTTTGTGGTTTATTTCTTACCATTCATCTAATGGGCTCTCACGTGGGCTACGCAAATCGTTATCCAAAGGATTTTGAGCGATTTACCCCGCGCGATATAAAAGACAATCCGCACATAGACAACTTATCAAACGCCCAAAAATCCCGTGCCAAAGCGGATTTGGCGCAATATGCAAATAGCATTTTATACACGGATTTTGTGGTAGGCGAGATTATCAAACGATTTGCAAATAGCGATAGCATTGTGATTTATATCAGCGACCACGCAAGTGATGTGTGGGACACGGGCATTGGCTCACTCCGTGTGGATAGCAAAATCACGCGCTTTATGGTAGAAGTGCCATTTGTGGTGTTTGTAAGCGATGAGTTTATAGCCCGCCACCCCGCACTTTATACGCAAATCGCGCAATCCACGCAAAAGCCTTTTATGATAGACGATTTGATTCACGCGCTAATTGACATTGCGGGATTTCAAATCGATGGCTATGAATCTAGCCGAAGTATTTTTAGTGATGATTTTAATGCGAATCGTGCGCGAATGCTAGGCACAAAAGCAAATCAAAATTATGAAAATCTGCGGTAGATTCTGCGAATCGCACCTTAATTTGTCATTTTGAGTCGTAGGTGAAAAATCTCAAACTTTGCGCTAGATTCTGCGAAAAATTTGCTTTTTTTGATGAGATTCTGCGTTTTTTTATTAGATTCTGCGAAAATTTTGCAAGATTCTGCGATTCGCAGAATCTACCCACCCCCTTAATCCCCCTCCGCAAGGGAGGGGGAGAATTAAAAAAATATCCACGCGCATTTGGGAGGGGGAGAATTTGAGATTTTTCGCTCACTTCGTTCGCTCAATCCGTAGGATTTAATAAAGAAACTTCGTTTTGCGAGCGAAGCGAAGCAACCAAATGACAATTTTGTTTGGATTGCCACGACTTGACAAAGTCAAGTCTCGCAATAACGAAGTGGGGATAGATTCTGCGTTTTTCGTGCGATTCGCAGAATCTAACGCAGAATCTGCGTTTTTTGCATTTAAATCAATTCTAGTATTGATTGCTTCGCTACGCTCGCAAATTCTGCGAATTGCGGTGGAGGTTTTGTATTTGTAAAAATTTTAGGGTGTGAGACTAGACTAGCGGTCTGCGAATGCCCTAAAATTTTTACAAATGCGAAAAATGCACCCGAAGACGAATTGCCCAGCCAAAAATTACCTCTCTTGCCTTAAATACCCTTCATCTATCAGTGCTTCTATTACTTTCTTTGCAAGTGGGGCTGCCGTTTGTGAAGCATAGTAGCTACTATCCTTTGCGCCAAATACCACCACGCCGATGGTGTAATTTGCCTTTTTATCTTTGGCAAAGCCAAAAAATGAGCCGATGTATTCGCTGCCATAGCGTCCGTTGGTGGCGATTCGCGCAGTCCCCGTTTTACCGCCGATGATTACCCCCTCTACATTTGCGACTTTGGCAGTCCCTTTTTGCACGGTTTTAATCAGCACTTTTTGCAAGGCATCGGCACTATATTTGCCTAAAATGTGGATTTTCTCGCCACTTTTATTTTTATCGATGATTTTATTATTTGTATCGATTATGTAATCCATCAAATACGGATTTACCAAATGCCCCCCGTTTGCAAACGCCGAATACGCGCGCAACATTTGCATAAAAGTCGCTCTCATCGCATATCCATAGCTAACGCTCCCTTTGTAAATATGCGAATTTAGCGTCTTTGCATTTGGGATAATGCCCGTTTTCTCATAGGGCAAGTCGATTTCAGTAGGGAGTGAAAATCCAAACGCCACAAGCGCGTTGTGATAGCTTTGCGCGTTTAGTCGCTGTGCCATTTGCACCATACCGATATTACTTGATTGAACGATGATATTCTCCGCGCTTGCGTATTTCTGCGGGTGTGAATCGCGAATGGTGTATCGCCCAAATTTATATACGCCATTGTGGAGATTAAAAATCTCATTTGGTTTGATTAGATTTTTTTCTAGTAAGATTGAGTAAATCACAGGCTTCATAATGCTACCGGGCTCAAAGCTCTGCTCTATAAAGCTTGGATTTAGATTTGCGTATTCGCTTTGTTTGATTCGTTTGGGATTGAAGCGATTCGAACTTGCTAGGGATAAAATCGCCCCGCTACTTGAATCCATAATGCCAATTATGATTTCACTTGCGCTAATTGTCTTTGTGCCTTCATCGATTATGTTTTCGATTTTTTTCTGTAATTTTAGCGGGATAGTTAGCACCACGCTTTTGCCGTCAATCCGCTGTTTTAAAATCGCATTTTTATCTAAAATAAGATTAAATCCCACATCTCTATTGCCCTTAAAATGCCCATCTTGCTTTGATGAAAGCGCGTATTCATAATATCGCTCAACGCCTTTTACGCCCTTTGGCTTGGTGATACCATCGCCTTCGATTTTGTTTGTGTAGCCTAAAATTGGTTCGCTTAAATCTTTGTAAAGATACTCGCGCGCCTCCCCGCTAATCTCAATGCTAAGCCCTGCTTTGGGGTAGATTCTGCCGTTATATTCATACGAGCGAAACACACCAGCGCGAAGCAACTTTTTATTTAGCTGTTTTAAATTTAGCGCGACTTTGGGGCTTAGCTTATATGAAAGCGTGATATGTCCGCTACCACGCAGTTTTTCTCTCAAATACTGCTCGTCTATCCCGCTGTAAATGCTAAAAAGGCGGATAAAAAAGTCCATTTTATTTGGGTCGATACTTTTTTTAATCACGCTAACTTTATATAAATTTTTGCTACTTGCTAGGCTAAATCCATCTTTGCTATAAATGCTCCCGCGCTCGGATAGCTCTTTTTGTGAGATTTCTAATGTCGGCATTTTGCGCGGGGTGGTGATGTTGTAATACAAAACCGCGACAAATAAAATTAGGCACAATGCGATTGAAAAATAAAGGATTATAATGCCATTTGTGCGCGAGTTACGCTCGATTTGCTGTGCTTTCTCGTGCTCTTTTTTGTATTTCTGCCCTACCTCAAAGTCATCATCAAAATTTATATTAAAATCTACATCATCATAATTTTGCATATTTTTTGTATGATTGCGCTAAATCTACACTTGCGTTCGCAGAATCTCTTTATAGGCGTTTATTGCCTTATTGCGGACTTCTAGCATTGTTTTCATACTCATTTCTGCCCGCCCGATTGCGATTGCCGCTTGGTGCAAATCTTTGATTTGCCCACTTGCGACATCTGCCAATGCCTGCTCGCTAGTTTTTTGCTCTTTATTTACTTCTTCAAATGCTTCTTTCATCGAATCCATAAAGCCTTTTAGATTCTGCGATTTTGCGCTTGGCGTGGTTAGTTTCGCAGAATCTAGCGCATTTATATTATTTACCATTATAAAACTCCATTTTTATGCTTGAAATAAAATTATAGCATTATTTGCCATATTTTTTGCGCTTTGAAACGCAGCGACATTTGCTTGATAAGCACGCGTTGCCTCAATCAAATCCGCCATCTCTACCACAGGATTCACATTTGGATACGCCACATAGCCGTTTTCATCGGCATCTGGGTGAGAAGGCTCATATTTCAATATCGGCTCTTTGTCATCGCGCACAATTTTATCTACATACACGCTCATAATGCTAGGCTTTGGCTCTTTATCCCAAACACCCTCGCTCAATGGGTCTTCGTATTTTAGCAAATTATTGTTCTCACCAAGCTGTTTATTTAGCTCTTTGTTGAAATCAAATGCCTTCAAAATCACTTCTCTGCGCCGATACGCGCCACCTTCATCGGTGCGCGTGGAGTTTGCATTTGCGATATTTGAAGAGATGACATTTATGCGAAATCTCTGCGCACTTAAACCATATCCGCTAATATCAAAGCTACTTAAAAATGCCATTTTGCGCTCCAAATCTAAATATTTTTGCCTGAATCTATCGCGTAGGCATAAATGCCTTTGTGCTTCTTACTTGCGTTAATAAGGGCATTATACATTACTGAGTTTTTCCCCATTTCGCTACTCTCCACATCTAAATCCACGCTATTGCCGTCATTTCGCGCCAAATGCCCATCTCGCCAAAAAATCGTAGGGCGATTTTTATCGCCATCGATGGACGATAAATGCCCCGTGTGCGTTTGTGCCAAAGGCAAAGTTTTGTTTGGCTCGTTTTTGAAAATGCGATTTGCTTCTTTTGTGAGATACTCTTCAAAGGCAATGTCTTGCGGACGATAAAAGGGCGTAGCGACATTTGCCAAGTTACTCGCAATCAAATCTTGTCGCAACGAGCGATAATCAAGCGCCTTATGGACGATACCATAAACCTTGCTAATTTCCATAGTAAAATCCTTTTTGGAAAAATTCTAAAAATTTAATAATTAAATAAGCAAGATTTGTTCCAAATGGGTTTAGATTCTGCGAATTTTGTAAGATTTTGCGTACAGATTCTGCGAATTGCAGAATCTGCCCTAATTTCGCAGAATCTAGCGCGATTTTCACCCCTTTGCTTTGCTAACGATTTTTATGATATTTTCCGCCACTTCCCCCGCTAGCTCCAAATGCGAGGTAAATCCCACGCACGAGCAGTTTATCTCGCCAAGAATATATTTATCCGCGCCATTTTCATCCGTATCTAAAATAAAGTCCGCCGTCCAAATGAGCGGCAAATCATAATTACCAAGTTTCTGCCGAATATTTGGCAGTTCGCCTAAAAACATATCCACCAAATTTTGCCACTGCGAAGGACTATCATAGCGATATTTTGCCCCGCTAAAAAGTGTCGCAGAAAAGGCATCCGCGCCCTCCGCAGGTTTTTTATGCACGACATTTACAGGTTTATCATAAAGCATCAAAAGGCGGATTTCGCCCTCTTTAATGCGGGGGAGAAATGTCATATCCACTAGCATTCCATTATCGCCGATGATATACTGCTCACAAAAGTCCATAAACTCGCCTAACTCGCGGTGTTCGCTGTGATTATCCTTTGCTTCGGTGCATTTGATTTTGGTATTTAGTGGCAGAGATTCTGCGCTAGATTCTGCGCCTTCCACGCAAACGCGCCAAATTCCCTCTCCCGTCGAACCTCTATTTTGCTTTAAAACTCGCTCGCCTTTTGCGAGAGTTTTGGGGAAAGTTTCCTTAAAAGTTTTGATATCATAATACGCATAAGTGTCCTGTGGCACGAGATTTGTCCCTGCTAGTTTTGTCAGCGCATCTTTCGCCCCATATCCTATCATCGCATCAGGATGTGGCATCCCAATCAATCCATCCGCGCAAAGTTGCCTAAGCATCGCAAAATATTCATTTTCCTCTTTCAAATTGCCCGGATTTATGCGCGAAATATAACCATCGAAATTTTCCAAAACGCGCTTATAAATCTCATCTTTTTTCGCAACTTCAAAGAAAATCACCTCTGCATTCCACCCGCGCTCTTTTAGCGCATCCACCATCGGCATCGTATCTTTTCGATAACCATCCGCACCTTTATCGCTCCCGCCACGCACTTCGAAAAACACGACATTTTTTTTCATCTTTTTTCCTTTGTTTTGAAATTAAAAAGTGTGGATATTGTAGCGAAAATTTATGAAATTTAGCACAGATTCTGCGAAATCGCAGAATCTATCAAACTAAATTCGCTCTAACTTCCGCTCATCGCTTCACTTTGGGCGTGGGTGATAAGCGGGTCGATGACAGAATCCAAATTGCCAGAGAGCATAATCTCCTCCAAACTATACAAAGTTAGGTTAATTCTATGGTCGGTTAGGCGGTTTTGCGGGTAGTTGTAAGTGCGGATTCGCTCGCTCCTATCGCCACTACCGACTTGCTCTTTGCGATTTGCGCCCTCTGCTTTTGCTTTGTTTTCTAGCTCCATTTCATAGATTCGCGCTTTTAAAATCTTTAACGCCTTGTCTTTGTTTTTGTGCTGGGACTTTTCATCTTGCATAGAGACAGAAATCCCTGTGGGGATATGCGTTACGCGCACCGCTGAATCTGTGGTATTGACACTTTGTCCGCCGTGCCCGCCACTGCGGAATACATCGATTTTTAAGTCATTTGGGTTGATATTCACCTCCACATCATCGACTTCGGGCATTATGGCAATCGTTACGGCGGAGGTGTGGATACGGCCTTGAGATTCTGTCTCGGGGACGCGTTGCACGCGATGAGTCCCGCCCTCAAATTTTAGCCGCGAATACACGCCACAGCCTTTAATCAGCGCGATGACTTCTTTGTAGCCACCGACATTATTTTCGCTAGAACTTATGATTTCGACTTTCCATTTGCGTAAATCAGCGTAGCGACAATACGCCTTAAACAAGTCGCCCACGAAGATTCCTGCTTCATCGCCTCCCGTGCCTGCGCGGATTTCTAAAAACACATTTTTATTGCCATTGGGGTCTTTGGGGATTAGCAGGATTTTGATTTGGGATTCTAATTGCTCTTTTGCGCTTTCTAGCGATTTTAGCTCATCTTTGGCGAGTTCGCCTAGCTCTTTGTCATCTAGCAGTGCCTTATTTTCGTCAATTTGTTTTAGAATCTCAATGTAGCGTTTCGCAGATTCTGCGACTTCTTGCAAGTCGCTTTGCTCTTTTGAGAGTTTGCCAAGCAATTTTGTGTCATTAAAAACTTCGCTTTTTACGAGCTCTGCGCTGATTTCATCATATCGCTTGATAAGTGGCAGAAGTTTATCTGTCATCAAAACTTACGCTTTTGCTAGTTTTTTTACTTTTTCATTCAACCTTGATACTTTTCGTGCCGCCGTATTTTTGCTTAAAATGCCCTTGCTTACGAAGCTATGGATATTTTTATTTGCGATTTTTAACGCCTCTTGCGCTTTTGCCACATCGCTTGATTCAACCGCCTCATTTACCGCGCGAGTTATATTTTTGATTCGCGTGCGGTAGTATTTGTTTCGCTCGGTGCGCTTCAAAGTCTGCCTAATGCGTTTTTCCGCTGATTTATGATTTGCCATTTCAATCCTTTAAGTTTAAAATAAAAGTGCGAATTATGCCATAATTTTTTTAAAAAAAATTTAAATTACCAAATCGCCTTTATAAACGAAACTACAAAATTTCGCTTATTTTCGCCAATATTTTTCAAATCCACATACCCCGCGCCAATCTCCAAATGCTCAAAAATTATCACAGACGCTAACGCCGATAACTCTTCATAATCGCCCCCAGCGTATAAAATATCGACTTTGAAATTCTTATGCCTTGCACCTGTGAAAACATAATACACGCTTTGATTTGCGCCAAAATACTCGCCCCCTGCGTAATAGTTACTTGGCGCAATCACGCTACCATAAAAGCGCGAAGAATCGCCGTATTGCGTCAAAACTCCCACGCCATTATTGAAAGTCTTGTAATACCCCGCGCCAAAGTAAAACCAATCATATCCAAACTTTTGGTCTATCCAAAGCAAGTGCCCTAGCAAATCCGCGCCTTTTAAATCGTCCAAAAATGCGTATTGAAACGCAGAAACGGAGTGAAACTTGCTTTCATCGCCAAATGCAGCACTTGCCTTTAACCCCATCGCGCCAAAATTATTTGTCACAAAATATGAATACAAGTCGGTTTTGAAATATTTCGCATAGAAAAAGTCCGCACCAAAGGCGATTAAATGCTCATCGCGCTTTGTGTCAATATTTGACTTATGGCGTCTATAATCCCACAGCGCGTTCATTTGTCCGCTTATTTCTCGATTATTTTTTCTAAATTGCAAGTTTTGCTCAAATGAATACAAAAACCACAATCGCATAAAATCCGTAGCATTCACCGCCACTGAAAGCCCTTCGTTGTGTCCGCTAAACCACTCGTATTTGATATTGTTCGTATCATATCGTCCAAGCGCGATTTGCACCACAGGGTGCGTGTATGAAAAATACAAGTCGCTAAGCGTTATATACGCCTTGTATGCGTCATTTGCCTTTGCAACTTTGGGGTAGTTTTGATTATAAATTGAGTATGCGCTCCAAGCACCAATGCCAAGCGTTATGCCGATATCCCAGCTCGCGTCAAACCCCACACTCGCGCTTAATCCAGCGTAGGATTTGGGCGGTTTATCCATTTGCATTTGCCACGAAATCCCCGCGTGCCCCCACACATCGATTTCATTTCGCCCAAATAGCGCAGAAGTCAGCAATAAAATACATAGAAGTTTTTTCATAGTCACCTAAATTTTTGGATTTTTGAAATTTTAGCATAAAATATTTTTGATATTTCGGCAAAATCTAATTTTTTGTAAATCTTTTGCGATAATCACACGCCTTGCAAAATGGCTCTACAATGCGATTCTTGCGAAATCCATTAAGTATTTTTTGTGCCTTTTGGCTTTTGAGTGCCGAATCTAGCGTGGTATCTTTGATATTGCCAAGCGATAAAATCCCTTGTGAATCCATACAGCAGGGCACAATTTCGCCGTTTGATAAAATGCCGATGTGGGATTTTAGCGCAAGGCAAGTGCCTTTTGTAGCAAATTCGTCTTGTGAATGATTCGCAGAATCTGCATTATTCTCCGTCATTGCGAGATTCTGCGTAGCAGAATCGTGGCAATCTATTTTATTATTTTTTTTGGATTGCTTCGGCGAATCTGTCGATTTGCCTCGCAATGACGAATTTTTTGAATCCTCCGCAATTCTAGTATCTTGCGCGAGATTCGTGGGTTGTGCCGAAAAATTCGAGTGAGATAGAACTAATGGTTCATCGAGCGAGAATTTTTCAAACTCCCGCGAAGGTCGCGTGAGAGACGAATTGCCCCACTCAAAAACTCCCCTAAAATCAATGATAACCCTTTCGCCCAATTTCACGCGCGAATCGCAGATTTGCGAATCGCCCAAATATTGCACCAAATTTTTCACACCAAATTCACTCTCCAAAAACGCCACCAAATCCCTATTTCGCGCCCTTTTTTGCACTCGCAGATTTACAAAGATTTGTGATTTAATCGCCTTTTTATACTTGCAAAACTCCACGATTTGCGCCAAAAGCAACTCTTTGTTTTTTAGCTCCATTAGCGCGTCTAGCGAAAAATTCACTTGCTTTATGGGCGCATTTAGTAGCAAATCAAAATCCGCCAAATTTGTAAGATTCGCGCCACTTGTGGTGATTTCGACTTTTAGATTCGCGCTTTTTGCCACTGCCAAATATTGCTCCAAATTTTCTACGCACAGCGGGTCGCCCAAAATATGAAGTGCGATTAGTTTCGTGTAGCGGGTAGATTCTGCGATTGCTTTTTTAAAAAGCTCCAAATCCATCACACCACGAATCCCCTTTGGCACGGGACAAAACGAGCATTTTAGCCCACAAATATCGCTAATTTCAATGTAAATCTTTTTCATTTGCGATATTTTAGCTAGAATCCGCGTGAAATTTTATAAATTTAAGGGCGCAAAATGCGAGAAATTTTCAAGCCATTTTTTAGCAAATATTTCGGCAAATACTTGCTTGTGGGCGTGGCAAATACGATTTTTGGCTTTGGCGTGATTTTTGCGCTAATGTTTTGCGGGGTAATGCCCGAAATTGCGAACTTTTTGGGATATATTTGCGGGATAATTTTGTCATATTTTTTAAATAAAAATTTCACATTTGAGAGCAAAAACTCCCACCGCCACGACTTTTGGCGATTTTGCGTTGCGATGGGCGGGGCATATTTGATAAATCTAGTTGCGCTAATCATCGCACACCGCGCATTTTTCATCGACAAATACACCGCCCAAATCATCGCGGGGATTTTTTATACGCTCAGCGGATATGTTTTGAATAATTTTTTTGTATTTAGGTGATTTTGAATGCGAATTTTTGTCTTTTACCACCCCACGCGCCATTCAAATCCGCCGCCGTTTGAAATCCCCCTGTCGCCAAATCCCCCAAAATACTGCAATCCAAACTCCATATCAAACTTTTGCGCCTCCAAAAGATACGAAATTCCCGCGTTTGCGTAACCTAAGATTTTGTCGCTATCTAGGGCAAAATCGAAGTTTTGACTTCGCACTAACACTTTGCTTTTTGCGAGTTTTGGGGCGAGATTAAACTTTGCGCCTACGCCAAAGTTTATCCCAAATCCGCCAAAATAATTTGCGTAAGAGAGCCCCAAATCGCCGTAGATTAGGTTAAAAAGCGAGTTTTGATAAATCGCAGAATCTGCTTTGATTTCCTTTGATTTCAGTGCTTTGTAGTCAAATCCTGCTTCGAGCGATAATGCCCCGCCTGCGCGAAAATCAAATGTTTTGCCAAAACTTAAATTTGCGCCAAATCCCAAATTTTGCGGTTTCAAATCTGCCAAAAATTGCGTTTTTAAGTCGTTTGAGAAGTGGTAGAAATCCCCGTGTGCCTTTAAAAACAGCGCAAAAGGCAAGTCGAATTTGTAATGCAGTCCGCCGAATAAATTTAGGTTTTTGATTTGCAAGTCTTTATCGTGCTTGTCGCTTAATGTGCCATAAGTTAGGGCGAAGTGTGCGCCAAGTGTGTGCGATTCTGCGAGTGTCACGCTAAAAGCGGTGATGAAACCATAGTCAAATCCGCTTAGTGCGTAGTTTCCTGCCTGTGCGAAAGAGTTGTGATTTACGAATGGGGTGAAAATGAAGTGGTAGTTTTTCGCAGAATCTGCGGTAGATTCTGCGATTTTGGGGGCAGAATCTGCGAGATTGTGAGAAATGTTTCTTTGGATTCTGCGATTTTTTGCGGTAGATTCTGCGTTTTTGTAGAAAAAGGTTTCGTTTTGTTTGGGATTTGCGTATTCGTTTGCGTTTATTGTGGATTGCCACGAATCTGCTAACGCAGATTCTCGCAATGACGGAGAGTTTATGGATTGCTTCGTTGTGGCTTCGCCACTGCCTCGCAATGACGAAACTTTTTTGATTCTGCGAATTGTGCGTTTTTGTGGGGTTTCACCCACCCCCTTAATCCCCCTCCGCAAGGGAGGGGGAAAATTATTGGTTCGTGGGAAAATCATCGCGCTAGTCATCATTTGCAAATTATTCATCGTGCGAATGTTGCTTTTGTAAAGTTCGGTAATTGGCGTATGCAGGGCAAAATCGCCATTTTTATCGCCCTTATTTTCTTTCATTTTCACGATAAAATATTCTCCACTCTCCAAAATATCATAAAAATCAGCGTCTTTTAGCGCAAGGCGGGAAAAATCCACGCCCAAAGTTGTGTAAGCATTGCCACTAGTATCCGTGACAAGTTTGCTTAGCAAATAACCCGCGCCAAACTCAAAATCCCCTCCAAAATCCAAAATCAACTTCCCGTTTTCGGCGAATTTCACACTGCCATTTTCTAGCACCAAATGTGAGTTATCGATTGTGCCGTTTGTGCCATTTGAAGTCCCGCTAAATGCGTTAAATTTCGCAGAATCTTCCGTGATTTTCATCGCGTAATTTTGTAGCGTGAGATTGACGCTTTTAAAGTGATATTTGCCTTCAAGCGGATTTATCGTGCCAAAATTTTGAATGGTAACCATTTGATTGCTGTGGTCGTCATAACTCACGGAAATCCCCTGCATTGCGCCATAATTGATGAGATTTTTAATCGCACCTTTGTTAAATGTGATGTAAGTATCAATCGTGTTGTAATTGATAAAAGTTGCTATGATTCCTTTCTCATTGCCGTTCTCCGCGAGATTTATGCTAGTGCCACTGCCTAGCGTGAAATGGGTGTGATTGGTGATTAAATCATAGGGTTTTTTAATATCGCAATTTCCACCATTGATTTCGCAAGCGACACTCAACTCAATCGCATTTAATAAGCAAAATCCCCCCCCCCCGCAATCAGCATAAATAGCAATCTTTTCATTTCCCACCTCCGCAAAAATAAAACGCATTATTGCGTAAAAATATTAAATTTTCGCAGAATCTACCTCATCTCTTCCAATCGCTCTTTTTTAAAAATCTCAAACCTCCCCTGCAAAATCGCCTCCCTCGCGCCACGCATAAGTCCTAAATAAAACGCCAAATTATGAATGCTAGCAAGTCGCGCATACAGCACCTCACCCGCGCGAAATAGGTGGTTTAGATACCCAAGTGAGAAGTTTTTACACACATAGCATTCACACGCAGAATCTAGCGCAAAATCGCTATTTTTAAAGCGCATAGATTTGATATTCACTCGCCCACTGCGCGTGAAAAGCGTCCCATTTCGCGCATTTCGTGTCGGCATAACGCAATCAAAAATATCCACGCCACGCGAGATTCCTTCAAGTAAATCCTGTGGCGTCCCCACGCCCATAAGGTAGCGGACTTTATCCTTTGGCATACAGTCCGTTGTGAGCGCGATTGTGTCATACATTGCGCTTTTTTCCTCGCCTACGGCAAGTCCGCCGATTGCAAATCCGTCAAATCGCGCATTTTCGCACTCCATAGCGACTAACTCTTTTGCGCAAAACTCCCTTGCGCTCGCGTCTGTGCCACCTTGAATGATTGAAAAAATATGATTTGTGGGGTGCAAATCGCGCATTTTTGCGTGATATAAAAGCGAAGTTTTCGCCCAAGAAAGCGTCCTTGCGATAGATTCTGCGATGCGCTTTTTACTCGCAGGGAGCGCGATTAAGTCATCTAAAATCATCATAATGTCGCTATTTAGGGCGTATTGAATATCTAGCACCTTTTGCGGAGTGAAAAAATGTGCGCTCCCATCGATATGACTTTTAAAGGCAATGCCCTCACTTTGCGCTTTGCCCTTCAAACTAAACGCCTGAAATCCGCCACTATCGGTTAGAAAACTCCCGCTAAATCCGCTAAATTTATGCAATCCGCCCAAATTTCTCACCACCTCCGCGCTTGGGCGCAAATACAAATGATATGTGTTTGCAAGGATGATTTTCGCGCCAAGTGCGTGCAAGTCGCTAAAATCAAGTGCCTTCACGCACCCTTGCGTGCCGACAGGCATAAATGTGGGCGTTTGCACAATGCTATGAGTGAGTGTCATCTCCCCTGCGCGGGCGTTTCCATCGGCTGCTTGAAGTGAAAAAGTCATATTTTGCCTTTTGTAATCGCAGAAACTAGCGAGGATTTTATAGATTCTGCGAATTTAGTTCCTTTAATGCCCTTGAAAGCGTCTCTTGTGAGATATTTAGCAAACTTGCGATGAGACTTTTGCTGACATTTTTGAAAATGCTTGGATTATTTTGCATTAGCATTAGCATTTGCACCTTGCTTTGCGTATCCATCAAATTCATCTCTATGAAGTTGTTTAGCTCGTGCAGTGCGGAGTTTGCGCGATTTAGAATGCTATGCAGTAGTGCGATATCGCTTTGCATTAAAGAGTGCAAAACTTTGCTTGGAATGCTTAAAATCTTGCAGGGTTCAAGTGCGTGAAGCGTGCTTTTTGCGGTGCCATCAAAAGAGTCGTAATTAAGCAGTGGTGGCGTATTTTTCAGCGCACACTCACTTGCATAAATGCCAATCACCGCTTCTTTGTCAAATTTATTTGTTTTATACACCTTGATTGAGCCGTGCAGTAGGTAAAAAAGCGCATCGATTTTGTCATCTTTGTAGCAAATAATATTATCTTTATCGTAATCTTTTATGTGCGAAGTCTCTAAAATCTGCGTGAAACTCGCCTCGCTAATCTCCGCAAAGTCCGCCATCTCGCGCAAGACAAAGGGCAAATCAAGTGAGCAAAATAACTTGCAGGAATTTGCGTATTGCGGATGGTAAAAGCCGATTTTGCGATTTAAATGCTTCATTTTGCCCCTAGATTGCGCAGAATCTCATAGATTCTGCGTTTAGATTCTGCGAATTTGTCATTTTTAAGCGAATTTTTCAAGCGATGGCGCGAAATTTCCATAGATTCTGCGAATTACTCAAAATATCTCAAAATTTTATAGCCATTGTCTTGCAAAAATTTGTCCTTTTGCATTAGCTTCAAATCGCTTTGCATCATATCTTTGATTAGCGAATCTAAGTCATATTTTGGCTTCCACCCTAGTTTCTCACGCGCTTTGGTAGAATCGCCAAGCAACAAATCCACTTCTGTGGGGCGGAAATATCCGCTATCCACTTCGACTACGACTTTGCCTTTTTCGATTTTGTAGTCGCCATTGCATTGCTTTATGACGCCCTTTTCATTCACGCCCTCGCCGATAAACTCTATCTCTATGCCGACAAAATCAAATGCCTTTCGCACAAACTCACGCACTTCGGTAGTAACGCCTGTGGCGATGACAAAGTCCTCTGGCTTTTCTTGTTGCAAAATCAAATACATCGCCTCAATATAGTCCTTTGCGTGTCCCCAATCGCGTTTGGAGCTTAGATTCCCCAAGTATAATTTTTCTTGCAAGCCAAGCGCGATTTTTGCCACTGCGCGCGTGATTTTACGCGTTACGAATGTCTCGCCACGAATGGGGCTTTCGTGGTTAAACAAAATCCCATTGCTTGCAAAAATATTATACGCCTCGCGGTAGTTTATCGTAATCCAATACGCATAGAGCTTTGCACACGCATACGGAGAGCGGGGATAAAACGGTGTTTTTTCATTTTGCGGACAGCCTTGAATGAGCCCATAAAGCTCACTCGTGGAGGCTTGATAGATTTTGGTTTTTTGCGTAAGTCCTAAAAGTCGCACCGCTTCTAAAATCCGTAAAGTCCCTATGCCATCGGCGTTTGCGGTGTATTCTGGCGTCTCAAAGGATACTGCCACGTGGCTCATCGCCGCAAGGTTATAAATCTCATCTGGTTGCACTTCTTGGATAATGCGCGTGAGATTCATCGAATCCGTCAAATCGCCGTAATGCAAGAAAAAATTGCAATTTTGCTCGTGGTAATCTTGATAAATATGGTCGATTCTATCGGTGTTAAAGAGTGAAGCCCTGCGCTTTATGCCATGAATCTCATAGCCCTTATTTAGCAAAAATTCCGCCAAATACGCGCCGTCTTGCCCTGTAATCCCTGTGATAAGTGCCTTTTTCACTATCGCCCCTTTAAAAAAATGTCGAAATTATAAATAAAAATGATTAAAAAATCTAACGCAGATTCTGCGAATTTGCCTTTGAAACGCAGAATCTAGCGGAGATTCTGCGATTTTCGCACATTCGCAGAATCTATGATTTTTCATACAAACTATGATGCCAAATGCTAAACCCCACTAACGCCACGCCAGAGGCGATATGCAAGTTTTTTGCAAAGTTGCCTTTGAAAAACGCGCTCCCTACGCAAAGAAGCAAGGACGCGCTCATTCCTAATTTGGCAAATTCTCTCTTTGATTCGACTGATGAGAGTAATTCTTTGATTTGCAAGGTTTTTAGGCTAATCGCAGAATCTGCCTTTGTTACGCCATTTTTTTTGACTTTTTTTCTCAATTTTTATCCTTTCATTTTTTGAAATTTTTTCACACTTTTATTTGCCGTTTTGTAAAACAGCACCACGCAGCCAATCAACGCTAGGGGCATTAGAGGCATTATTTTTTCCTTAGATTTATGCCACGAAGCGCGTTTAGCAGAAGTCCTATTGTCGTGCCATTATGCAAAAATGCCGTTTGAATCGGCGTTAGCTTCCCAAATGTCGCGGCTGCTAAAATCGCACTATTTACCACAACGGTGATTTTGAAATTTTTATTGACTTTGCTTAGGCATTCTAACGCGTATTCTTTGGCGTCTGCGACTGATTCTATGTCATCTTTGAGTAGCACGATGTCTGCGCTTGCTTTTGCAATGTCTGCGCCTTTACACATTCCAATCCCGCTGTGTGCCTTTATAAGCGCGGGGGCGTCATTGATTCCGTCCCCTACAAAGGCGACTTTATGCCCTTCGTTCATTATGGATTCAAGTATTTCTGCCTTTTGTGTGGGCAAAAGTTTGGCATAAAATCTATCGATTCCTAGCTCATTTGCGATTTCACGCGCTTTGTTTTCCTCATCGCCTGTTAGCATTACGATTTGTTTCACGCCATTTTTGCGAAGTCGCTCTATCGCTTTTTTGGCATTTTGGCGAAGCGAATCTTTTAGCAAAATAAGCCCTAGCAACTCCCCATCATAAGCGATAAATAGTGGCGTATGCCCTGAATCTAAAATGCTTTTTATGCGCGATTCGTGTGCGCTCAAATCTATGCCCTCATCGTCCTCTAAAAAGTGGCGATTCCCCATTAGCACCTTTTTGCCATCGATTTGACTTTTTACGCCGTGTGCGACTATGAAAGTTACTTCATCGTGGTAAATGTGATTAAATTCGCGCTCTTTTGCCGCTTTGACAACCGCCTCCGCTACGGGGTGAAAATAATGCTCTTCGATACTAGCTGATAGATTTAAAATGCTCTCTTTGTCCCAGCTTGGCGAAAAACTATGCACTTCCACCACTTCTAATTCGCCTTTGGTAAGTGTGCCTGTTTTGTCAAATACGAAAATTTCGGCTTCGTTTAGTTGCTCTAAACTCTTTGCGCCTTTGATGATGATTCCATTTTTGCCCGCACTTGAAATGGCAGACTTAAACGCCACAGGGGTGGCAAGTTTGAGCGCACAAGAATAATCCGCCTGCAACACACTAGCCACGCGCGTCAAATCGCGGTTAAAAATATATGACATTATCGCCAAACCTAGCGTTATGGGGACTAATTTATCCGCCATTTTGGAGGCGGATAGCTGAATGGCGGATTTTTGAGTGAGCGTTTCTTGGATATAGTTTTTGATTCTAGCAGTGGCAGTTTGGCTACCCACACTCTCTGCCCAAATTTTGATTTTGCCCTCTTGGACAATCGTGCCTGATAGCACTCTATCGCCTCGCGTGCGCCTTATGGGCGTGGCTTCGCCTGTCATTGAGATTTGATTCACCATCGCTTCGCCAGAGATGATATGCCCATCGATTAAAATGCTATCACCTGCGCCCACCACGACAATATCGCCGATTTGCAAATCTTCGCTTTTGGTTAGCACCAAATCGCTTTTGCCATTTATTTGCTTTTCTACCCACGCTTCGCCACCTTGAGGCTTGCTAAGCTCTTGGAGCAAATCATCGCTTTTATACATTGTCATCTCTTCGATATATTCGCCCAAAGTCAGCATAAAATTCGTAGAATTTGCCGTGCGAAAATCTGCGCGATACAGCGAAATCGCCACCGCCATAGCCTCCAAAACGCGCGAAGTAACGCCATCGCTAAATGCCTCGCTCACGCCACTTTTTAGCAGTGGATATGCCGCGATTGTGCTAAATGCGGCTTTTGCCTTTGGCGTTAAAAATGGTTCGCTTATAAGCGCGGTAGCAGAGCGCACGACTTCAGCAGAGCTAGGAATCTCATCGCGCAGAGTGAAAATACTAGCAGTTGAAACCTTGCGCTTTGAAGTGGTCAGCAGATTTGTAAGCACAGCAAAAATCTCGCGTGTAATGTGCGCCAAATCGCCCTCATAAGTTATGATGATATTATGCAAAATATCATTCACGCGCACGGATTTCACGCCATCTATCGCCTCCACAGCCAAACGCAAAGGCATTGCTTGAATCGCCCCGCCTTTATGCAGCGCATACGAAAACCGCGCCCGACTTGCCGTGCTATGCACTAGCTTTAAGTGGAGGGGCGAATCGGTTGATTTTTTTGGCATTGTTATTTTGAATCCACTTCCGCTTTTGCGTCCTCATATCGCTCTTTTAGCTCTTCTATGCCCATCTCAAAAAGGCTTGAAATTTTGGCAAATCCTTTGAAAATCGCCTTTTGCGCGTCTTTATTTGTCAAAATAAAAGTCGCCACCACGCCGATAAACGCGCCTTTTAAGAAATCTGTCTGCGAATTGCCAGAATTAAAAAACGAGCTAATCGCGCTTGTTGTGGTATTTTGCGTGTTTTGATTCGCACTAAAATTATTTTGATTTGCCCCAAAATTTGCATTTTGATTCGCACCAAATCCGCTTTGATTCGCACCTTGATTCGCGCCAAATCCGCTTTGATTCGCGCCAAAATTCGCCCCACAAGTCGCACATTTTTCGCATTTTGCGCCGTTATTGCCGTTATTTATGTATGGATTAGTTTGCAGTGTATCCAAATTTTCATTTTGATTTGCCATTTTTTGCTCCTAATAATTTTTGATTTTCGCCCATTTCGCTTAGTTTGTCAATCGCATACACACCTGCGATTCCAGCCAAAATATACGCACTTGATTCAAGCAACGATTGAAACGCGCCCTTATTGTTGCCAAGCGCATTTGCCACGCCAATCGCGCAACCTGTCGCCACCGCCGCTTGTGCGCTCACCGCAAGTGTATCCCTTAATGCCACACCTTGCGAAATCGCGCCATTTTTATATGCTTTGTAATTCATATATGACGCCACCAAAAGCCCCGCTACGCCACCGCTTACCGCATTTCCCACGACTGAGCGCGGAGTTCCTGTATCTAAAATCATTGTGCATCCACGCTAGGATTTGGCGTATTTTGCGCTAGATTCTGCGGTAGATTCTGCGTTTGGGCGATTATTTGTGTATTTTGTGTGTTTTGCGTATTTTGTGCTTTGCGAGTTCGCTTTACGCCCGTTGCTTTCGCTCTTGTGCGTTTTGGGGCGGTTTTTGCTTCATCGCTTTTTAGATTCGCATTTGCGCTTTTTGCCCTTGTGCGTTTTGGTGCTTGAATCTCTTCGCCTTTAAGATTTTCAAGAGTTGTTTTTGCTCCCGCTTTTAGCGCGTTTGAAACATTTCGCAATTTCTTTTCGCCACTTTTTAGCCCCGCTTTTAAGTCCGTGTTACTTAGCTTTTTTGCAAGTTGCTCTCTGTTGTTATACGCATAAACTGCCCCGCCGCCGATGATTAGTCCTAAAACAAATGGTAATGCCATTTTTTCTCCTTTGATTTTAAAATGTGGCGCGAATTTTAGCATAAAATTTTAAAATCGCAATTTTTGCAAAAATTTCACTAACTCTTCTTGGCTCAAATCGCCCTTTTCTAATTTACTCACAATGCCCTTTGTCTCGGCGTAAAAACGCTCAAAACTATCAAATGCGGTTTTTATCTCAGCAAAAAGCGGACTTTGATTTAGCAACTCTTTTAGCGTGATTTGGGGCGGATTTGCGGGATTTTGATTTGCGGGATTTGGATTTGCGTTTTGATTTTTATTTTCTTTTGGCGATTCGCCTTGAAGTAGCGCAATATGATGATTGTAGCTTAATGCTTGAAGCTGATAGAGAATGTCGATAATTTTTAGATTCACGCGCAACTCTTGCGCCTTTTTGATTAGAAAATCACAGGTTTTCAAATGGTGCGATTCAACGCCTGTTGCCAAAATATTTAGCGATTTTAAATCCACCGCGCCCATTTCATTTTGCAACTCTTCTGCGATATTTTGCGGTAATGCACTTGGGAGCAGAATCTGCGTAGATTCTGCGTTTTCGCTTAAATTTTCGCTAGATTCTGCGTTTAAAAATTCATTAGATTCTGCGCTTAAATTTTCGCTAGATTCTGCGAATATTTCATCTAAAAATGCCCTTTCTTTTTTCGCAATCACGCCAAAAATCGCATTTTTTTCACTAAAAAACTCATAAAATTCAAGCGATTTTATTCGCTCGTTTTTTGCTAAAAATAAAATTTTTGCTTCGGCATTTTGCTTTGTCATCGCGCAGAATCTACCTTTTTTAGCATTTCATTAAAGCATTTTGCAATCTCATCTAAACTCTCTTTTTTTACCCAACTCTCCCACAAATTCGGCGCAAAAAGCGTCTTATCATATTCGATTGTCGCGCTACCAATGAGCGCATTTACCTTAATCTTTCGCACCAAAGGGAGATTCTGCAAAAATGCGATGATAGCACTTTCACTCTCACTCCCGCCTAAAATCTCCCGCAACGGCGTCTCTTTCGCCCATTTTTTAATCGCGGGGATTTTGCTGACATTCACACGAATGCGAATGCGCCCCGGGATATGATGAACAATGCTAAAAAACTCCGCCACCTGCGAAATATCATCATTTGAAATTTGCATTTTTTGCCTTTGAAAAAAAATGCGCGGATTGTAGCATAAAAAATGCGATTTTAAAAATGCAAAAGTCGCCAAAAATAGCGTAATATAAAAATTTATATAACATTTTTTGATTTACGTCAAAAAAAAATTTTTGATTTTTGTTAAGATTCGCGCGTTTTAAGGTAGATTCTGCGAATCTATTTTAAAAATCATCAAAGTGAAGGGAGAAAATATGCAAAGACGAGAGTTTTTAAAGAGTGCGGCGGTTGCTAGTGCAGCAGCCACTGCGGGGATTGCTATCCCAAAAACCCTTGATGCCGCGACAGGCGAAAAGGGCTGGAAATGGGACAAAGCAGCGTGTAGATTTTGCGGGACAGGTTGCGGGATTATGGTGGCTACGAAAGATAAACAAATCGTAGCCGTCAAAGGTGACCCTGAATCGCCCGTGAATCGCGGACTAAATTGTATCAAAGGCTATTTTTGCGCCAAAATTATGTATGGTGCAGATAGAATCACGCAACCACTTTTGCGCGTAAATAGCAAAGGCGAGTTTGACAAAAAGGGCAAATTTCAGCCCGTTTCGTGGAAAAGAGCCTTTGATGAGATGGAAAAGCAATTTAGAAAAACTTACAATGAGCTTGGACCCACAGGCATCGGTATGTTTGGCTCTGGGCAATATACGATTATGGAAGGCTATGCGATTGTAAAGCTAATCAAAGGCGGTTTTAGAAGCAACAATATCGACCCAAATGCAAGGCATTGTATGGCAAGTGCGGTTGTGGCGTTTATGGAGACTTTTGGGATTGATGAGCCCGCTGGTTGCTATGATGACATTGAGCTAACGGATACGATTGTAACTTGGGGCGCAAATATGGCTGAAATGCACCCAGTGCTTTGGAGTCGCGTCTCAAATCGCAAACTTTCAAATCCAAAAGTAAAAGTCATAAATCTATCCACTTATACGAATCGAACTTCGGATTTGGCGGACATTGAGATTATTTTCAAGCCACACACGGATTTAGCGATTTTCAACTATATCGCAAATGAGATTATCAAACGCAACGCTTATGACAAAAAATTCATCGAAGATAACTGCGTATTTGCCACAGGATTCGTGAATCTTGGCTATGGTATGCGAAATAATCCAAACCACCCAAAATTCAAAGACAGCGAAAAAGATACGGTCGCAAAGCAAGTTAGCAAAGTTTTAAGTAAAGATGAAGGCGTAACTCTACAATATTTGGGGCTAAAAGAGGGCGATACGCTAAAAAATGACAACGCCACAAAGGGCGGAAATCATTGGAGTATTAGCTTTGAGGACTTCAAAAAAGCATTGCAACCTTATACGCTTGATTTTGTGGCGAATCTTGCCAAAGGCGACCCGAGTGAGAGTGTAGATTCGTTTAAAGCGAAGCTAAAACAACTTGCGGATTATTACATTGAAAAAAATCGCAAGATTATTAGCTTTTGGACTATGGGTATGAATCAGCATCAACGCGGGACTTGGGTAAATGAACAAGCCTATATGGTGCATTTGTTGCTAGGCAAACAATCATTGCCCGGAAGCGGTGCATTTTCGCTTACAGGACAACCTAGTGCGTGTGGGACAGCGCGTGAAGTAGGGACATTCTGCCACCGCTTACCTGCGGATATGGTTGTGGCAAATCCAAAGCATAGAGAAATCACTGAGAAAATTTGGAAGCTCCCCGCTGGGACGCTAAATGGCAAAGTCGGTGCGCCGTATATGAAAATCTTGCGCGATTTGGAAGATTCGGCGATTAAGTGGATTTGGGTGCATGTAAATAACCCGTGGCACAACTCCGCAAATGCGAATCACTGGATAAATGCAGCGCGAGATTTGGATAATTTTATTGTCGTTAGTGAGCCATATCCGGGCATTTCTGCGAAAGTGGCGGATTTGATTTTGCCAACGGCGATGATTTATGAAAAATGGGGTGCGTATGGTAACGCAGAGCGTAGAACTCAACATTGGCGACAGCAAGTTTTGCCACAGGGTGAAGCGATGAGCGACACTTGGCAATATATGGAGTTTGCGAAACGATTCACACTAAAAGATGTGTGGGGCAAAGATTATCCTGCGTTGGAATTAAAATCCGTGCTAGATTCTGCGAAAGCGATGGGATATAAAGAAACTGACACACTTTATGATGTGCTTTACGCAAATGCGGACGCTAAAAAATTTAGCGTTAATGACAAAATGCTAAAAGGCGTGGATAATACGGAGGTTTTTGGCGATGAACGCAATGTTGTCGGCACTGATGGCAAAGTCTATAAAGGTTGCGGATTCTTTGTCCAAAAATATTTGTGGGAGGAATATCGCAAATTTGGCGTAGGACACGCGCACGATTTGGCTGACTTTGATACTTATCACAAAGTGAGAGGTTTAAGGTGGCCCGTTGTTGATGGCAAAGAAACTTTGTGGCGATTCAACGCAAAATATGACTTTTATGCCAAAAAAGAAGGCAGGGCATTTGCATTCTATGGCAATAAAGGCAAGGCACTGCCAGAGGGCGATTTAAGCAAGCCAAATGCGGATAAAAAAGTCGCCATTGACAACAAAGCAAAAATCTTTTTCCGCCCATATATGGACCCAGCGGAAATGCCAGATAGCAACTATCCATTGTGGCTATGCACAGGGCGCGTTTTGGAGCATTGGCATAGCGGGACAATGACTATGCGTGTGCCTGAACTTTATCGAGCCGTGCCAAATGCGCTTTGTTATATGAATGACGAAGATGTCAAGGCAAAAGGTTTAAAACAAGGCGATACCATTTGGATTGAATCAAGGCGAGGCAAAGTTAAGGCAAGAATCGACACGCGCGGACGAAATCGCCCACCAAAAGGGCTTATTTATGTGCCGTGGTTTGATGAAAATGTATTTATAAATAAAGTTTGTTTGGACGCAACTTGTCCGCTATCAAATGAGACAGACTTTAAAAAATGCGCGGTTAAAATTTACAAAGCATAAATTCGCAGAATCTGGGGATTAGAAATGGATAAAAATAGGCGAAGTCTCTTACTAAAAACGGCGCAAGGGGTTGGAATCTTTGCTTTTAGTGGGCTTGTTTGGAGTAGCTATGTAAGCAAGGCAAAATCCGCGCCTTTGGCTTTGCGCCCACCGGGTGCGAAAGCCGAATCTGAGTTTATAAAGCTATGTATCAAATGTGGCAAATGCACGACATTCTGTCCTTATGATACGCTAAAACTTGCAAAGCCGCAAGATTCGTTGCCTACAGGGACGCCGTATTTTATCCCACGCGAGATTCCTTGCTATATGTGCGAAGATGTGCCTTGTGTGCCTGTGTGTCCTACCGGTGCGCTCGATTCGGCTTTGCTTGGCGAATCTAGCACAGAAAAAATGGATATTCGCAAGGCTAGAATAGGCGTGGCGATTGTCGATGAGAAAAATTGCGTAGCGTATTGGGGGATTCAATGCGATGCGTGTTATCGCGCTTGTCCGCTTATCGATGAGGCAATCAAATTGGAATACAAAAGCAATGAGCGCAGTAGCAAACACGCAATGTTGCTACCTATCGTAGATAGCGATATTTGCACGGGTTGCGGAAAGTGTGAGCGGGCTTGTATTACAGAAAAAGCTGCGATTATGGTGTTGCCTAGAACGCAAGTGCTAGGTAGCATTGGCAATCATTACATAAAAGGCTGGGAGATTGATGATGAAAATCGTGTAGAGCAAACCGCCCCAAAAGCAGTAGATAAAAAGGCAAAAAGCGCGATTGACTACCTAAACAAGGGGGAATTGTAAAATGAAAAAATATCGTTTTTTAATTCTTAGGCGCATTACGCAAATTGCGATTTTGGTGGCGTTTGCGGTGTGTGCGCATTATTCATATCGCTTTTTTCAAGGCAATTTGAGTCAATCCACGATTTTTTGGAGTGTGCCGATGAGCGATTTGCTATCAATCGCGCAGATTTTCTTAGCTGGTGGCATTATCGGCAGTGAAGCTGTGATTGGCTTTGTCATCGTGCTTTTTATTTATGGGGCGATTTTGGGGCGCGGATATTGCGCCTTTGTCTGCCCTATGAATCTAATCACAGATTTGGCGAACTTTTTGCGCCGAATCTTTTCGCAAACTACCGCACCCAAAAAGCTAAATATCGCGAAAAAAGCCAAATACGGCGTTTTGGCGTTGAGTTTGGTTTTGAGTGCGATTTTAGGGACGGCGGCGTTTGATTTGATAAGCCCTATTGCAATGCTTCATCGTGGCATTATCTTTGGTATGGGCTTTGGCGTGTTTGGAATCTTGTGTGTGTTTTTATTTGACTTATTTTTTGTGAAAAACGGCTTTTGTGGGTATATCTGTCCGCTTGGTGCGGCGTATGGATTAGTGGGGAAATTTAGTTTGCTAAAGATTCGCCACGATGCCAAAAAATGCACCAAATGCGATAAGTGCATAGTGATTTGCCCTGAATCGCAAGTGCTGGATTTAATCGGCACAAAAAGTGGGACGATAAATGGCATTGATTGTATAAAGTGCGGTCGTTGCATAGAAGTATGCGATGATGGTGCGATGAAATTTGGGATTTTTGATTTTAATAAAAAAGGAGAGGAAAAATGAGAGAAATAGTGATGAAAGTGCTATCTTTGGTGCTTGGGGTATTTTTGGGAGTTGTTGCGATTGGTTGCGGTGGCAGTGGGATTAGCGATGAAGAGATTGGCTTTCGCTCCGCGCCTATTGATGATGAAAGTGTAACGCTTGGTAATTTTGCCTATAATGCACCCACTGCGGGGGAGAGTCAAATCATTGAGCGCGCATTTGAGAATGCGCCACCGATGATTTCTCACGATGTCGAGGGAATGATGGACATTACAAAGGATATGAATATGTGCGTAACTTGCCACGCGCCAGAGTATGCAAAGGCGATGAAAGCCACACCTGTGCCAGCTTCGCATTTGTTTGATACATTTGGCGGTGATAAAAAGTCGCAAAAAGTCGGCAAAGAAATTGTGGCAAGTCGCTATAATTGCAACCTTTGCCACGCACCTATGACAAATGCTAAACCGCTGATTGGCAATACTTTTAAGCCAGATTTTAGAAGTGAGACAGATAAGACGAAGTCGAATTTGTTGGATGTGCTAAATGAGGGTGCGAAAATAAAATAAATGCGTTTGGCAATTTGTGTCTTTGGTATGCAATTCACACGGCGCAAAACCCCTTGCTTCGTCAATAGACTATTAGTCTTATTTCCTTGCAAGGGGCTTTCACGCCGTGCAAAGCCATACCGCCATTACTTCGATTGTGATTCGCGTTGCGAATCAAAGTGAAAAAAATCTGTCATTGCGAGATTCTGCGTTTTACGCAGAATCGTGGCAATCCAAATTCTCCCCCCTCCCTTGCGGAGGGGGATTAAGGGGGTGGGTTAGATTCTGCGATTCACGCGAAAAACGCAGAATCTCGCAATGATAAAAAAGGCGCACTAGATTCTGCGATTCGCAGAATCTAAACTAATTTTTCGCTAAAATTTTATTTTTTAAAGGACTTGCGATGAAAAGATTCATACTTCTACTAACGCTAATAAGCGCGGTTTTTGGCGATGATTTGACAAAAATGAGCGTGGCACAAGTTTCGCAAAATGCTTTGCCAAAGCTAAATCCATCTCACAAAATCACTGCCAAAGATTGGGTAAATTATATTAGCGTCTATAAAAACAATCTCTATATCTCCACAAATAGCGGTGAAGTAGAGATTTACAATCTAAATTCGCGCAAAAAAGTGGATTCGATTCGTTTGCCAAATATTGTGGATTTGTGGGGCGAATCTAACCCGCCACGCGTTTTTAACACGCACACGATTGATGGCAAAAAGATTTTGATTATAAGCCAAGCCACCGCTGATAAGTCGAATCTGCATATTTTTAGCAATGGCAAATTACAGAGTGTCGATTTGGGCGAACGAAACGGCATTATCAAAAACGCCTTTTTTGTGAGCGATGATGAGGTGGTGCTAGGGCTTCGTAGCTTTGAGGTTGTGCGCTACAATGTCCGCACGAACGCGCTTGTGTGGAGTGTAAAGCCAGATTTTGAGGTTTTCACGGATTTACAAATCTATGATGACAAAGTGCTGTCATCCACAGAGGGCGGGACGATTTATGTTATCGATTTGCAAAGTGGCAAAGTGGAGCGCATTTTAAAGGGTGCGAATTTGGATTACATCTATGCGCTTGGCGTGGCAAAAGGCGTGGCACTTACCGCAGGGCGCGATAAAATTTGCGGTGTTTATAATTTAACAAGTGGCGATTTTAGGCGCGTGGAAACGGAATTTATGGCATATAGCGTGGCGATTAGTCGGGCGCACCCTTTGCGCGGGGCGGTTGGATATAACGAAAATGGCGATATTTTGGTATTTGGCGTAGATTCACTAGATAAAATTGCGCTTCTTTCAGGCGGAAATGCGCCACTAAATCAAGTGCTTTTTAGCGGTAGCAATATGGTTTTGGCGATTTTTGGTGGCAATGAAGTGCTATTTTGGAATCTAAACGCAGAATCTAGCGCAAAATAGGGAGCAAAATATGAATATTTCAAGCATTATCATAAAGGCAAATGATTTGGAGCGCACGGCGGACAATCTGCGCAAAATCGAAGGCGTAGAAGTGGCGTTAATGGAGGGCAACACAATCATTGCCACAATCGAAGCGGAGGATACAAGTGGCGAAATCGCCTTGCTTGAAAAAATCGAAAAGACGCAGGGCGTGATAAGTGCGGCTATGCACTACACTTATTTTGAGGACGATTTGCGCGATGAAATAGCGCAGATGAATAGCACGGAAGCCCCTGAAAAACTAAATGACGATTCGATACCCATAGAGCAAATGCCTTACAGCGGGAGTGTCGAGCGACTCTTAAAAAAAAGTAGAGAAAAATAAATGCAAAATCTTCGCAGAATCGCCATTGTGCGATTAAGTGCGCTAGGCGATGTCGTCATTTCAGCGAGTGTGCTTGGACTTTTGCGCGAGTGCTTGGGCGAAGGCGCGAAAATTGAGTGGTTTGTCGATGAACGATTTAGCGGGATTTTGCGCGATTCGCCTTGCATTGATGTGCTCCACGCACTGCCATTTAAAAAATATCTAAAATCCCCGCTTGGCATTTGCAGAATCTATCGCTATATGCGTAAATGCGGGGAGTTTGACGCCGTGCTTGATATGCAAGGACTGCTAAAATCAGCACTCATTGGGCGAATGCTAAAAAGCAAAAAATTTGTGGGATTTAGTGCTCGTGGATGCCGTGAGCGTGTGGCAAGCGCGCTATATTCGCAGTGCGTGGATATTTGCTATGATGCAAATATTTTGGCGAGAAATTTTGCGCTAATTTTTAGTGCAGTAGTGGGGGATTTAGGCGAGATTCTGCGAAATAAGGACGCAGAGTCGCAAGAAAACGCCATTATGAATTTAGATAAATTCCGCAAAATGCGCCATTTAAAAAGCGATGGATTTGGGATAGATTCGCAGAATCTAGCGGACTTTGGCGATGAATTTTTAATGCACCAAAAACTCGCATTGCAAAATAAAAGTAGCGATTTTTCAAGCAAAGCAAAAAGATTTTTATTTATCATCGAAGCGTCAATCGCGGAAAAAATCTATCCAATCGCCAAATTTATCGCCCTAGCAAAAATGCTAAAAAATCACTTTGAAAACATAAATATTTATGTAGTTTGGAGTGAAAATGAAAGTGGCGCAAATGCCCTTGTTTGCGAACTAAAATCACAAAATATCAACGCCACAAAACTCCCAAAACTTGACTTTAATAACATAAAATTTGTGCTAAAAAATATGGATGTGGTGATTGGCGGGGATACGGGGATTACGCATTTAGGATGGGTGCTTGGCGCAAAAACCATCACACTGCTAGGCAATGCAGGGGAATCTAGTGGCAAAAATATGCGCCACACGCGACTAAAACGCATTTTGCTTGGCAATCCTTATGTTTTAAGCAAAAGCGGGGATTTTGAGATTGGCACGATTGCGCCAAGTGCGATTTTTGCGTGTGTGGCGCGGAATATGGAGTAGATTCTGCGATTTTTTGTGATTTTTTGAGTAGATTCTGCGAAATCGCACTAAAAACGCAGAATCTGCCCCAAAATCTCCGCAAGATTCTGCGATTCGCGCTAAAAACGCAGAATCTAGCGTATTTTAAATTTATATTCTGCGATTTAGTTGCAAAATCTAGCGCAGAATCTTATACAAAATAAATTCATCATTTTTATATATTTCAACAAAATTTTCTTGTTTTGAAAAATCCCCATTATACGCCAAAGCAAAGTCACACCCGCTAAAATCATCGCTTCGATAAACACTTATGCGATTTGTATTTAAATACAGCACACGAGGTTTGAAAAATGCAATCACAGCGTCCTTTGGCGTCCTTTGCTTGATAAAATCATACGCACCCTTCGCATTTTTGCTAAATGCGTCATATTTTTTATAGGCAAAATTATTGTTAATATTTTGCGTGATATAAACGCAATCTTTCAGTGCAAACCACGCAAGAGCTGCACAAAATAGCATTTTATACTTTGGTATATTCTCATATCCCATCGCACTAAAAAACACCATAAATGGCAGCACACAAAACACAAATCTAATCCCTTGTAGCGGAGGCCAAAGGATTAGCATTCCTATGCTTCCAAGCATAAAAAGTGCGATAAAAATCGTTTGCATTGTTGCCTTTTCAAACTGCAATTTTATCCCACGCAAAAATAATGGAATGCCAAAAATCACAAAAATAAACCCCATTTGCGGGACTAAATAATTGTATTTAAAGTCAAACTTTGGCAGGGCAAAAAAATCACCAAAAATAAAAATGTAATAAATAAAATTCCTAACAATGCTTTTTACGCTAATTTGCGATAAAATCTCGATATGCCCGCTCCCACCCACGCCAAGCATAGCATTTGTCATCCACACAATTAGCACAAAAATGATATATGGCAAAATGTGGGGAAAAACGTAAAATAGATTTTTTTGCGCTAGATTCTGCGATTTTGGCATAAAACGCAGAATCTGCCCTTTATAGCGAAGCAAAATGATGATTTGACAAAGCATTAACGCCAATATAATAACAATGCCATTATTTCGCGTCAAATACGCAAATGAAGCAAAAATCCCGCCAAAAATCGCATACTTAAAATTTACTCTATTCTGCCCCCCCCCTATTTGCTATTTTCGCAGAATCTAGCGTAGATTCTGCGAAATTCGCGAGATTCTGCGTTTTGATTTGATTTGCAGAATCTAGCAAACTTCCAAAATAAATCACAGAAATAAAACTAAAAAGCATAAAAGGGATATCGCTTAAAATATTATTATTAAACTCCAAAAAGATAGGATTTAGCGCGAAAAACAGCACTGCGATGGCACTTATTTTAGCACTCATAAATCGTCTGCAAAAATGATAAAAAATCACAATAAAAATCCCATAAAGCACGCAAAATAGCACCTTAAACGCCACCAAATTAAATCCAAAGATTTTATAAATCGGCGCAAGAAGCAAGCTAGTCCCCCACGGATAAATATATGGACCAAACCCACTAGCACTATTTTTTATAATGTAAGTGTTGTTTTGAACCTGCAATGGGATATTTCCATCGACAAGTGCGATACTTTGAGCGATATATTGCGAAAAATCGCCACCCCAATTATGCCCATTATAAAGCATTAGCGCGCTTAAAATAATCGCCACCAAACCTAGTAAATACGGCATTTAATCCACCTTTTTGCAAAAAATCAAAGGCGAAATTATAACATCTTTAAGATTTTTGCGCTATTTTTTGTGCTACAATAGCGACTTTTATTTCAAAAATTAAGGAAAAATGATGAAACGAACCTATCAGCCACACAACAAACCGCGCAAAACCACGCACGGCTTCCGCGCTAGAATGAAAACCAAAAACGGACAGCGAGTGATTCGCGCAAGACGCGCAAAAGGCAGAAAGCGACTTGCAGTTTAGAGCGCAATTTGGCGCAAAATTGGACTTAAAATAAAGGCGAATCGTGCAAATGCTAAAAACTACAAAAGAATTTGATTTTGTGTATAAAAATTCCTATAAATTCCGCGCAGAAACGCTTGATATTTGCGCCTTAAAGCCAAATTTGGTGGCGCAATTTTGCGCGAAATTTGGACGGATTTCTAGTGATTTTGTGGGATTTAGTGTGAGTAAAAAAGTGGGCATTGCGGTGGAGAGGAATCTAATCAAAAGGCGATTACGCGCTATTTGCAGAGAATTTTTTAATAATAGCAATTCGTCTTTGGGTATGCAATTTGCGCCGTTTTCGCATAAAACTTCGCTCGATAAACCATTAGTTCTATCTCGCTTGTTTCACGCAAAAACGGCGCAAAGCCACACCGCAATTCGCAGAATTTGCGAGCGAAGCGAAGCAACCAATACTTCGATTGTGATTCGCGATGCGAATCAAAGTGCAAAAAATCCGTCATTGCGAGGCGAATCGGTAGATTCGCCGAAGCAATCCAAACAAAATTTAGTCGCGCAAAGCGCACCCGAATCTCGCCCGCTTCGTGGTGCAAAAAATCGGATTCAAGGTTGCAGTAGTGCAACCGCCGATTTTTTGCTAGAAGCGGAAAAGCGAGGCTCTCCCCCTAAAAGCGAAAAAGCGGCTGCTTTTTGGGAACACAATTTAAATGAAGTCGGGGGGAGCGGGAGCGGGGTGCAGCCCTTTTTGCGAAAAGATTCAAGTGAATCAAAATGGCAAAATGGCGAATCTAATGCAGATTCATCATTGCAAAATTACGATTCATATAATGCAGATTCGCGTGTTTTGGATGGTTGCTTCACTGCGTTCGCAAATCCTGTGGATTGCTTCGGCGATAAATCGCCTCGCAATGACGAAGTGAGTGCAAATTGCCACGATTTGCAAAACAAATTTCGCGATGGTAAAAATCGCACAAATCTCATCTGTATTTTTATTGCAAAAAATGGGATTTTGCAAATGCCATTTGGTGTGCTAAAAGAGAGCATTTTTGCCACGCTAAAAAGGCAAGTTTTGTTTATGAATCGCAATGCGTATCAAACAAAAAATGCGCTAGATTCTGCGAATTTACCCAAAAATAGGCGAGATTCTACGAATCGAAAAAATATCACATTAGATTCTGCGAACCCGCAAAACACGCGAGATTCTGCGAATTATCGCAAAAATATCGCATTAGATTCTGCGATTTTGTGTCACAAAGCACAAAAGGGCAAAATATGAAAATTTTAGCATTTTACAAACGCTTTGTTTCGCCATTTTTGCCACCGGCGTGTAGATTTTATCCCACCTGCTCGGAGTATGCGGCACTTTGCTTTCGCTTTGACAATCCTGCAATCGCACTCTTTAAGTCGTTTGCGCGGATTTTAAAGTGCAATCAACTTTTTAAAGGTGGCATTGCATATCCAAAAATAAAGGTAGATTTTTCACACTCGATTTTTTGGCAAAGGCAGTGCCACAGGGATAAAATCGCATTTTATTTTGTCCCCTGCGACAAGCAAAAATTTTATATCATCAAATCACTCAAAGGATAAAAATGAATAACAAAACACCCAATACACGCATTTTTACGGCGATAATTTTGTCGCTAATTTTTATCGTCCCGTATATGTATTTTTTCGCGCCACAGACGGAGCTAAATGGCGATGCGAATGCCACGATACAAAGCGTAAATAATATAAATAATGCGCTAGATTCTGCGCCAAATGCGACAGATTCTACGAATACGCCAAATTTTGAAGCGACTTCTGCACCAAGCAATTCAAATGCGCCAAGTGCGCCTGATTCTAAAATCCAAAATGCAAGTGCGCCAAATGCCCCAATTAGCGATGATTTAACAAAAATCATTAGCGTGGTGAAAAGCGATAAAGTCGAATTTCACATTGATGAGTTTGGGCGCATTCACAAGGCACTTTTGAAAGAGCATAAGTTTGCAAATGACGATGGGACGCCACTAAATTTGTTTGATGACAAAAGCATAAAGCCCTTAGAACTGCGCTTTCAAAACAAAGAAGTAAATGCCAAAGCGTTTTCTAGGCCTTACAGCGCGGATACTGCAGAGGTTTCGCTAGATAAAAGCACGGCAAAGCAAATCACGCTCACACAGAATTTAGGCGAAATTACGGGACTTGGCGCAATCACTATCAAAAAAATCCTGCGATTTTATGATGATTTTAGCTATGACATAAAAATCACGCTTAACAAACCGCTAAATTACTATGTGGCAAATGGTTCGCGCCCTGTGGCAGATTCAAGTGCGTATGTGTTTAAAGGCGTGATTGTCAAAAAAAGCGATGAAACACTTGAAAAAATCGAAGAGGGCGATGATATAAAGGGCGAAAATACCGCATTTAGCAACGCGCATTTTATCGCAAGTGCGGATAGATACTACACCACGCTTCTTTTTAACAAAAGCGGAGCGGTAAATGCGATAGTCGATACGGGAAGCGCGGGCAATCATTTATCATACATTTATCTAACGGACAGCGCGGAGTTTAGCGGATATATCGGTCCTAAAAATTACAAGGATTTAAAGGCGATTGCGCCTAGTCTTACCGATGTCGTGGAGTATGGCATCATCACATTTTTTGCAAAACCGCTATTTTTGCTACTTGCGTGGCTTTTTGGCATTTTTGCAAATTGGGGGTGGGCGATTATTGGACTAACGCTAATTGTGCGAATCGTGCTGTATCCGCTCACTTACAAGGGTATGGTGTCAATGCAAAAGCTAAAAGATTTGACGCCCAAAATGAAAGAGATTCAAGAAAAATACAAAGGCGATGCGCAAAAAATGCAACTGCATATTATGGAGCTGTATAAAAAGCACAAAGTCAATCCTATGGGTGGCTGTCTGCCTTTGCTTTTGCAAATCCCTGTGTTTTTTGCGATTTACCGAGTGCTTTACAATGCCGTTGAGCTAAAAGACGCTGCGTGGCTGTTGTGGGTTAAGGATTTGAGTGCGATGGACCCGTATTTTATTTTGCCCATTTTAATGGGTGGCAGTATGTATCTGCAACAAAAGCTCTCCCCCACGACATTTAACGACCCTATGCAAGAAAAAATCTTTAAATTTTTGCCACTTGTTTTCACAATCTTTTTGATTACATTCCCTGCGGGGCTTATGCTTTACTGGACGGTGAATAATATTTTTTCAATATTGCAACAAATGATAATAAATAAAATGATGGCAAAGCGCAAGGCGTTAGAAATTGCCGAGCACAGCGCAGAATCTAGCGTAAAATCCACCGCTGAATCTAGCGCAAAATCCAAAAAAAAGGATAAAAAATGATAAAGGTATCCGCCCCAAGCGTTGAATTAGCATTATTAGAAGCCGGCAAAAAGCTAAACTGCCAATGCGTGGATTTAGAATATGAAATCGTAGAGAAGCCAAGCAAGGGATTTTTAGGCATTGGCAAAAAAGATGCGGTAATCGTGGCAAGTGTGAAAGCGAAATCATCGCAGGGCGCAAAAACTCGCCCATTTTCGCAGA
Organism: Helicobacter sp. 23-1045; assembly: GCF_053654655.1. Classification (NCBI taxonomy): domain Bacteria; kingdom Pseudomonadati; phylum Campylobacterota; class Epsilonproteobacteria; order Campylobacterales; family Helicobacteraceae; genus Helicobacter; species Helicobacter sp. 23-1045. The sequence goes on from NZ_JBSIUR010000001.1 coordinate 393,903, forward strand.
ATCTAAACGCAAAATCTCGCTCAAATTCGCAGAATCTAAGAGATTCTTCATCCTCCAATTTTTGTCATATTGAGCGTAGCGAAATATCTCAAAAAAATAAAAGAGATTTTTCGCCTACTTCGCATTCTCACAATGACAATATAGATTTTACGCCCGATTCTGCGAATTTCTCGACAGATTCTACAAACGCCCTAGATTCTACAAATTTCGCGCCCGATTCTGCGTCAAATATATCAGATTCTGCAAATGCCCTAGATTCTGCGCTAATTTCGCAAATCAAAGATGAGATAAATGAGCTTTTTTCACATCTACCGCTTGATATCGATGAGATTCAAGTCACCGCGCTAAATAAAAACACAATCTTTGTTTTTTTCGGTGGGCGGGACGCTGCATTGCTTATTGGCGAGCGAGGCTACCGCTACAAGGCGATTTCTTACCTTTTGCATAATTGGATAAGCAATAAATACGACTTTGGCGTGCGCTTGGAGATTGAGCATTTTTTGGTGGAGCAAGAGGCGAAAATGGCAAATTATCTTGCGCCAATTATTGAAGATTTGCGCTATTCAAATGAGAGCTTTACCACCAAAACATTTGATGGGATTCTTGCCTACATCGCGCTAAAAGAGCTTCGAAGCAAATTGCGAAATAAAAGCATTACGCTCCACACAAACGAGTATGGCGAAAACTACATCATCATCACTTGACACGATAGTCGCAATCTCCACTGCAATCGGCGTTAGCGCGATTGGCATTGTGCGAATAAGCGGAGCAGACGCGCTAAAAATAGCAAAGCAAATCACAAAATCGCCCGAAATCGCCCCACGATACGCGCATTTGAAATATCTCTACGATGAAAATGGCGCAGTTATTGAGCGGGGCATTGTGATTTATTTCAAAGCCCCGCACAGCTTTAATGGCGAAGATATTGTGGAGTTTCAATGCCACGGCGGAATCGTATTGCAAAAAAAGATTGTGGCACTTTGCAAACACTTTGGCGCAAGGGAGGCGCGAAGTGGCGAATTTAGCAAAATCGCGCTTCTAAATGGCAAAATGGACTTATCGCAGTTAGAAAATGTCGCAAACCTAATCGCCACGCAAAATGAGAGCGCGTTAAATCTCATCGCACAAAATCTAAAAGGCGATTTGCAAAACGCAATCGATGATTTTAGGGAGCAATTACTTGGCATTTTAGCCCAAAGCGAAGCGTTAATCGACTATGCCGAAGATGAGATTCCACAAGATTTGGGCGCGAATTTAGGCGCAGTTGAATCCAAACTCATCGCGATTCACGCGCACTCCAAATCAATGCAGCATATTATAAACGGGCACAAACTTGCAATCATCGGCAAACCAAATGTCGGCAAAAGCTCCATTTTAAACGCACTCACTTTAAAAAATCGCGCCATTGTTAGCGAAGTTGCGGGCACTACGAGAGATAGCATTGAGGCGCAAATCACTATCGAAAATCAAATCGTAACGATAATCGACACAGCCGGGATTCGCGCTAGTAGCGAGGAAATCGAAGCATTAGGCATTGCAAAAAGCAAAGAAATCGCAAGAGAGGCAAGTATCATTTTGGCGGTATTTGATGGAAGCAAAGATTTTGATGATAGGGAAATATTGCAGATTTTGGGCGAAAATGTGGGAAAAATCATCATTGTAGCGATTAACAAAAGCGATTTGGAGAGACGGCTTAATATGTCGCATTTTAGCGCGTATCAGCCCATTTTCGTTAGCACAAAAAATGATAGCGTTTTTGAGATTCGCAAATCGATTGCAAAGGTGATTTCGCTAAAACCACAAAATGATGAAAGCGTGATTTTAGGCACGGCGCGTCAGTTGGAATGCGTGGAAGGTGCGATAAATGCTTTGCAATCAGCGCGTGAGAATTTGGGCGATTTTGAGATTTTTTCGCTCCACATAAATTGCGCGATTAAATCGCTTCAATCTATCACAAAGCCCTATAATTACGATGAAATGTTGGATAAAATGTTTGGCAATTTTTGCTTGGGGAAATAAATGCCATTAGCAAATCGGGGGGGGGGAATTACATAAAAATGCGCTAGATTCTGCGAATTTTGTGCGAGATTCTGCGAATTTCGTGCGAGATTCTGCGAATTGCTATTCACTTTGTCATTTTGAGCGAAGCGAAAAATCTCAAAAAAACAGAGATTCTTCGCTTTGTGCTTTGCCTCCGCGCGAGAATGACAAAAATATATCCCAAAATGACAAAAATCACAAAATTTTCGCACTTTCCTTTGCCGTGATTTTTGGCGCAAACTGCTTGTGTTTTGCCCTAATTCTTATTTTGCTTTATCTTTATGACCCACTGCAAATGTTTCACAGACCCATTTTTCGCGCGCATACCTTTCATAGCGACATTCGTCTGCAAGCAAGGGGCATAATTGAATTTGCGGAGTTTGATAGCATTATTTTGGGAAGTTCTATGTTAGAAAATACCCCACTTAGCGAGGCGGAGGCGATACTTGGCGGAAAGTGGGTAAATTTAAGCATTCAAGGAAGCGATTTTGCGGAGCGAAAAATTGTGCTAGATTCTGCGATGAAGCGCAAAAAAATTAGGCAGATTATACTTTCGCTTGATATCTACACTCTGCTAAATGGCGATATTGAGGGGCAAAATCGCCTAGATTCTGCGAATTATAAACGCAGAATCTCCAAATATTTGAATATGAAATCCATAAAATGCGCGATTTTTTGGAGTAAAAGTGCCGAATGTGTGGGCGATAAAAAGGATTTAGAGACGCTAACAAGTGACATTTATCGCTCAAATAAAGCGCATTTTGGCGGGATTTCGCGGTGGGGAGAGTGGCAGAAAAATACCGCTAAAACCGCAATTAGGCAATATCTAAAAAATGACTTTCATCCGCAAAGCACGCAAAAAACGCGACTAAATTTTGAAGCACAAAAAATCTATTTGCAAAAAAATATTTTGCAAACCATTCGCGCAAATCCGCAGAGTGAATTTCATCTCATTTTCCCGCCCTATCCGCGCATTTTTTACGCACTTTTTCCAATGCAGGAAATGTATCACAAAGGGCGAAATGGAAATGAAATTTTCGCAGAATCTGCGGAGATTCTGCGATATTTGGTGGGCGAAGTGGCGAATCTTAAAAATGCGAAAATTTATGGATTTGATGATTTGAAATACGCCGATAATCTCGCAAACTACTGCGATTGGGCGCATTATAATGTGGATATGAACTTAGCGCAAATTCGTGCGATTGCGGATAAATCGCACATTTTGACACCGCAAAATATCGATGATTATTTAAATGCACTTGCAAAGCATATCAAAAATTACGATACTGCGCCATTTCTCGCGGAACTTGGGGTGTGAAAATGGGATTTTGGGGCAATAATCGCAAATAATCCGTCATTGCGAGGCAGTTTGAGCGAAGCAAAAACAAGCAATCCATTTTAGATTCTGCGAATCGCAGAATCTAATGCCAAAATTTAAAGCAGATTCTGCGAAATATAAGATTCTGCGAATTTCGCAGAATCTAAACTGCAAAATTATGAAAATCCCTTGCATATTTAAGTTTTTTTATTTTACAATCGCAAGTTTAATTTTAAAGGACAAAAATGACACATTCAACATTCGCGCACCCGTATTTTGGGGCATTTATGCTATTTGTGATTACGATTGCGGCATTTAGTGCTACGCTTTGGATTCAGCGGTATTTGAGTAATAAACTCGCTTCAAAATCCCGCGAGAAGCTAAAAGTAAGCACCTATGAATGCGGAGTCATCGCAAACCGCCAGCAAAACCGCATATCCACGCATTATTATTTAATCGCTTTGCTTTTCATACTTTTTGATGTAGAAATCATTTTTATGTTTCCGTGGGCGGTGAATTTCAAGGCACTAGGGCTTTTTGGATTTGTTGAGATGATTTTATTTATCGCGCTTTTAACGCTTGGATTTATTTATGCGTGGAGAAAGGGGGCATTACTATGGCAGAGTCTCAAATAACGCTAACTAGCGTGGATAAACTGATAAATTGGGCGACTACAAACTCGCTTTGGGCGATGACTTATGGGCTTGCGTGCTGTGCGATTGAGATGATGGCGACAGGCGCATCTCGCTATGATACCGATAGATTTGGCATTATTTTTCGCGCGTCTCCGCGCCAAAGCGATGTGATGATTGTCGCAGGGACGGTTACCAAAAAGCACGCCGAATTTGTGCGCCGTTTATATGACCAAATGCCTGAGCCAAAATGGGTGATTTCGATGGGCAGCTGCGCAAATACAGGCGGTATGTTTAATACCTATGCCACTGTGCAGGGCGTTGATAGGATTATCCCGGTGGATATTTATTTACCCGGCTGTGCTCCGCGCCCTGAGACTTTGCAATACGCGCTAATGATTTTACAGCAAAAGATTCGCGCTACAAAAGCGGTGAAAACCCCGCAAAAAAAGCGAATGATTTAATTTCAAGGTAAAAAAATGCAGAATCTACAAAAAAAAGTCTATCATAAAAATCGCTTTCAAACGCCCTGCGAGACGCCAAAAGTAAGTGTGAAAAATAGCAAATTTGAAGGCATTTTGGCGCTAATGGATAGTCGCATAAAGATTATTGAATCCTTTATCGAGCTAGGCAATTTAGTCGTGTGCGTGGAGCGACACGATATTTTGGAGGCATTAGAGATTTTGAAGGATTATGGATTTGATATTTTAAGCGAGTTAAGCGCGATTCATTTGAGCGATGATAGATTTGAAGTTTTTTATCAACTTTTATCGATGGATAAAGTCGCCCGTGTGCGCGTAAAAACAATCACCGATAAAGAAATAGATTCAGCGACTAAAATCTACCGAAACGCCCTTTGGTGCGAGAGAGAAGCTTATGATATGTTTGGCATTCGCTTTTTAAATCACCCGCATTTAAAGCGACTAATTATGCCTGATGATTGGAGCGGACACCCCTTGCGAAAGGATTATCCGTTGCAAGGCGATGAAGATGCGCAGTGGTATGAGATTGACAAAATTTTTGGCGTGGAGCATAGGGATAGCGTGGGCGCGGAAAATCGAGATTCGGCGTTTGTCGATGAGAGCGATACGATGAATTTTGCCCTTGCGGGATTTGAAGTGCCAAAGGGCGCAAAAGCAAAAAGCGCAAGTGACGAACCCACAGAAATCCGCTACCAAGAAAAAGATGGCGTTTTTGTCGTTACCAAATTTGACAAAGCAAAGCAAAAGCAATTAGACAAAAGGCGATAAAATGAAGCAAATTTACACGAAGCTAAAACCGCAATTTGAAAATATCGCCTTTGAGCGCGATGATGATAAGATGATATTAAACTTCGGTCCCCAGCACCCTAGCGCACACGGGCAGTTACGGCTGATTTTAGAATTAGATGGCGAGCTAGTTACCAAAGCCACGCCTGATATTGGATATTTGCATCGGGGTATGGAGAAAATGGCAGAAAATATGATTTATAGCGAATTTATCCCCACCACCGATAGAATGGACTATATCAACGCCACTTCGAATAATTACGCCTTTTGCGCGAGTGTAGAGAAATTGCTTGATTTGCAAATCCCGCTCCGTGCGCAAATAATCCGCACAATGCTTTTAGAAGTCAATCGCATTATTTCGCATTTATTTTTCATCTCCGTGCACGCGATGGATGTGGGCGCACTATCGATTATGCTGTATGGATTTAAAGAGCGAGAATATGGACTAGATTTAATCGAAGATTATTGCGGGGCGAGACTTACGCATTCAAGCATTCGAATCGGCGGTGTCCCGCTTGATTTACCGCAAAATTGGTGCGAGAATTTAAGCGCGTTTTTGGATAGACTACCAAAAGAAGTCGGGCGAATCGAAAATTTACTAGATAAAAATCGCATTTGGCGAGCGAGACTAGAAAATGTCGGCAAGGTTAGCGCAGAGATGGCAAAAAAGTGGGCGTTAAGTGGCGTAATGCTCCGTGCGAGTGGGTTTAAGTGGGATATTCGCAAAGAAGAGCCCTATGAAGTTTATGGCGAAGTGGATTTTGATGTGCCTTATGCAAATGATGGCGATTGCTACGCAAGGTATTTGCTGTATATGGAAGAGATTCGCCAATCTTCGCGCATTTTACGGCAACTTATCGCAATGTATCCAAAGTCGCCAAAAGAGATTATCGCGGATTCGCCACAATATATCTCCGCGCCAAAAGAGCAGATTATGACGCAAAATTACTCTCTAATGCAGCATTTTGTGCTAACCACGCAAGGTATGCGTCCGCCAAAGGGTGAATCTTACGCCCCCACCGAATCGCCCAAAGGCGAGTTAGGATTTTTCATAAACTCCGATGGCGAGCCATATCCATATCGCCTAAAAGTCCGTGCGCCAAGCTTTTATCATTGCGGACTTTTGCAGGATTTACTGCCCGGACATTATTTGGCTGATGTGGTGACAATCATTGGCTCGACAAATATCGTATTTGGCGAGATTGACAGGTGAGATTAGGTAGGGCGAAGCGATGAAACGATTTGATTTACGGCATTTGGGCGCGGACTTTGGGGCGAGAATGTGTGAGATTGTGGAGGGTGAGCTAAAAAATGGCGAAATTGGGATTTTTCTTTTTGAAATTGGGGATTTTAGTAGCGTAGAAAAAAGCGCGAATCTAGTGGCGCAAAATGGTTGGACGCTGATGAATTCTTTGCGTTTTAATGAAGTGGATTGGAGCATTGTGGTGAAAAAAGCCCCGCAAGATTCTACGACAGAATCACAAATCGCAGAATCTAATGCAAAAACCGCAGAATCTAGCGCACAATCCGCCCCACATTGTCATACTGAGCGTAGCGAAGTATCTCAAAGAGATTCTTCGGTCGCTTCGCTCCCTCAGAATGACAAAAAATCCGCAGAATCTAGCGCAGAATCCGCAGAATCTCCAAAAGCGAGTGAAAAATGATTAGCAAATCCGCGCTAAAAAATTATGATTTTATCATCACACTTGGCTTTTACAGCCCCGCGCTACTTTCAAAATGCAATGTGTGCTTTTATCCATTTTTGGATTGCGAAGCGGACTTATATGTGCGCTATGAAGTCGGCACAGAAGAGGGCGTTGTGGCGTTGTTGCTATGTGAATTTGCTAACAAGGGCGCGGATTCAAAGCTAGATGATTTTATAAACGCCCTTGATTACGGCTATTTGAGTGCAGAATCAAATGTAAGCGAAGAGGAATTAAGCGAAATCAAAAATCAAATCAAATTACACAAAAAACCTGTGCTTTTGATAGGCGATGATATTGCTCACCACGCGCAAAAAAGCAATATTTTAAATATGCTATCCGCGCTAAAATCGCATTCAAATTTAGAAGTGCTTTGCGCTGAAAATTTGCCAAGCGATTTTGTGCTAAATTTGCCTACGAATCTCCCTGAATATAATGGTTGCGTAATTTATCTAAAAAATTGCGCCAAAAATGACTTAAAAATATCGCCTGAATTTGCCCGTGCGTGGGGATTGAGCGATTTGCAAGAGATTAGATTTGCGCTAGATTCGCAAGAGATTTGCGCTACTTGCAAAATCGATAAGGATTTTGGCGGAGTTATTGGCGTTTTTGGTGGCGCAGAATCTAAAAGCTATCCATTTAAAACTATCGCAATACAAAGGCATTAAAATGGCAGAAATCACAATCAACAATCAAAAAATTACCGCAAACGAGGGCGAATACTTGCTAAATGTCGCTCGGGCAAATGGCATTTTTATCCCCGCGATTTGCTATTTGAGCGGTTGTTCGCCCACTTTGGCGTGTAAGCTATGTATGGTTGAGGCGGATGGAAAGCGCGTGTATTCGTGCAACGCAAAGGTAAAAGATGGTATGACAATCACCACAAACACGCCTGAAATCAATGCCGAGCGCAAAGCGATAATGCAAAGCTATTGTGTCAATCATCCGCTAGAATGTGGCGTGTGCGATAAAAGTGGCGAGTGCGAGTTGCAGGACTTTACGCTTTTATTTGGCGTGGATAATCAAAGCTATTTTGTGGCAGATTCGCTTAAAAAGCGCGATAGTTGGGGGCAAGTGAAGTATGACCCGAGCCTTTGTATCCTTTGTGAGCGGTGCGTAACGGCGTGTAAGGACAATTTAGGCGAAGCGAATCTAAAAGTCATAAAAAGCGATTCAATCCCGCAATTAGATTCGGCAAAGTGGAAAGAGATAATGCCAAAAGACGCATTTAGCGTGTGGAATCGTAAGCAAAAAGGCGTGATAGGATTTGTCGGCGAAAATCCCTGCAATGACTGCGTGGAGTGCGTGAGTGTGTGCCCTGTGGGTGCGCTTGGCGTGAAATCTTTTCAATACACCACAAACGCGTGGGAGTTGCAAAAAGTGGATAGCACCTGCAATCTCTGCCCTGCGGGGTGCAAAATAGTGTTAGAGGGCAAAAAAGACGCCAAAAACAAAACGCGCCTTTATCGCGTAACAAATGATTTTAATTTCAATCCTATATGCGCGGGTGGGCGATTTGGGCAAGAAATTAGTGGCGAATCTTGTGTAGATTTGAGTGGCGAATCTTTAAATCGCGCAATCAGTGCGATTCACAATGCAAAGGCAATCAAAGTTGGCGGAAACACCACAAACAACGAAGCAAAATTTTTGCAAAGTCTAAAAAACGCGCTTGGATTGAAGCTGATAAATTATGAGTTGGAAAATTACTTTAAAATTTTGGAGATTTTTGGCGATTCGCCCCTTGCCACGCTTGAATCGATTGGCACACAAAAGCTAATTATTAGCGTAGGTGGCAATCCAAAATACGAAAATCCCCTTGTGCGCTACAAAATCAACAACGCGCTAAAAATGCAAAAAGATTGCGCCTTTGTGTTTGCAAGTGCGATTCGCGATACTTTGATGGCAAATCTAAGCAAAAAATTTTTAGAAATAATCCACGCGCCAAACGCAGAATCTGCCGTGATTTTGGCGATTTGTGGGATTTTAGATTCTGCGATTTTGGATAATTTGAAAAAGATTCAAAGTGGTGAAAATGAATATTATGAGATTTTTGAAAATGCAAATATAAAATATGAAGCATTTTTAGAATTGCAAAAAATGCTTGAAAATACCGCGCCTTTGCTAATTATCGGCAGTGATTTTTATAGTAACAAAAACGCGCCTTATATCGCAAATCTTTTGGCAATTTTAGCAAAGCAAAATAAAATCAAAATTCTTTTAAATCCGCCAAGTAGCAATGCAAATGGGATTTATATGAATCTATCGTTAGATTCGGCGCAATCGTGCGAAACTTTGGATAATCCGGGCGAATGTAGCAAATCTAATGGTAAATCGCAAAGTATTAAAAGCATTATCGGATGGCGCACAAAGGGCGAATTTACCTTTGATAGCATAAATGCGGACTTTGTTTTGCCATATTTTAGCGCGATAAATGATAGCATTGTAAATTTGGATAATCGAATCTTGCCGATAAACGCGCTATTTTCTGCGCCAAAATATTTGGAAATGCTTTACGAATCGCTAAATTTGGAGTGCGATTTGAGAGTGCCAAAATTGCAAAATTTTTATGATAATAGTGGGGCGGACAAAAGGGGCGAGATTTTGTCGCATAAAACTAAAAACTCCCCCTCCCTTGCGAGTGGCGATTCCATAAAAAATTCCCCCTCCCTTGCGGAGGGGGACAAAGGGGGTGGGTTGAATCCGCAAAATATTAGTGGTGCAAAATTTGCAAATTTTAATAAATTAGATTCTGAGATTTATAGCAAAATCGCAGAATCTACCCACCCCCTAGCCCCCTCCGCAAGGGAGGGGGAATCTATAGATTGCCACGATTTGGCTATCGCCAAATCTCGCAATGACGAAATGGGATATTTGCGCGATATCGCTCCCCACTTCTACCCCTACACACGATTTTGCGCTCACTTCACCACGCCTTTTGGAATCTATGTCTCAAAATCCAAAATGCAAGATTTGGCATTAAGCATTGGCGCAAATGTGGGCGATAAAGTCGCGCTAACCATAAATGGCGCAGAGATTCGCGCAAAAATCTACATTGACTTTGAAATGGATGGCGATTTTTTTGCTATCTCGCCACAAATAGATGGCGCAATAAATGCCTTTAAAGGCGAGAAATTCGCGCAGATTGAGAGCATAAAAAAGGATAATATAAAATGAGCTTTTTAGAAATCATCATAAAAATCCTAGTGATTTTGGCGGTATTCTCGGCGTTTGCGGGATATGGGACATATTTGGATAGAAAGATTTTAGGATTTATGCAAAAGCGTTTAGGTCCCACTTATGTAGGACCCTTTGGACTTTTGCAAGTCCCAGCAGATGGGATTAAGCTCTTTTTAAAAGAAGATATTATCCCTAAAAATGCAAATGCCTTTTTATTTTGCCTAGCACCAATAATCGCCGCTGCTACGGCATTTACCGCGATGGCACCAGTGCCGTTTTTGCCAGAATTTACGCTTTTTGGAGAGACTATTCGCCCCATTGTCGCGGACATCAATGTCGGCATTTTGTTTGTTTTAAGCGTGGGGGCGGTGGGTGCGTATGGACCATTACTTGCGGGGTTAAGCTCGGCGAATAAATACTCGCTCATTGGCGCAGCAAGGGCTGTTTCGCAACTTTTGAGCTTTGAAGTGGTAAGCGGACTAGCGATTTTAGCACCCATTATGATGGTTGGCTCGTTATCTTTGATTGATTTAAATAATTTTCAAAAAGATGGACTTTGGCTTATTTGCTACCAGCCTGTGGCGTTTTTGCTATTTTTAATCGCGGGATATGCAGAGACGAATCGGACGCCCTTTGATTTGTTAGAGCACGAAGCGGAGATTGTCGCGGGATACATCACCGAATACAGCGGATTAAAATGGGGTATGTTTTTCATTGGCGAGTATGCAAATATGTTCACACTTTCATTTATCGTAAGTCTCGTATTTTGCGGTGGATTCAACCCCATTTGGATAATCCCGGGGGGCATTGCGATTTTGCTAAAAGTGGCGTTTTTTATATTTTTATTTTGCTGGACTAGGGCGACTTTTCCGCATATTCGCCCTGACCAGCTTATGAGTTTGTGCTGGAAGGTGCTAATGCCCCTTGCCATCGCAAATATCTTAATTACGGGCTTTGTGCTAATTTAGGGGGAGAAAATGAGCTACAAACTAATAAATTCGCCAGAAAAGCCAAGCTTTATGCGGTTTGTAAAGCGCACATTTGGACTTGACTTGCTAAAAGGGCTAAAAATCACGCTAGTTGAGTTTTTTAGCCCAAAAACTATCGCCACCATCAAATATCCATTAGAAAAAATCCCGCTATCCCCACGCTACCGCGCGATTCATAAGCTAATGCGCCTTTTAGAGAGTGGCAATGAGCGATGCATTGGCTGTGGGCTGTGCGAGAAAATCTGCATTAGCAACTGCATAAAGATTGAGACGAGCTACGGCGCAGATTCGCGTAAAAAAATCACTAGCTACACGATAAATTTTGGGCGGTGCATTTATTGCGGATTTTGCGCGGAGGTGTGCCCTGAGATTGCCATCATTCACGGAGAGCGATATGAAAATTCAAGCGAGCAAAGGGCGCATTTTGCAAATAAAGAAGTAATGCTAACGCCACTAGATTTGGCACTGCGTGGGGATATTTGCGAATTTGCGGGATTTGGGGCTGTGAGTGAAAATGCGGATTCGTCTGTCAAACAAACACCTACGGGGTATATTGATGGCAATTCGTCTTTGGGTATGCAATTTGCGCCGTTTTCGCATAAAACTTCGCTCGATGAACCGCAAGTTCTATCTCGCTCGTTTCACGCAAAAACGGCGCAAAGCCACACCGCAAATACTAGAATTGATTCAAAAGAAAATGCAGATTCTGCGAAAACCGCAGAATCTAATGAAAAAAATGCAGATTCTACGCTAGATTCTGCGAATCGCGACAAAAGCGCAGAATCTGCAAAATTCGCAGAATCTCAAAATCCCCCCTCCCTTGCGGAGGGGGCTAGGGGGTGGGTAGATTCTGCGAACGCAGAATCTAATGAAATTAAATCTGTGCGAAGCACCGAATCTCGCCCGCTTCGTGGTGCAAAAAATCGGGAGCAAGGTTGCAGTAGTGCAACCGCCGATTTTTTGCTAGAAGCGGAAAAGCGAGGCTCTCCCCCTAAAAGCGAAAAGCGTGAGCTTTTGGCGCGTAGGGGGAGCGGGGCGGGGGGTGCAGCCCTTTTGCGAGAAGAATCTAGCGAATCAAATGATAAAAATAGCGAAAATATCGCAGATTCTGCGAAACAAACAAAATTCGCAGAATCTAATCCGCAAAGCACCATCGCGCAAAAGGGGGGCGAGTGATGTTAGAATTCATCTCATTTTATCTTTTTGCGATTTTAGTCATCGCGTCATTTAGTATTGCCGTTTTGAGTGCGAATATTTTGTATTCGATGAGTGCGCTAGCGGCGGGTATGATTTTTATCTCGGGGCTATTTTTCACGCTGGGAGCGGAGTTTTTAGGCGTGGTGCAAATCGCCGTTTATACAGGCGCGGTGATGGCGTTATACGCCTTTGGTATGATGTTTTTTGATAGCAGCAAAGAAGTGCGCGAATACCGCAAGCACACAAAGACAATCGCCTTTTTAAGCGTAGGCAGTGCGCTTCTTGTGGCAATCATCATTTTAATGCCACGAGTGCTAATCTTGCAAAGCACCGCCACTGCGGGCAATCTAGGCAATGTTGAGTCGCTAGGGCAACTACTTTTCACAAAATATCTTTTGCCCTTTGAGCTAGCGGCGATAATGCTCTTAATTGCGATGGTTGCGGGGATTATTTTAGTTAAAAAAGATTTGAGCGATTCAGGCGATATAAAGGACAATCTATGATAGGGTTAAATCATTATTTACTTTTAAGTGCGATTTTGTTTTCAATCGGCGCACTTGGCATTATGCGACGCAAAAATTTGCTAATGCTATTTTTCTCAACTGAGATTCTGCTAAATGCCGCAAATATCGCGCTAGTGGCGATTAGCAAATATTATGGTAATTTGGATGGGCAGATTTTCGCGCTGTTTATCATCGCAATCGCCGCAAGTGAAGTCGCTGTGGGACTTGGACTGCTGATTTTGCTATATCGAAAAAAGAAAAGTTTAGATTTGGATAATCTAAATTCTATGAAGGGTTAATATGGTTGAAATTATACTTTTTGCACCGCTGTTTGGCTCGCTATTTGCGACACTTTTTGCATTTAGCAAAAAAAATATTTTATCTGCGCTCGTGCCGATACTCGCACTTGGAGTTGCGCTAGTTTGCGCATTTATCGCCCTTTTTGAAGTAATGCAAAATGGCGCAATTAGCGCGATTTTAAGCGAGTGGATTGTGGCTGGGCGATTTAATATCGACTTTGGCTTTGTGATTGATGGCGTTTCGTGTGTGATGATTTTGGTGGTGTTAATTGTCTCGCTTTTTGTGCATATTTATTCAGTGGGCTATATGGCAAATGATGAATGTTTCAATAAATTTTTTGCGTTTTTGAGTGCGTTTGTGTTTTCAATGCTAATTCTTGTGATGAGCGATAATTTTTTGGGATTATTTATCGGCTGGGAGGGCGTTGGGCTTTGCTCTTGGATGCTAATTGGCTTTTGGCACAATCGCAAAAGTGCGTCCTTTGCGGCAAATGAAGCCTTTATAATGAATCGCATTGCAGATTTGGGGCTATTGCTAGGCATTTTTCTAATCTTTTATGTATGCGGTAGCTTGAAATATAGCGTGGTGTTTGGGAGTGTGGGCGATATTGATGGCGTGATTTTGATGTGGATTGGCATTTTGCTTTTTATCGGTGCGATGGGAAAATCCGCGCAGTTTCCACTTCACACTTGGCTAGCAGACGCGATGGAGGGTCCTACGCCCGTATCTGCGCTAATACACGCCGCTACAATGGTAACGGCGGGAGTTTATTTGGTGATTCGTGCGAATCCTATTTATGATGCAATCCCGCATATCGGGCTAATGATTGCGTATTTGGGCGCGTTTGTGGCGATTTTTGCCGCAAGTATGGCGTTAGTCAATAACGATTTAAAACGCATTATTGCCTACTCGACTTTGAGTCAGCTTGGCTATATGTTTGTGGCTGGGGGCTTGGGATATTATGCTATCGCGCTTTTTCATCTCACCACTCACGCATTTTTCAAATCACTGCTATTTTTGGGCGCGGGAAATGTAATGCACGCGATGAATGACAAGCTAGACATAAGCAAAATGGGGGCTTTGTGGAAGCCATTGCGATTCAGCGCGATTTTAATGATAATCGCATCAGTGGCTTTGGCTGGAATCTACCCATTTGCTGGATTTTTCTCCAAAGATAAGATTTTGGAAAGTGCCTTTGTGGAGGGAAATTTTGGGATTTATATCGTGCTTTTATTAAGCGCGTTTTTAACGGCGTTTTATAGTTTTCGACTAATAATGCTGGTATTTTTTGCACCAAAAAATTATGAAAATGCCGAATCTAGCGCAAATTCGCACGAATCTAACGCACAAAACAAAGCTCCGCAAGATTCGCACGAATCTAACGCCATCCACGATTCACCACACGAGGCAAGTAAAATTATGCTCTACGCTATGACACCATTAGCGATTTTAGCCGTCCTTGCTGGATTTTTTGAGCATAGTTTTATGGATTTTATTGCCAAATTTATCACCCCAAAAGAAGCGCATTTAGATTCGGCAACATTTGCGATTCTAATCGCGCTCGCGCTATTTGTGGCAATCGCTGGGATTATTTTTGCCATTTTTATTTACCGCCCACAAAGCAAATGGTGGCAAATCGACAAAGCAAAAATACAAGAAAATTTCATCTACAAATTGCTAAAAAATCAATACTATATCCCGCGAATCTATGACATAGTTTTTATCCGCTCATACAAGGCAATAGCGAAGTTTTTGTGGAGAGAGATTGATTTGAAAATCATCGATTTTATGGTGGATTTAATCGCAAAAATCTTTTTGCAAAGCGCACAAAGTGCGAGAAAATTGCAAAGTGGTATTTTGACGCAAAGTCTTATGCTGATGAGTGCTGGGATATTTGTAATGTTGGCGATTCTCGCTATCGCTGGGATTTAGGGGGAGAAAATGGAGCATTTGTTAAATATCATTTTATTTTTGCCGGCACTCTCAACTTTGCTAATGTTTAGCAATATGATGGATAAAGTCGCACTCAAATATTACGCCACAATCATCGCGCTTATCGAGTTTGGATTATGCCTAATGCTTTGGTTTTTATTTGATGGGGCGGATGCGGGATTTCAGTTTGTGACGATTATCCCAATCGCACAGGGCATAAATTATTTCATCGGCGTTGATGGGATTTCGCTCTTTTTGGTGGTTTTGAGTGCGTTTATTGTGCTTTTGTGTATCATTTTTTTAGATGAAGTCAAAAATATCAAGCATTTTTTAATCGCACTTTTATTTTTAGAAACCATTATGATTGGGGCGTTTGTGTCGCTAAATATGATTTTGTTTTATATTTTTTGGGAGATTTCGCTAGTGCCTATGCTTTATATTATCGGCTTTTGGGGCAGTGAGCGCAGAATCTATGCTTCAATCAAATTTTTTCTATACACATTTTGCGCTTCGCTTGTGATGCTTTTTGGCATTTTGTATTTTGCGTATATTTACGCGCAAAGTGCTGGTGTGTGGAGCTTTGACTTGCTTGATTGGTATGCGTTGCCTTTGGATGTCGATTTGCAAAAAGTGCTATTTGTGGCGTTTTTTATCGGTATTGCCGTAAAAGTGCCTATGTTCCCCCTTCATACTTGGCTACCTTACGCACACGGACAAGCTCCCACCACAGGCTCTGTGATACTCGCAGCGATTTTGCTAAAAATGGGGACTTATGCGTTTGTGCGCTTTTCTTTGCCACTATTCCCCGATGCAAGTGTGGCTTTTATCGTGCCTATTGCGATTTTGTGTGTGATAATGGTAGTTTATACCGCGCTCATCGCATTTGCGCAAGATGATATGAAGCAAGTTATCGCATATAGCTCAATCTCGCATATGGGGATTATCGTGCTAGGCACATTTGCGCTAAATGTGGAGGGGATTAGTGGGAGTGTGTTTTTTATGCTAAGCCACGGGATTATCAGCGGTGCGCTCTTTATGATGGTTGGGATTTTATATGATAGGACGCATACCAAAATGATAGCGCACTATGGGGGAATCGCGCGAGTTATGCCAAAATTTACGCTGTTATTTGCGATTTTGCTAATGGGTAGCGTGGGATTGCCCCTTACGATGGGATTTGTGGGCGAATTTTTGAGTTTATTAGGATTTTTTGGTGTGAATAAATTTATCGCATTTTTGGCTGGTAGCGGGATAATTTTGGGCGCAATTTATATGCTAAATTTATTTCGCAATGTGTTTTTAAATGAGCTAAAACCGCACAATACAAATTTAAGCGATATAAATGTGCGCGAATCTTGCGCTGTAATCCCGCTAGTAATCGTTGTGATTTGGCTTGGCGTCTATCCAAAGCCCATTTTAAGCAAGATTGACGCCTCCGTGCAGAATCTCGTCACCTTTATGAGCGAAAAAGCACTCATCGATGAAAACAAAGCATTTTTAAGTAAATTTTTGGAGGTGAAATAATGCCAGATTTTGCTTCGCTAAATATTATTAGCATTTTGCCTATGCTTGTAATTGTGCTTGGTGCGCTTGGGATTTTGTGCCTTGATATGATTTTGGGTAAATTTTATCAAGGGATTTATGTTGCTTTGAGTGTGATAATTATCGCGCTTGGTTTGTTTTCGCTACTTTATATGGATAGTTATGGGAGTGGATTTTTTGACTTTGTGGAGATTGATGGATTTAGCGTGGTGGCGCAAATTATCATTCTTTCAACCTCCATATTTTTCGTGCTTTTAAGCAAGGGCGATTATAGAGAGTTTCGCTACGCGGAGTTTTACGCGCTATTTTTATTTGTGATTGCGGGGTATCAGTTTATGAGTGCCGCAAGTAATCTAATGCTTATTTTCATCGCACTTGAAGTGTCATCTCTTGCGCTGTATGCGATGATTGCGCTGAATCGCACGGATAAAGGATTAGAAGCTGCGTTAAAATACTTCACGCTTGGCGCATTTGGCAGTGGATTATTCGCATTTGGATTGGTATTTATTTATGCGAGTGTGGGGAGTTTGGATATTGCGGATTTGGCATTTGCGGTTAGCACGGCGGGGGGCGATTCGAAGTTTTTATTGCTTGGATTTGTGTTTTTGCTTGGTGCGCTTGGGTTTAAACTATCATTTGTCCCGTTTCACTCGTGGGTGCCAGATATTTATGAAGGTTCAAATCCGCCTTTGGCATTTTATATGTCAGTTGCCACAAAAATCGCCGCATTTATCGTGGCGTTGCGTATTTTTGGGATATTTTTAGAGTTTGCATTTGCGCAAGTGATTTTATTTATCATCGTTGCGCTAACCACGACAATCCCAAACATCATCGCCCTACGGCAAAGCGATGTGCAAAGAATGCTAGCGTATAGCTCCATCTCACAGGCGGGATTTGGACTAGCCTGCATTGTGGTAGGGACGGAGCAAAGCGTTAGTGCGCTATTTTTGTATTGGATTTTGTTTGCGTTTAGCAATTTGGGGGCGTTTGGATTGCTTTGGGTGGTGCATAATAAAAAGGGCGCGCCTTTTGAGCGATTTAGCGGACTAATCAAAACTGCGCCATTACTTGCTATTTGCTTTGCGGTGTTTATGCTATCACTTGGCGGGATACCGCCTTTTGGATTATTTTGGGGTAAAATCTTTGTGATTTCAAGTGCGATAAATAGCGGACACATCGCCCTTGCGATTATTTTATTGCTAAATAGCGCGATTGCGATTTATTATTATATGAAGTTAATAATTTTTATGTTTTTAAAAGATTTAGATTCAGCGAAAAACGCAGAATCTCAAAGTGCTTTGCGCGATTTATCGCCAAAAGACAACGCACAAATCGCAAAATCCACTCTTGCAATCACCACTATCATCGCACTTTCATTCATCGTCTGTCTCGTCTCGCTCTTGCTTCTTGGCACGATTTTATCGCATTTGGGGCGGTATTTAGGATTTTAAATGCGTTTGTTGCTTTTGGTGGGACTTTTTAGCGCGATTTTTGCGGTGGATTTGCAGGTGGATTATGGTGTGGAGCAAAATGCGCGTTTTGCAATTCTCACCATAAAGTCGCCAAACGCAATCCCCTGCGCTGAATCTAGCGATATAAATGGCAATGTGATTTTGATTCAATGCACTATAAACAAAGTCCCTAAAAAGCCACAGCACAGGCAAAAATTAGAGTTTTTTGAAATTTATAGCGAGGTTAAAAATAAGCAATTTCATCTATTTATCAAGCCTACCAAATCTGCCAAATCTGCCAAAAAAATGCGCCTTTTTGCAAATGCCTTTGATTTAAAAAGCGATATTGCGCTACCAAAAGAGCGTCCCAAAACCGCGCAAAATTGGCAAATTATAGGGTATGAAAGCACAATCCCCTTTTTGTCGAATCAAAAATATAGCGGACTAAATTTCCCCATAAATATCGTAGATTCTGCGCCTTTTGTCATCGGGGAGCTAAATATCGATGCAAGTCCGCTTGCGTTTGAAGAGGGAGCGGATTTTGGCGCATTTTTGGCACTTCGCAATAATTTTGAAAACAAAAACTACGCAGAGGCAATCAATCTCGCCGATAATATTACGCAAAACTACGCAGAGAGCATATTTTCACGCGATGCGCTGCTTTATAAGATTCGCGCGATGGATAAAATAGACAATCCGCCAGATGATGTGATAACTCTCGCAAAGTCGTGGATTAAGGCATTTGGCGCGGATACAAATGTGCCCGAAGTGCTTTATATCATCGGCAGCAATTACAGCAAACTTCGCATTTATGCGGAGGCAAAATATTATTTTAATCGCATTTTAGATGAGTATGAAAGCTCCAAATACGCGCAATACGCGCTTGTAGGTTTGGCGCAGAATCTCGCTCAAAACGGCGATAAACGCCAACCGCCCATTTTGTATGCAAGAGCTTATGAGGGCGCAAAAGATTTGGATTCAGCGAGCTTTGTGGCACTTGCTTGGGTGGAGTTTTTACTAGCAAATGATGATAAAAAAAATGCAAGAAATTTGATTAGCAAAGTGCTAAATGCAAATCCAAAATATTTTTTAGATGATACAAAAAAAAGCGTGAAAAACTTCGAGCTGTGGGCAAATTATGGATTTTATGATTTGAGTGCTAGGGCGGGAGAGTTTATGCTCTCACATTTAGAAAATGACGCTTTTAAAGAGCACTTAATGCTACAAATCGCGCAGTGGTATGAGAGCGCGAAAATGCCAGATGACGCATATCGCGTAAATAGCGAGTTTCTAAAAACCTTTGCTGAATCAAATCAAAAAGATAGCGTAAAAACGCGCGCTGATAATTTGCTCTTTGCCACAAATGAAGGCGACAAAGAAAAGCAAATCGCGCAGTTTGACTACATTATCCAAACTTACCCAAATAGCGAAAATGCCAAACTTGCCTACGCCAAAAAAGCGCAGAATCTATTTGATTTAGGGCGGTATGCGGATGTGGTGGCGATAAAAGCGCATTTGGATAAAGATAGCGAAGTGCTAAAAAAATCCTACGCCGCGCTAATTGAGCGTGAAAAATTATGCGAAAAAATTATCCCACTTTGGGAGCAAATGCCACTACTCACCAAAAACGCAGAATCTATCTTTGAGTGCCTATTTCGCGCAAAGGCATTCACACAAGCGCGGGATTTAAACGCGCAAATGCGTGATGGCGACAAAGCGCAGTGGTTGCAGAATGAAGCAAGGGTGCATTTTGCGCTTGGCGACTTTGAACGGGCAAAGAACGCTAGCAGAGATGCGATGAGTTTGGCAAAAAATATTGGGGCGAAGCTAAAAATGGGCGAAATTTTATTTTTCTCACAAGTTCAGTTAAATCAAAAAAATGACGCAAAAAGCACATTTAATATTTTGCAAAATCTCTCTCCCAAAAATCGCGCTCTAATCCCGCTATATAAAGAAATGTTGCACTTTGCGCTAAATGATAATGATAATATCGCGGTTGAAAAATACGCAAAAGATTTGATTGCCTTGCAAAAGGCGCATAAAACTTATGAATTTTCGCCCTTTGCGGAGCTAAGCTATGCTGATGTGCTTTTTAGCGAAAATCGATTTAGCGAAATGCTAAAAGTGCTCTCAAATTTGCGTAACGCAAATAATGCCGAAGCACAAAAGGCGCATTATTTGCGCGGGAGTGCGCATTATGAGTTGGGCGATAATAAAAGCGCAAAGGCGGAGTTTGAGAAATGCGCCAAAATTAAGGGCGAGTTTGAAGGCGTTTGCAAAATGGCGTTAGAAAAATTTTAAAGGATTTAGGATGATAGATAGCACGAGCAGCGGGACTTTCCCGTATATGATGGAAGGATTTAGTGGCGCGGAGTTTTTG